>NZ_JAILGZ010000006.1 GCF_024696245.1 Treponema sp.
GGAATGTAATATAACTTTTTCCTGGTGGGGTAAGGAAGACAGATGTAAGTATACTCTGGAAGGTATCAGTGATTTTGAAAAAAAACATCCTGCAATAAAAGTCGAACCCTCTTATACTTCATGGAATGAATATGAAAAAACTTTTCAGGAGAAACTTGATTCCGGTCAATGTGCAGATGTAATGCTTATTAATTTTGACTGGCTTTACAAATATTCAGCTGATGGAAAATCCTTTTATAATCTTAATGAACTTTCTGACTATATTGATCTTTATAATTTTACCCTTGATGATTTATCCTTTGGAACAATAGAAGGAAAGCTTAATGCCATTCCTGTTGCCTTTAATACTGCTATCCCTGTTTTTGATATGGATGTTCTGGAAAAGTATTCACTAAAAATTCCATCAACCTGGGACGAACTATTTGAAATGGCTGCAGAACTTAAAAAGCATGATATGTATGTTTTTACAATCAGCAAGCGGCATTTATTTTTTCTTACCCTTGCATGGTTTGAACAGACTTATTCCCAGAGAATTTTTAATGATGACGGAAGTCTTAATATAGGCAGGGATGAACTAATCATAATCCTTGATTTTGTAAAGAAACTTGATGATGAAAATGTTATCTATTCTCTTAATGACGGTATTCAGCTAAATGGTTTAAGGGAAAATAAAATTGCAGGCTCAGTTTTATGGTGCAATGAAACTTCGGTATTTATAAAGGAAGTAAGCGAACTTGGAGGCAGGCCTGTTCTTGGTGATTTTATTACAAAGCCAGATTCAGTTGAATCCGGATGGTATTTAAAACCTGCATCCATGTATGCAATAAAAAAGGACTGTAAGTATCCACGGCAGGCTGCAATGCTTGTGGACTATCTTCTTAATGACAGGGATTTTGCCCTTATGCAGAAAAATGATAAAGGTGTTCCTGTAAGCAATAAAGCTTTTACGGCTCTTATGGAAGAAAAAAAACTTGAATCCATGCAGTATACTGCCCTTATGAAAATACGTTTTAATTCTGCAAATATAAATAAAATGCTTCCCTTTATGGATGACAACAGTCTTATCCTTTCTTTTAGTGATAATGCATACGCTTATGTAACAGGAAGAAAATCTTCTGCTGATGCTGCAAGTGAACTTCTTGAAGTTGCAAGGTAAATAGTTGTTTTGTATTATGTATTTTGTAAAAATTCAATTTAATAAAGGAAAGAATTAATATGGTAGAAATTGTAAAAGCTTGTGTTGATGATATAAATGATTTTATGAAAGTGCGTCTTGAAATGCTCAGGATTGTAAATTCAATGAAAGATGAGGAAGACTTTTCTCCCCAGCTCATTTCTGCTTCCAGGGAATATTTTTTAAATGGAAATCATACCACAGTTTTTGCAAAGGATGATAAGAAAATAATAGGGTGTGCTTCTGTAAGTTATATAACTATTATGCCCACATATGATCATCCTTCCGGAAAACGAGCTCATCTGATGAATGTTTATACGAATAAAAACTACAGGCGTCAGGGGATTGCAAAAAGTATGCTTAAGCTTTTAATTGATGAAACTGTAAAAAAGGGTTGCAGCGAAATTACACTTGATGCTACAGAAGAAGGATTCCCTCTTTATCTTGCCCTGGGATTCAAGGAAAACAAAGAGGGAATGGTTATGAATGTTAAGGATTATAAAATCTAAAATTTTTTAGAGATATTTTTTTAATTCAGCTCCGTCAACACCTGCGTAAAGTTCTACCAGAGATTTTGCCGGGCTGCAGTTAATCTTCTGCAGAAGGACTTCTTCTATCTGAAAAAATCCTACGTCAGCACTCATGTTTACTTCTATCCTGACAGGTTTTTCCTGTCCGGGTATAATCTGAACTTTTTCTATTGAGTTTGCAGAATACTTGTGTATGTCTCCAACAGATGGAGTTCTGTTAAGTTCCATTGGAATTCTGGCCCTTCCTTTTGTCATGTCACAGCCATCTGCTATAAGGATAATGCCGGCCTCTATGGAATGAATTCTTCTGGTTCCCATGTGCCCGATTATTCCTTCAAGGGCAAGGGAACGAATTACAACTTTTCTTTTAAGGTCTTTTTCTTCCGGAAGAACTTTATTAAGTATTCTGTTGATGATTTCAAAAGCAATTATTCCTGAATAAAGTTCGTGGTCCTGTCTTCCTAAAGTCATTCCAAAGTCATGCATAAAAGAGGCAATTATTACTGCAGAAACGCTGTCCAGAAAAGTTCCTGTCTGTTCTTTTTCAAGGGAAGTCTGGATTCCTGCTTCGTGAAGTATCTTAAGCATCTTAAGGGAATTTCTGCACACAGTCCTCATGTGAACAGGTCCGTGATCATTAAAGCCAAGCCTTACAATAGAAACTGTATTAGCATAATCCTGAATGTGCTGTATTTCTTCATCGTTTACCAGAATTTCCATAATCTGTAGGGGAAGCTGGTCTCCTGATGGATCCAGGTTTACTATTTGTTTTGTAATGGTTAAAAGTTTGTCATTAATGTTTATTTCTTTTGGTGATTTCATTCTTATTATTATAACTTATAATCTGTAAAAAATCATTCTTACTTATGTTTGCCTGTAAGTGCAAATATTACCCATTCAGCAATATTTACTGCATGGTCTCCAATACGTTCGATATATTTAGCTATGAGTAAATAATCAAGTATTGTTTCTCCTTCATTTGTTTCCCTGATTTTTTGTACCAGATCTTTTTTGATTCCATGGTAAAGATTATCGATTATGTCATCATGACAGATAACATTTTTTGCCTTGTCATAATCCTTGTTTATATAGGAGTCAATTGCTTCGTGGAGCATACTGATTATTTCAGTTGACATTTCCGTAATCTCTTTCATTTTTCCATATTTACAGTCAGGTACGTTTGATACGAGATCTGCTATGTCTACAGCGTGGTCACCTATGCGTTCCATATCTGTAATCATCTTTAAGGCTGCTGTGATAAGCCTCAGGTCTGTTGCCATAGGCTGCTGCTGAAGAAGAAGTTTAAGGCATTGTGATTCTATATCCCTTTCCATTTCGTTTATTTTTTCATCATTAGCGGCGACCTGACTTGCTGCATCTTTATCTCTTCCCATTAAGGCAAGCATGGAACTTTCAATGGCAATTTCAATTATTTTGCCCATATTGATGATTGAAATATTCAACTTGTTTAGTTCTTCGTCAAAACGTGTTCTCATTTTAATACCTCTTTAATATTGTAATCATCCGAATCTGCCGGTAATATAATCTTCTGTTTTTTTGTTTGAAGGCCGGCTGAATATTTCTTCTGTTTTACCGCTTTCGATTATTTCTCCCAGAAGAAAAAATACTGTCCTGTCACTTATTCTGACTGCCTGCTGCATATTGTGTGTTACAATTACAATCGTATATTTTTCTTTAAGCTCAAGAACGCTGTCTTCAATCTTTGAAGTAGAAATAGGATCAAGGGCAGAAGTTGGTTCATCCATTAAAAGTATGTCAGGCTGAACTGCAAGGGCTCTTGCTATACAAAGTCTCTGCTGCTGACCTCCGCTTAACTCAAGGGCTGACTTTTTAAGGTTGTCCTTAAATTCATCCCAGATTGCTGCATCCCTGAGACAGTTTTCTATAATCTGGTCCAGTTCACTGCGTTTTTTTATTCCGTGGGTTCTAGGTCCGTAAGCGATATTATCATATATGCTCATAGGAAAAGGATTTGGTTTTTGAAAAACCATGCCTACATTTTTTCTAAGCAGGTTAACATCAGTATTTTTGTTTAATATGTTTTTTCCGTTGATGATAATCTGACCCTGGATTTTACAGCCGGCGACCATATCATTCATTCTGTTAATTGATTTGAGCAGGGTTGATTTACCACAGCCGCTGGGACCGATGAAGGCTGTAATTTCTTTTTCAGGTATATTCAGATTAATGTTTTTTAAAGCCTGAAAATCTGAATAATACAAATTAAGGTCTTTTATTTCTATCTTATTCATATCTAAACTCTATGTTCTTTAAGTAATGTTTGTAAAAAGATTGTGTAAATTCCCTGTAAATTATTTACTTATTTTTCTGGCAATGATACCTGTAATAAAGTTTACGACTGTTACCATAACTAAAAGTACAACAGCAGTTGCAAAAGCCTGACTGGTATGAAGTCCTTCACCACTGAGAACATACATGTGGATTGCAAGAGTTCTTCCGCTTCCAAAAATACTGGCCGGTATCTGTGCAACAGTTCCTGCAGTATAGATAAGTGCTGCGCTTTCTGAAATTATACGGCCGGTGCTCAAAATGATTCCGCTGAGAATTCCTGGTACTGCTGATGGAAGTACTATTTTAAAAACTGTTCGGAGTCTTCCCGCTCCAAGTCCAAAGCTTCCTTCCCTGTAAATGTCCGGTACATCAAGAAGGGCTTCTTCTGTTGTCCTCATTATTGTAGGTAAAACCATGATAGCCAGAGTCATACTTCCTGCAAGAATTGAATAGCCCCATTTGAAGGTACTTACAAAAAGTATCATTCCGAATAAACCATAGATAATCGAAGGAATACCTGTAAGGGTTTCTGCTGTAAGTCTTACAATCTTTACAAAACGGTTTCCCCTGGAACTGTATTCAACAAGATAAATCGCGGCTCCAATTCCCAGAGGACTTGCTATGCCTAAGGCAATTACTGTTATGGTAAGTGTATTTACGAGAGCCGGAATTACTGAACAGTTTTGGCTGGTGTATTTGGGGCTGAAAAGAGCCGTATTCATATTTGGAATTCCTTCTATAAGGATGTAGCCTGTAAGAATTATAAGAATGGCGGCCGTAATCGCAGCACACAGATATACACTTAGTCTTAATATTCGTGATTTCATAATTTTCCCCGGTTTCTGATCAGATTAAAAGAAAGATTAATCAGCAGTATGAATACAAAAAGTACGACACCTGTTGCTATAAGGGCATCCCTGTGAAGTTCAGCAGCGTATCCCATTTCTATTACGATATTGCTGGTTAAAGTTCTGATTCCCTTTGTAAGTCCCTTTGGCATTCGTGCCTGGTTTCCTGCCACCATAACAACAGCCATGGTTTCTCCAATCGCACGTCCTGTTCCGAGAATTATTCCTGCAAAGATTCCGTTTTTTGCTGCCGGAAGCAGGGTAAAAAAGACTGCGTTTTCATGACTTGCTCCCAGTGCTCTTGCTCCTTCATAGTAGGAAGCTGGAACTGCATTAAGGGCACTTTCGGAAACAGAAATAATTACCGGAAGTATCATTATGCCCAGAAGAACAATTGCACATAACATTGAACTTCCGCTGCCTCCTGATATATCCCTGATAAGGGGAACAAGTGTCATAAGACCAAAAAATCCGTATACAACACTTGGGATTCCTGCCATAAGATCAACAGCAGGTTTTATGATTTTATGTAGTTTAGGGGGACAGAATTTTGCGAGGAAAACTGCTGTCATCAAACCTACAGGGCCTCCAATAAGTACAGCACCTGCAGTTACATAAATGCTTCCAAGTATCATAGGAAGTATGCCGTAAAGATCATTTCCAGGTTTCCATTTTTTTCCGCTTATAAACTCTGTAAGTCCGATTTTGTTCATTGCCGGAATACCATTTGTAAACAGAAAGAAACAGATAAGAATAACCGCCAGTATCGAAAAACCAGCGGTCATCAGGAAAATAATCTTGAAAATATTTTCCTTTGCTTTCATTTTATTTGATTATCTGATTCCATTTTGTAGTGTCACCTGTAAAGATTTCCTCTACCTGTGTTTTGTTTAATCCGTCAACTGTATTCTTTTTGTTTACGATTACTGCAATTCCATCTATGGCAATTGTAATTTCCCTTACACCCTTTGCCTTTTCTGAAGCTTTTAAGCTGCGGCTTGCCATTCCAATATCACAGGTTCCATCTATTGCACTGGTAACTCCTGTAGTTGAATCAGAAGTCTGAAGTTCAATACTGGCATTTGGATTTACAACTTTATAGGCTTCGATAAGTTTTTCCATAACAGGTGAAACAGAAGAAGAACCTGATACTACAACTTTTCCTGAGGCCTTACTTGTTGTGTAGTTTTTACTTGTTGCAAGGCGGATGCATTTATTTGCTGCAATTACATCCTGTCCGTCAGAACTGAGAATGTAGTTGAGAAAGTCTTCTGCTGCCGAAGACAACTCTTCTTTAACTGCAATGTTGAATGGTCTGCAGATTTCATAGCTTCCTTTTTGAATGTTTTCAACACTTGCTTCTGCTCCATTAATTTTAAGGGCTTTAACGCTGTCATTAAGGGAACCTAAGGAAACATAGCCGATTGAAGAAGGATCACCTGCAACTGTAGTAAGCATTACTGCTGTTGAGTTTGTTATCATTGCCTCTTCGCTTGTGTAATCTACTTTTTTACCGTCTTCTCCTTTCTTTTCGATACCAAAAATTTCGATAAAGGCACCCCTTGTACCTGAACCTTCTTCCCTGCTTAATACATTGATGCTTGTGTTTTTGTTGAAAGCTGATGACTTTGAATTGCATCCTGCAAAAGAAAGTACTGCTGCTGAACAGATTAAAACTGTCATTGTTTTAAGGCCGATAACCTTTCCGAAAAGCTTTTTCATTTTTTTTCTCCTTATCAGTCTCTAAACTGATTACACAGGTAATTTAATGAGCTCCTGTTAAAGAAAAAAAAAGATTTTGTAATGCTTTTGTAAATTCCTGAGAAAAATGGCTCTATTTGACATAAAAGTAATAAAAATATTAAACTTATTTTAAGAAATCTTAATTTCCTTAAAAAAAAAGTAACACTTTGCTCTTCTTTATGTGTCCTATTAAATGACGGAGTTATTTTGAAAAGATGAAAGCTTTGACAAAGGATGATTTTGCCGGGTTATACAGAAAATATGCCCCTATGGTTTTAAGACGCTGCCGTTCAATCCTTAAGGATGAAGATCAGGCTCTTGATGCCATGCAGGATGTTTTTCTGAGAATCATGGACAATTCCAGCTCTATAAAAAATGTCTGCGCAAGCCTTTTTTATGTAACAGCAACCAGGGTCTGCCTGAATAAAATCAGGTCAGAAAAATTAAGGCAGGCAGTTGATTTTGATGAAATTGCAGAGTCAATGGCAGATGATTTTTCAGATGTAGAAAAAGATAAAATTGAAGCTTCTATGATTCTGGAAAGTATTTTTGCCGGAAGGGATTCCAGGGATTCCCTTATAGCTACCCTGCATTTTGTAGATGGTTATACTCTGGAAGAAACAGCCAGTCAGCTTGAAATGTCGGTTTCGGGAGTCCGTAAAAGGATATCTGAACTTAGAAAATATTCAATCAAAATAATGAGCAGGACACAAAACTCAAAGGAGTGCATATGATTCCACAGTTACTTTTAGAAGAAATACTTCTTGGTGAAAAAAACGAAAAAGACTATTACCAGCTTTATGGAAAAGATGAACTTACAAAAGCTCTTGATCAGCTTAGAGAATCAGATGAAGAAATAATCAAAACTTATCCTGTTGATCTTGCAGAGGATAAATATTTTAAGGCTCTTCTTAAAAAGAGAACAACATCAAGAGCCGGAAAAACAGTTTATACTCTTGTAAAATTTTCTGCTGCTGCAATTCTTGTACTGGCCTTTGCTTTTCCTGTTTTATTGAAGGGAAAGGAACATACAGTACCTGTATCTGATGGTATAAGGATTAAGGGAAACGGTTCAAATAAAATCAGGCTTTACTGTCAGGAAGGTAAGGATGTTGTTCAGTTAAAAAATGGGGAGCTGGCAGAAGAAAATGATTTGATTCAGATTACATATGTACCAGGACTTTACGACTACGGAATTATTTTTAGTGTTGATGGTAATGGTAATATTACAAGACATTTCCCTGAACAGGGATGGGAGGCTGCTAAACTTGAAAAAACAGGTGAAGAAGTTCCACTGCCGTTTTCTTATTCACTTGATAATGCTCCAGACTACGAGTGTTTTATTTTTGCAGCATCAAATAAAAGCTTCAATCTTTCTGATATAGAAAATATAGAAAAAGATACTTTGACACTGAGTTATCTGGAGAAGGCTTCTTATCTACCGGAAGGATGTTCTTCTGCAGTGTTTACTCTCAGGAAAAATAATTAAACAAAAAGGAGAAATTGTTATGAGGAGAATAAAGATGTTTACAGAAAAAACAATTTTAATGAATATGCTTCTGCTTTTATCAGCAGCTTTTATTTCTGCACTTGAAGTAGAACGCTATGCAATTTTTGCCGGCTGTAATAATGCAGGAAAAGATCATGAAAAACTTATGTACGCTGCAACTGATGCAATGGCTTTTCAGAAAACAATGTCAGAAATCGGAGGTGTTTCCAAGGCAAACGGAATACTTCTTCTTGAACCAGGAAAAGATGATCTTGATCAGGCCATGGACGATATTTCCCATAAAATTCTGAATAACAAAAATAAAGCCAGCCGTACTGAATTTATTTTTTATTATTCAGGTCATTCAGATGAGGATTCCCTTCTTCTTGGTAAGGAAACTTATTCCTATTCTCAGCTTAAGGCTGCAATCAGCAGTGTTCCAAGTGACGTTCATGTTGTTATTCTTGATTCCTGCTATTCCGGAAACTTTATCCGCACAAAGGGTGGACAGAGACAGAAGCCTTTCCTTGTAGATGATTCATCTGTTGTAAAAGGACATGCTTATTTATCATCAAGTTCCTCACAGGAATTTTCCCAGGAGTCTGATGAAATCGGCTCTTCTTTCTTTACCAGTGCCATGCTTACAGGTCTTAGAGGTGCTGCAGACAGTTCAGGAGATAAGAGGGTAACCCTTAATGAACTTTATTCCTATGCCTTTAACGAAACTCTTTACAAGACAGAAAAATCTTCAGCAGGACCTCAGCATCCTAATTATAATATTACTCTTGTAGGTTCAGGAGATCTGGTTCTTTCTGATATTTCTTCTTCTGATTGTGTAGTTCGTATTGCTTCTGATGTTAAGGGAAGGGTTATAATCCGCAACACAGAAGGCAAGCTTATCTCAGAAATCAATAAGCTTCAGTCTTCTCCGGTTTATCTTGCCCTTGAAGAAGATACATACAATGTTGTTGTAATCAGTGATTCAAATACAAAACAGGGAAAGTTTACTTTGACTTCTGGTAAGGTTTATGATTTAAAGTCATCTAATCTTAATTCTACAAATCTTGAAGTTACAAGACTTAGAGGTGGAGATTCTTCTTCTGATGGTGGTGAAGATTCAGATGATGAAGATGAAGAAGATAAGGAAGTAGATCTTGCCTGGATGCCTCTGGATTTTTCTTTTGTGATGAATGAATTTTCATCTCTCCTTCATAAAGATATTTATACTAACTGTTCTGTAGGTCTTTTTAATACCAGTGCTTATGAAGTAAAGGGTGTAATGACAAGTGCCGGTATAAGCTCTGCAGAAATTATTAAAGGTGTTCAGCTTTCTGCCTTAATCAGTTATGCAAAAGAAGTTCACGGTATTCAGGGAGCAGAAATATTTAATGCAGCACATGATATTCACGGTATTCAGGCTGCGGGAATATTTAATTCAGCTCATGATATTCACGGTATTCAGGCATCTGGTGTATTTAATTTTTCACATGATGTTAATGGTATCCAGGCTTCAGGTATCTTTAATAACAGCCGTAATTTTTCAGGCCTTCAGACAGCAGGTATTTTTAATAAAGCAGATGATTTTCAAGGATTACAGACAGCAGGAATCTTTAATACATCTGATGATTTTTCAGGACTTCAGGCTGCAGGTATAGTTAACAATGCTGGTGCATTAAATGGTTTTCAGGCATCTGGTGTTCTTAATTTTGCTGACAGTATTACAGGTCTTCAGGCAGCAGGAGTTCTTAACGTTACTGATTATCTTTCACAAAATGGTGTACAGATTGGTCTTATTAACTATGCAAAGGAATCAGATGGTTTTCAGCTGGGACTTCTTAATATCTCCCGTAACGGTTTACTGGAATATGAACTTGCCCTTACTTCCAACTTAAACTTAAGGCATTCAATTACATCAGGTAACAGTAATCTTTATTGTGTTCTTGGATACAGTACTCCGGTGGTATGGTATGCCAGCCCATGGATTGAAGAAGATGAATACTACGGCGTTTATTTTGGTATAGGTTCAAGATATAGCATAGGAAAATTTGATTTTGATTTTGAAGTTGCAGGAAATCAGGTTTTCTTTGGAAAAAAACTTGATCCTGAAGATTCCGATTCTGACAATGGCTATTATCCATCTTTAAGACTTGCTGCAGGATATAAGCCTGTAGATAAAGTAAAGATTGTTACAGGCTTTATTCTTTCTGCTGCCTTTAATGATGATAAGCTGGCCCTTGAAGAAATGGATTCAAATATTTTAATTAAAAGGAAAAATGCTGTATTCCTTCCTGAATTTGAATTAGGTTTATCTTATTCATTTAATTAAAAAAAATAGTCCGCTGTTTTTATGCAGCGGACTTTCTTTTTATAAAGCCTGAATTATTGCCCAGATACAGTCGCCGGAACGTTCAATTTTACGTACCATATCGATGTATCTGAGTTCTTTTTTAACATCTGCTCCGCTTTCAATTCTTTTGCGGCTGGCTTTCTTAAGAGTGTGTTTGTTTTCATTAATTTTTTCTTCAAGAATCTGACCGTTTTTCTTTTCTTTTTCGTTAATGCCCATTGTAAAGTAGGTACATGCCTGTTCAAAAAAGATACGGAGAAGTTCAAGATAATCCGTGATTTCTTTTGTTCTTTCATCCTTAAGGTCGTAGCTTTTATTTGTTATATATTTTTTTGCTGTATGCATTAAGGAACAGGTTTCATCACTGAGGTTTTCAAGAGCATCGGTAATGTGAATAAGTTTAGTAAAGTGATGCCTGTCTGAAGAATTTGCATTAGGAAGTCTTGAACATTTTTGAAGGAAGTCACTGATACCTGCATTCATCTCGTCAATATAATTTTCTATTTGGTTGACATTTTCCTTTGCTTCTTCAGATATCTGAGGATTAAAGAAGGAATTACAGATTGCATCAAACATTTCCATGACTTTTGCAGCCATTTTACTTACTTCTGCATGAATCTGATAGATATAAAGATCTGCGCTCATTCTTGAATAAGGCATAATTGCAGGCATATGATAATGAGCATCTTTTTCTTTATCTGATTCAGGAACAAATCTTCTCGCAATGTCAGCTATCTGTTTTACAAAAGGAATAAATAATAATGTGGCACAAAGATTAAAAATTGTATGAAGCATTGCAATATGAATTGTTATGTTTTCTGCAGGAACTTCAGGAACAATAAAATCAATAAGTGTCAGGAAAGGCTTAAAGATAAGAAGGGCTATTACTGTACCTGATACGTTAAAGGCAACGTGAACAAAAGCTGTTCTTTTGGCATTTGTAGTTGCACCAAAACTTGACATTACGGCATCTATTGTAGAACCGATATTACTTCCAAGAACTATTGCTGCACTTAATTCCCAGCTTAAAGTTCCGTTAGCGGCCATGGTAAGTACGATGGCTGTCATGGCTGAGCTTGAGTGAATTAAGGCTGTAATTATTGCACCGATTAAGATACCAAGAAGAATTCCGCCTATTCCAAAACTGGAAATAGCAGTAAAAATCCTTGCAGCTGCCGGACCCAGCGTAAGACTTTCTTTTAAAAGTCCAAGCCCCATAAAGAGAAGGGCAAAGCCCATAAAACAGTCTGCAAAATTATGTATCTTAGTTTTTTTGAAGTATTTAAGAATGTAGCCTAAGCCAAAAAGGGGAATTGCTGCAGCAGAAATTGAAAAGTTAAAGCCAAAAAAAGAAACTATCCAGGCTGTTACCGTAGTACCGATATTTGCACCAAAAATAACACCAATTGCCTGTTCCAGTGAAAGGATTTCGGCATTTACAAAACTTACTACCATTACGGTAGTTGCACCTGAACTTTGTATCAGGGCCGTTACGCCTATACCCGTTAGAACTGCATAAAAACGATTTTCCGTTATCTTGGCCACAAGTTTTTGCAGCCCGCTGCCTGCTCCTTTCTGAATACCGTCAGAAAGCATGTTCATTCCAAAAAGCAGGAGACAGAGGGAACCTGCAAATCCTAGTAATTGACCTGTTATATTAAGAATCATACTTAAACTATATGTCAATTTAGAAGCTAAAAAAACATAAGTTATGTAAAATCTTTGTAAATTTTATATCTGAAAAATTACTGTAAAAGTACTGCCTTTTGATGGTTCGCTGTTTACAAGAATGCTGGCATCATGATATTTTGCAGCATGTTTTACGATTGAAAGCCCCAGACCTGTTCCTCCGTTCTGTTTTGAACGGCTCTTATCAATTCTGTAGAAACGTTCAAAAATACGGTCTTTTTCGTCTGCCGGAATACCTATTCCTGTATCTTTTACCGTAAGAATGACTCTTCCCCTTACATTTTCATTTTCAGAAAGCATGTTCAGTATGTTTATAGTGACGCTTCCATTTTCTTTATTGTATTTAATTGCGTTGTCTACAAGATTATAGACCATTTCGTAAATTACAGGCTGAACACCATTTATAAGCCCTGAATCTCCTGTCAGGTTTATGGAAACACCTTTTTTTTGTGCTTCTGCATCAAGAACGTGCATTACATCCCTTGCTATTGTTCTAAGGCTGAGAGCTTCTTTTTCAAGACTGATTGATTTTTCGTCCAGCTTTGACAGTTTTATAATATCATTTACAAGAGTAATCATTCTCTGACTTTCACTATAAATTGTAGATGCAAAATCCATGGTAGTCTGTTTGTCCGTATCACCGGATTTTAAGATTTCTGCAAATCCACTGATGCTGGTAAGAGGTGTTTTTAGTTCATGGCTGACATTTGCACTGAACTGCTGTCTCAGTTCTTCCCTTTGAGTCTTTTCATAGTTTTCTTCTGCGATTCTTTTTGTAAAAGGAGTAAGTTCTTCGTAAACTTCTGATTCTTCAGGATTTTCCAGATCTATAAGGTTAAGGGGGTCAGTTACCTTTTTACTTATGAAAGAAGCTGAAAGTGCAGAGATTATTATTGCTATTACAAACATAAGAAGAAGTGTCTGGCTCATTCCCAGAAGAAGTACCCATATGGAATGCTGGTTGCAGCTGATTCTGAGAACATTTCCGTTTTTAAGTTCCCTTGCGTAGTAAAGTGTTTTTTCGGTCATTGTGGAAGAAAAGCGGGAAACTGTTGAAGCCCCTTTTTCCAAAGCTTCCATAAATTCCTGTCTTGTACCGTGGTTTTCCATACTGGCAGAGTCAACTGTATTATCAAAATAAACGGAGCCGTCTGGGTGAATCAGGGTAATTCTGTTTGAAGTTTGTAGTGAAGAAAGTTCAGTAAACTGATCATTAAGCGCATAGTTTTCAAGGAATATGCTTTCTGTTTTAAGTTCAGAAAAAATCTGTTCTTCAAAATATTTGTACATGTTGGAAATAAAAAGAAGGGCACAGATAAAATAAATAAGGGTTCCGACTAAAAAAGTATTTATAAAGATTCTGAAGGTTAATGATTTTTTCATATAAATTTATATCCCACTCCACGTATTGTTTCTATGTTTTTTTCATATTCCCCAAGTTTCTGCCTTAAGGTTCGTATATGAACGTCAACGGTTCTGCTTTCTACGTCTGACGAAAGCTCCCAGATGGATTCCATAAGCTGCTCTCTTGTCAGTACATTTCCACGGTTTTTCATAAGCAGGAGGAGAAGGTCAAATTCTTTTACAGTGAGGAAAATCTGACGGTCTCCGGCATATACGGAATGCTGGTTTTCGTCTATTGTTATTCCACTGTATTGAAGTTTTTCTTTTTTAGCCTTATTTTTATCATATCGGCGGAGGACAGCCTTTATTCTGGATACAAGATTCATCATTCCAAAAGGCTTTGTGATGTAGTCATCTGCCCCAGAGTCCAGTCCTGTAACAACATCATATTCAGTATCTTTGGCTGTAAGCATGATGACCGGAATTGCTGTAGTTTTGCTGCTGGAACGGATTTTTTTCAGAATTGAAATTCCGTCTTCTTCAGGAAGCATTATATCAAGAAGTATAAGTTGAGGAAGAGCTTTTTCTATAGCTTCCCAGAAATGTGAAGGCCGTTCAAAACCTTCAGTTTCATATCCCTGACTCTGTAAAGAGTAACTTATAAGTTTTCTGATGCTTTCATCATCTTCTAATATATAGATCATACTTAATTTATAGACTCTTTCTGTAAAAAAGCAATGAACTGAATGTTAAGTTTAGGTAAAATAATCCATAACATTCAGTTCATGCCTGTCCTTTATATTTCTCTATCCAGCATAAGTATTTCGCTTTTTTCGTCAGCCTTACTCCTATGTTGGGTTTCTTCCATTATACAGGAAATTGCTGATGATTAAACAATCAGCCTTTAATTGCCTTCATTTCAAGAAAAGCTGCTGTATTTTCTGCCCAGCTGTACTTTCTATTACCTTGATACAGATGGAAGTACACCAATAACTATTAATTCTGAAGATATAAATAACATTTCAACAGATACAGTTATTTATGCAACAACTGTTTCAACAGGAGACTGAGAAAGTTGATTTTATAAAATAATGAATACTTATTCATTAAGGACTTATTAAGATGGGGGCCTGCTGCTGATTATTGCAGCAGGTCTTTTTTATATTTTAAGGTAATTGTTTTCTTGGCCCCTGGCATTTACTTTACATGTAAAAAGACAGCCATCGTGTTTTCCCCTTAAATCTTTACCGGAACTTGTTATAAAAAGTGTATCCATGTTTTTGCCATAAAAACAGCAGGAACTTACATTTTCTGCATCAACATGGACAGTAGAAATAAGGGAGCCGTCTTTTGTACTTCTTTCTTCTATTTTGTGTCCTCCCCAGATTGCAACCCAGAGATTGTCATCTGTATCAATGCACATTCCGTCAGACACTCCTTCCTTTACTTCAAATAAAACTTTTCTTCCGGATATGCTGCCGTCTTTAAGATTGTAGTCATATTCAAAAACAGCGTGCTCAAGGGAGTCAGAAAAATAAAATTTATTTGCAGCTTTATTCCAGGCAAGACCATTTGAAATTTTTGTATCAGCCTGCATGCAGTTAACCTTTCCCTGATTAAGACAGAATAAATTACCGCTTGCTTCGTGAATGCCGTCATCTACAGAGGAACCAAACCAGAGTCTTCCAGCGGGATCACTTTTTGCATCATTTGATCTCTGATAACTTTTGTAATAGGGAGTAAGGTCAAGAAGCTTTTCTTTTGTATTATCTGATAAAAGATAAAGCCCGTCACTGCCTGCAATTAAATATTGACCTTTCTTTTCCGTAGCCATGGCAGCACCGATTGGCTTATTAAAGTTGAAATGTTTTTTATTTCCATTTTCGTCCATGATATAAAAAAGACCTTCCGTTATATCAACCCAGGATAATAATTTTGTACGTGGATCATAAAAAGGAGATTCTCCAAGCTGGTATTTTTCTTCTGATAATAATTCTGCTATGTATTTCATAATGTCTTTAGTTTAACACAAACTTAAATATTTTTTGAGAATGATTTTCAAAATTTGTCAGCTGAGATTTTTTTTCATTTTTCTTTCTTGACCATTTGAATAGAGAGTAATATGGTCTTTTTACTCTAGTAGTTAGCGTTAGTTAACTTATACTAATATTCCGTATGGAATACACAAAAAAAAAGGGAAGGTTCTTTTAAAGGAACTTTCAAAAGGAAGCGATATGCTCAAAAAAATTTTTATTTTAATGATGGCATCTGCCGTTCTTAGTATGGGAATCATGTCATGTTCAGATAATGATTCAGATAATTCTAATGATACAGATCTTGATTCAAAGATCAGTAGCAGCAGCACTTCTTATACTGCTTATTATGGCTCTTATTTTACAGGAAGTGATTCAAGTGACAGTCTTGTAAGTCTTCTTGTTCTTGAAGATTCAGCTGTAGTTTTCAGCGGTGATACAAGTGTTACATATTCATCTGTATCCTGGACAGAAGAGGATTCTTCCTGGCTTCTTGAATGCCGCAGTGATTCTTCTGATGCAGATGCAGCTGCCAGTGTAACTTTTACTTCTTCAGATGATGGAGTTACAGCCCTTTATGATGATGTAAGTCTTACACAGGTAAACATGGAAGCTGTTTCCGGAGAAAATGTATTCTGGGGAATTGATTCTTCTAGTCTTTCTTCTGTTTTCCTTACAGTTACAAGTGCTGACCTTAATTCTGATGCCAGTGCTTATACAGGAAGTGCAGAAGTAAGTATTCAGACTGCAAGTACAACAACAGAAATCCTTCAGTCTTACAGCGGTACATATTCAGCCACTCCTTCTTCAGAAGAAGCAGATACTTATGTAATGACCCTTACTGACACTGAATCAGGTGAAAGTGTATCACTTACAGTTACCATTGATTCATCTGAAGCCCTGTCACTTTCTGCATCAGAAGTAAATGCTGATCTTAAAAAAGTAGAAGGTGAATATACAATCACTGCTTCCCTCAGCTGCTATGTTAATGCTATGGGTGGAGTAGAATTTGGAGAAAAGGTTTACAAGGATACATCAATCGTTAAATTTACAGATGGAACTTATTATGCAGATGTAGGTCTTGGAACAGGGACTGTTACAATTTATACAGTTACTTGTGATGTGTTTGTAGATCCACGTAATTCTGTTCCAGGCTACTACAGCGATGATTCAGTTGTAAGAACTTTCTATACAATCAGTGATGAAGGTGAAACTGCAGAACCTCCAAGTACAGATGAAGATGCAGAAAGTGGAGTAAGGTATGTTACATCCATGGTTCTTCCTGTAGACACAGAAACTTCTGAATACAATGTATGGCTTTACATTAATTCAAATGTAATGGGAGTTCAGTTCTGTGACGGTACAGGTTCATCATCATCAAATCACCCTGATGAATCCACACCTTATGTAGGTAAGGTTACCCTTGACTGGACAACTCTTGCTGCTGCAGAGTAAAAGGTTTTAATTTAAAAAATATTCTTCAATAAATAAAAGGCTCCGGATTTTAAGGTGAACTGAAGTGTGAAGTGCATCCTGAAATCCGGAGTTTTTCTTTTTTATACATTGATATTATTGAGAATCTTTTTTCTTTGAATTGTTATTCTTTTAGTGTAGAACTTATGCAGCTGGAGCTCATATTAATTTTAACTCCTGCTGCAGTATAGGAATCTCCATCAGCAGTATAGTAGGCAATGTTTTCGTAAACTGTATTTATGGATTTTATGCTTGAAAAATCTGAACACTTTTTCTTCAGGTCCATATTTAAATCCCTGGCTTCGGCACTTGCTGCCAGACCTTCAAGAAGTCTGAAGTGGTGTTCGTTTCCTGCTGTAATTTTACTTGCGACATTTTCTGTTGTTGAATCCATAAGATGCTGAACTGCTTCTTTTACGGTTGCGGTAGACAATTGTCTTGCAATAAGCATAAGGCTTAAGTTTGAAACAATTGCAATTAACAATACAAGAATAGTAAGTTTTAATTTAAGGCTGTGTAGTTTCATTTAAATCTCTCCATTCTGGTCAAATATTTTAATTCACAAAATTCAAAATTAAAGTAAGGCTGTCATATTGATAAAAAAATTATATTTCTTTTAATTTCAATTAAGATTCAGATTATATTTTCTTGATGCGCTCTCTATGCAAAAGCTCTTTTATCTGACTGTATTAAAGTTAAAAAATAATTTAAGATATATTCAATGTTTTAAAGTCATGGAGGAATAAATATGACTGACAAAAGATTTTTACTTGCTGCTCTTGCCCTTTCTTTAGCCCTTGTTTTTACAGGCTGTAAGTCTGCCGGATTTGGAGGAAGGTCTTCTTCCAGTTTTGTAAGGATTTCTCAGGTAACCAGTCCCTTTGATGAAAATATTGCCGGCAGGACTGCCTATAATGTAGATGGAGAGGAAATCCTGATTTTAAATAAAATAGATTTCAATGATGACGATTTTGAAAAAGTTGAACTTCATGAATCTGACGGGGATTATTATTTAAGCTTTACTTTTACAGAAGATGCCACCCTTCGTTTTGCCCGGTATACTGAAGAACATATTGGTTCAAGGTTTGCCCTTCTTGCAGACAATAAGGTACTTGTACATGCAGTAATTGTGGATCCTATTCCTGGTGGTGAACTTTACATTCCTGTAGAAAAAGAAGAGGGCCTCTACATAAGCAGCAGCTTTAAGAGCCGTAAATAGTTCTTTTTAAGCCTGGTTTTTATGAGCCGGGCTTTTTTTAAGCTTATGTAAATATTTCTCATGTAAATTGTAAAAAAATTGCATATTTACTATAATTTTAGATGTTGAAAATCAGTTAGACTTTCTAGGAGATAAAAAATGGCAGACACAATGCACGCTTTGGAAAAAAATCCAAATTGGAAAGGCAGAAGAGGTCCGGTCGTTCTTGTAATTATGGACGGTGTCGGATATGGAAAGTATGAAGAAGGAGATGCAGTTAAGGCTTCACGTATGGAATATCTTGACTGGCTTACTGCTAACTGTCCTCATACAAAACTTAAGGCACATGGTACTGCTGTAGGTCTTCCTACAGATGACGACATGGGTAACTCAGAAGTTGGTCACAATGCTATGGGTTGCGGCCGTGTATTTGCTCAGGGTGCCAAACTTGTAGGCGAAAGCATTTCTTCAGGTTCAATGTTCAAGGATGCAACATGGCAGAAGCTTGCTAAAAATGCTGCAGAAAAAAACACTACAATGCACTTTATCGGTCTTGTTTCTGACGGTAACGTTCATGCTCATATTGATCACCTTAAGGCAATGGTAGCTCAGGCTGCTAAAGACGGTGTTAAAAAAGTTCGCGTTCATGCCCTTCTTGACGGTCGTGACGTAGATCCTACATCAGCCCTTAATTACATCACTCCACTTGAAGAATATCTTGCTTCTTTTAAGGACTGTGATTACAGAATCGCTTCCGGTGGTGGACGTATGTATATGACTATGGACCGCTACAATGCAGACTGGTCTATGGTTCAGCGCGGATGGTATGCTCACGTTCTTGGTGAAGGCCGTATGTTTGAAAGCGCAACTAAAGCAATTGAAACTTACCGTGCAGAAGTTCCTGGCGTTCTTGATCAGGATATGCATGAATTTGTAATTGCAGAAAACGGAAAACCTGTTGGAACAATCAATGACGGAGACAGCGTAATTTACTTTAACTTCCGTGGTGACCGTGCCCTTGAAATCACAAAGGCTTTTGAAACAGCAGCAGATGCAGACTTCCCTTACTTTGACAGAAAGAGAGTACCTGCAGTTGAATATGCCGGAATGATGGAATACGACGGAGACGCACATATTCCTGCACAGTACCTTGTTAACCCGCCAAGCATTGACCGCACAATGGGTGAATACCTTACAAAGACTGGTGTAAAACTTCTTGCAATTTCTGAAACTCAGAAATACGGACACGTTACATACTTCTTTAACGGAAACAAGCAGGGTAAATTTGACGAAAAGCTTGAAGACTACGTTGAAGTTCCATCTGATGTTGTTCCATTTGAACAGCGCCCTTGGATGAAGTGTGCAGAAATTGCTGATAAAGTAATCGAAGCAATTAAGAGCGGTAAGTATGATCATATCCGTCTTAACTTCCCTAACGGTGACATGGTAGGACACACAGGTGTATTTAATGCAGTTGTATGTTCTATGGAAGGTATGGACCTTCAGCTTGGAAGAATCCGTGATGCAATTAAAGAAGCCGGTGGTATTATGTGTGTAACAGCTGACCACGGTAACTCTGACGATATGTATGAACACGCAAAAGACGGTTCAGTTAAGAAGGATAAGGAAGGAACACCAAAGGCTAAGACTTCTCACTCCCTTAACCCTGTTCCTGCTATTATCTATGACCCTGAATACAAGGGTGAATACGATAATACTAAACTTAACGATGGTCTTGGAATCAGCTCATGGCCTGCAACTCTTATGAACCTTATGGGTTACTTTGCACCAACTGATTATGACAAGTCTATTATTAACCTTAAGTAGTATTACTTCTTAAAGTAAAAGACCACGGCTTTTTTAAGGCTGTGGTCTTTTTTTTTGCTTAAATATTTTATTACAAAAACAACTACATTATGATTTTTACTTCTGTTTTGTCCGTGAGTTTTTCTTCCGGAATAAAGTTGTCATAATATTTCTCACCATTCACATAGAATTCAGAAATACCTGATTCATTACCTTCAGGATTTTCTACACTTATAAAAAGCCTTTTTCCCCTGAAAGATTTTTCCACAGTAAAACTCTTCCATTCAGACGGAACTGCAGGTTGTATAATGATTCCGTCTATAACCGGTCTTATGCCAAGTATTCCTTCAACACAGGCTGTCATTACAGTAGATGCTGTTCCTGTAAGCCAGTGAACATGGGAGCGTCCAAAGTGGGGGCTGTCTTTACCTTCCGTAAACTGTCCGTAGCAGAAAGGTTCCATTTTTCTTATTTCTGCTTTATCGTTCCATGCAGCAGGGGCATTTTCCATAAAGTATCTCCAGGCACTGTTACCCTTTCCCCTTAGGCTTTCTGCAAGAATAAGCCATCCCTGGGTCTGAGAAAATATTCCTGCATTTTCTTTAGTGCCGCAGTTGTAGATAACCGCAAGGGCTCCATCAAAGGCATGGGAGTGGTAGGGTGGATTCATCAGCATTGCACCATATTCAGTGTTAAGAAGTTTTTCTACATTCTTCATGGCCTTATTAGCCTGACTTTCATCAGCAAGCCCTGAAATAACAGCCCAGCTTTGAGGATTAAGCCACATGGAAGCTTCCTTATCATTACGCTTTCCTATAACTTCACCTTTTTCTGTAAAGCCTCTTATGAATCTGTCTTTGTCCCAGCACAAATCATTGATTCTTTTTTTAAGGGCTTCCTGTGCCTTTTCAAGATAAAGAAGGTATTCATAGTCATCCTTTATTTTTGCAAATATTTTCATGACAGTCATTGCATAATAAAACTGCATTGCTACAAAAGTTGATTCACCTTCAGCTCCCAGTCTTAAGCAGTCATTCCAGTCAGCGTACAAGCCTGCGGGTAAATCATGAGGACCAAGATGTTCTTCAGAAAAGTTAATAGCTCTTTTGAGATGTTCATAAACACTTGCCTGATCTCTGTTTGCAAATGGAATTACTTCGTCAAGAAATTTTATATCTCCAATTTCAGTAATGTACTTGTATACAGTAGGGAAGAGCCAGAGGGCGTCATCTGCACGGTAAGCTGGATGACCTGTTTCTTTGACATAAGAAGGATCATCCGGGGTGTTTTCATGTCCGGCCTTATGGGTAAACTTTACCAGAGGAAGTCCTGCTCCATTATCTACCTGGGCTGAAAGCATAAAGGAAATTTTTTCTTTAGCCATTTGTGGACTAAGGTGAATGATTCCCTGAATATCCTGAACTGTATCCCTGTAGCCGTAACCGTTTCTTAAGCCGCAGTAAACAAAGGATGCAGCCCTGGACCAGATAAAAGTCATAAAACAGTTGTAAGGGTTCCAGATATTTACCATGGAATTAAATACTTTGTCTGGTGTGTTTACTTTTAGATTATTAAATTTGCTGTGCCACCATTCCTTTAATTCATTTAACTGGGATTCAACTGTAAGCTGAGTGTTTTTATATCCTTCTATAATTTTATCTGCTTCTTTTGCATATTTCATTCCAACTATAAAGGCAATGGTTTTTGTCTCTTCCGGCTTTAGCTCTATATCTGTAGAAAGGGCACCGCAGGAGTTTTCGTTATAGGAAGAAATATTGTGCAGGTCTCCGTTTTCTACACCGGCAGGATTATTATAACTTCTGTATTTTCCTAAAAAAGATTCCTTATCACCGCACCATGAAGAAACTTTTGCTCCTGCAAGACCAAAGAATCTTTCGGTTTCAATTTTATTATCTACAGGTCTTGATTTTTCTATGTCAGAAAGATTTCCGTGAATCTGCTGTATCACTTTGTTATTTTCAAAAAGGGTTCTTGAAATAAAAAGGGAATACTGAAGGTTAACCTGATCCTGTTCATAGTTAGAATTATTTGTAAACTCTGCATAGCCTGTTACTGTAAGACTGCGTTTTTTATTGCTGCAGTTTTTTATAGTTAAGGCCCATACTTCATGAGTGGAGTCTAAAGGAACATAATAAGCTGCCTTA
This sequence comes from Treponema sp., assembly GCF_024696245.1. Taxonomy (GTDB): domain Bacteria; phylum Spirochaetota; class Spirochaetia; order Treponematales; family Treponemataceae; genus Treponema_D. The sequence continues at coordinate 22,153 of NZ_JAILGZ010000006.1, forward strand.
GCCTGAATCCCCGAATAGAAGCTTTTAAAAGTTGTATAGCCTGTACCATGACGGCATTCATTTTTATATTCATTAAGATTTTTTCCTACAGGCTGCCAGGATGTAGACCAGTAATCTTTGCTTTCATTATCCCTTATGTAAATGTATCTGCCGGGGGTGTCACTGCCGTTAAATATGTAACGCAGTATTCTTCCATTTGCTCCGGATTTTACAAAACTGTATCCCCCTGCGTTGTTAGAGATAATTGCTCCGTATTCTGGTGAGCCAAGATAGTTTGCCCAGGGTGCAGGAGTATCTGGTTTTGTTATTACATATTCTTTATTTTCATCATCAAAAAATCCGTACTGCATAATGTCCTCCTTATAGTTCTGCTTATTTTAAGAGGAGGGGGGATTATTTTCGTAACAGATTCTTGCTGAAAATATCAAAAATCAGTTATTTATTTTTATATCGATAATTACAAGTTCGGGATTATTAAGTATTCGTGGAATTCCAGGACACTGGTAGGAAAGTCCCCTGCTTACGATAAAAGTAACCTGACCTTCTGTTAAAGCCTTGTCATTTTTATCTTTTATTAAATTATTATCTGAATCAAAATCATAACGGCCTCCGGCAAACTCTGGAAAAAGTCCCTGCATAGGAGCATAAAGTCCGTTTATTCCAGGGAATCTCCACTGACCTCCGTGGGCATGGCCTGACAGAATCAGGTCAAATTTATAAGGGCCTTTAAGATAGCTGTATATGTATTCAGGTCTGTGGGCAAGTAAAATGGAACACAGGGTATCCTTACCCTTAAGTTTTTCTGCCTGACTGCAAACAGAGTCAATTCTTTTTTCATAGGCAGTTTTGTTTTCGTATATTTTTTCACGGTGGTAAATGTCCAGGTCTGCAAAGGGATCCTGTAAACCTGCAAGTATTATTTCTTTTCCTTTAACATTAATTTTTACAGCCTGGTCTCTTAAAATTATTCCTCCATATTCTTCAATGATATAAGAGTATTCATCATTGTGATAATTATAATATTCATGGTTGCCGTTTATGTAGTAAAAGGGGCAGAGTTCCTTTATTCCTTTAAGAAGAATGCGGACATTGTCTATTGGTTTAATGCCGGGACGGTCAAAGTCAAAGGTATCACCGGTAAAAACAATAAGGTCTGGCTTTGCTTCCCTGATTTTATTCAGAAGCTTTTCTTCGTTTTTGCCAAAGTCATTACTGTGAAAGTCTGATACCTGAACAATTCTTAGCCCGGAATCTTTTTCTTCTGAAGTATTGTTTACCGGGCTTTTTATAGTATAGGCCGGTGTGTGAATGGATCTGCAGGAAGATAAGGTAAGGCAGATAAAAGTAAATGCAAAAAAAATAAAGGACTTAACTTTCATATAAATAATTATACAGGAGCCTTGTTTTTTTTAGAAGAATAAATATTAGATTCAGTCAGCTTCAAGAGGCTTTCTTTCACAGTATTTTTTTACTTCTTCATTAATTTCTTCAGTCGGATGAACCTGGCCGCAGTTAATTCCAGGACACTTTTGTCCCTGTTTATTCCAGCTTTCTTTATCTTTTATAATTTCAGGCCAGAAGGGGTAGGTACTGCATTGAAGGGGACGAGCTATATAACACTGACAGCCACCCTTGCCCTGACAGAGACTCTGATCCCAGAAGATGCAGTCACCTTTCTGCAGTGTTTTTAGTATAAGCCAGTTTTTTCCCTGGTTATCTTCAATGCTGCGGCAGTAAACTTTTTTAAACTGCTCTTCCTTAAGTTCTGCCCATTTACAGAGCCTGTCTAAATCATCTTGAGAAAGTCTTACAACACCGCCTTCAAAACGGCAGCACCAGGAACATTGCTGACAGGAAAATTTAATATCTTCGTTAATCATGATTTTAAAAAGAAAAAGGGACTGCCCCCAAAGTATTAAGGACAGTCCCGCTTTTATTTATTTAATAAGAAGGCTTGCGTATGCAGAAAGAACAGGATCCATATCTTTAGAAAGAACTGCCTTAGCAAGAGTCTTTCCAAGCTGAACACCTTCCTGGTCAAAGCTGTTTACATTCCAGAGGAAGCCCTGGAACATTACTTTGTTTTCAAAGTGTGCAAGAAGGGCACCAAGACTTTCAGGAGTAACAGATTTTCCCCAGATTAATGAAGAAGGTCTTTCACCTGCAAAGAACTTGTTAGGATTTTTATCATCTTTTCCGCAGGCAAATGCAACAATCTGTGCACTTACGTTTGCAGCAAGTTTAGTCTGGCTTGTTGAACCCTGGATAGTTACATCTTTACCAGTCTGATTTTTCTGGAAGGCGATGAACTGAAGAGGGATAACATTTGTTCCCTGATGAAGGAGCTGATAGAAAGAGTGCTGTCCGTTTGTACCAGGTTCACCAAAAATAACAGGACCTGTTACATAAGAGATTTTCTTTCCAAAGCGGTTAACGCTCTTTCCGTTAGATTCCATATCAAGCTGCTGAAGGTGAGCAGGGAATCTTGAAAGTGCCTGTGAGTATGGAAGAACTGCTGTTGATGGAAGTCCGAGAACATTGCGTTCATAAAGACCGATAAGGGCATCCATAAGGGCAGGGTTCTTTGTAACATCCTTTTCCATTGCAGTCTTATCTTCTTCTGCAGCACCCTTAAGGAATTTTGCAAATACATCAGGACCAAATGCAAGTGAAAGAATTGCTCCACCTACAGCTGATGTAGAAGAGTAACGTCCACCGATAAAGTCATCCATAAAGAAGCAGTCCATGTAATCAGGATTGTTTACAAGTGGAGAAGTTTCACTTGTTACAGCAATCATGTGTTTTGCAACAGTTAATCCTGCCTTTTTGATTGCATCTTTTACGAAAGATTCGTTTGTAAGTGTTTCAAGAGTTGTTCCTGATTTAGAAACAAGAATGAAAATTGTTTTACCAATATCAATTGAGTTAAGTACAGCTGCTGCATCATCAGGGTCAACATTGGAAATAAATTTAGCTTCCATTTTGAAAGTGTTGTTAGCCTTTGCCCAGTTTTCAAGAGCAAGGTACATGGCACGTGGACCAAGGTCTGAACCACCAATACCAATCTGACATACAGTTGTATATTTTTCACCTCTTTCGTTGGTGAGTTTTCCTGAATGAACTTTGTTTGCAAATTCTGCAATTCTGTTCTGAACTTTAACGTAGAAGTCACGCTTGTTAACTCCGTCTACTACTACATCTTTTCCAAGCTGTCCGCGGGTAAGGTGGTGAAGAACCATGCGCTGTTCTCCAGTGTTAACAACTTCACCGTTGTAGAGGGCTGCGAATTTTTCAAGAAGCTGATCTTCTTTAGTAATTGCCTTGAATACTGAAATGATCTGCTTATTTACTGCTTTTGCAGCGTAGTTGTAAGTAAGGCCTGCGCTCATTGGAATAGAAAATTCAGCAACGCGTTTTGCTCCTGATGCACCTTTAAGTGCTGATGCAAGTGAAACTGAATTCTTGAGAGACTGAAGCTTTTTGTAGCTTTCAAGTTTGTTAAGGTTGTTCCAAGAAATTTCTGCCATAATAAACTTCCTTTAGTTTTTTATTTCATGCACAATCATATAAGATGTGCCTGTTTCTTATTTAAGCCGGATTATTCTTCATCAAGATCCGGAATTATTTTTTTAAGGGCTGTCATAAAGTCGCTGCCTGTAACCCCTTCCCTGAGGCATGCAAAAATACAATTGTCACCTGCTACGGTACCAAGTATTTCATCCATGTTCAATGCATCCAGGGCATTTGAAACTGAATCTGCATGTCCGCCGAAAGTTTTTATTACTACAATGTTACCGCTGTAGTCTATGCTTACATAACCACGTAAAAAATCCTGTACGTAAATCTGTTCGTTTTCCCTGGAATCTGCTTCTTCTGGAAGAGTGTAGACATAACCTGACTGTCCGTCACTGACTTTACCTACTCTAAGGAGCTTAAGGTCTCTGGAAAGTGTAGCCTGTGTTACTTCATAGCCTTCTTTTTGTAAAAGACCCAGTAATTCATCCTGGCTTTCGATTCTGTTGTTTTTGATAAGCTTCCTGACAGCCTTAAGTCTGGTTGAACGTTCTTTCATTTTATTCCCTATGCAAAAATATACTTAATATTGTATAAATATACAGTTTTTTAACTTTGTTTACAACAAGGACAGGGAATCTTAAAGCCATCTTTAATCCAGTTCTACGTAAGTTTTACCTGTTCCTCCTGCTTCCGGAAGTGCAAATGAAAAGTTTTTTACCCCCGGATAATTTGACAGTAAATCGTGTACAGCCTGCTGAAGTATTCCGTTTCCCTTACCGTGAATTATTGAAAAGTTCTTAAAGTTGTAAATTGCACATAAGTCCAGCTGCTTCTTTAAAGCCTTAATTGCTTCTTCATATCTCATTCCTAAAAGACGGAGTTCGTATTTTGGAGCTTCGTCACTTTCTGAAGAAGATTTTTCAAGAACATAATCTGCCTTACTGCTGACAATACTTTTTTCTATATTAACAGGAACCAGGGCATTTTCCTTAACATTCATTTTAAGGAAGCCAAACTGAACGCTCCAGGTGTCGGAATTTATTTTTCTTACTAAAGTTCCCTTGCGTTTTTCTTTTCCTGCCAGAACTTCCATACCTTCTGCAAGTACAATTCTTTTTTCTTCCTTCTTCTTTTTATTTTCCGGAAGGGAAGAATAAGTCTGAGGCTGAGCATTTTTAAGGGCATCCTTATTGGAAGTTTTTTTGCTTGTCTTTTTATTTGAAGCATGAGCTCCTTTAAGTTTAGAAAGCCTTATGCCGTTACTTGAGATTTCTTCTTCTTCTCTTTCTGCCTTTAATTTTTCTTCTTCAAGATTTTTTTTCTGAAGCTTTATATTTTCTTCCTGTTCTTCTATCTGGGAATTAAGCTGGGAAATAAAATCCTTTACCCCAAGAGTTTTTTCTCTTGTGATTTCTCCTTCCCTTAATTCACGGACAAGATTTTCAAGTCGGCTTCTTGTTTCTTTTACAAAGTCACTGTTCTGAGATCTTTCTTTTTTCTTTATTTCGATTTCCCTTTCAAGAAGATTGTTTTCCCTTGAGTGAAGCTTGTGGCTCTTAATCATAAGTTCGGAGTTTTTAATGTTTTCTTCTTTAAGCAGCTGGTCCAGTTCTTCGTGCTTTGCAGTAAGTCCTTTTATAAGAGTGCTTACATCTGACTGCTGGGTAGAAATATAGTTTCTTGCTTTTGAAATTATTTCTTCTTCAAGACCGGCATTCACTGCAATATCAATGGCATGACTTTCTCCCGGAACTCCCATAAGAAGTCTGTAAGTTGGAGAGAGATTGTCCTGATTAAATTCAACACTGGCATTTATACAGTATGGATTAGTATAGCCGTAATTTTTAAGGACACCGTGATGGGTTGTTGCAATTACAAAAGCCTTTTTTTCTATAAGGTTATCAAGAACAGCCATTGCAATTGCAGAACCTTCCTGTGGATCCGTACCGCTTCCCAGTTCATCAAGAAGAACCAGGGATTTTTCTCCGGCATACTTTGTCATTTCTGCCATTTTTTTCATGTGGGCAGAGAAGGTACTTAAGGACTGATCAATGGACTGCTCGTCTCCAATGTCTGCAAAAACTGAATCAAAGTAAGGAAGTCTTGTTCCTTCTGCAGCAGGTAAAGGAAAACCTGCCTGATTTAAAAGACAGAAGAGGGCAATGGTTTTTAATGTTACGGTTTTTCCACCAGTATTAGGCCCGGTAATTATAAGGACTCTTTTTTGTCCCATAAAGTTAATGTCTACAGGAACAGCTTTTTCTTTAAGAAGAGGGTGGCGGGCTGCTGCAATTCGGGGAGGTTCCTTTGTCATGTCACATTCTTCTGCAAATACTCCTGAAGTTTTTATAAGCTGTCTTGCTGCTGCCAGGGTAGAGTCAAGGAAAAGCATTTTATTAAAGCAGGTAATAAAATCATTTTTATATGGAGAAAGTTTTGCAGTGAGCTCTTTAAAAATAAGTCTCAGCTGACTTTCAAGATTAAACTCTTCCTGAATAAGGGCGTTACCTGCCTGAACTGCTTCCAAAGGTTCTATATAAACTGTCTGTCCGGAAGCACTTACTTCGTGAATGATTCCGTTAATCTGATTTCTGCAGCTGGCCTTTACGGCAATAAGTTCCCTGTCTGCTTTAAAAGCCGGAACCTGTGACTGAAGTATTCCGGAAAAAGCTGAATCAGATGTGTATTTTCTAATGGCATTTTCTATTTCTTTTCTAAGGGCAGAAATTTTATTTTTTATTTCCCTGATTTGAGGAAGGTCTTTAACGCTGCCGTCCTGATTTAAAATCCTGAATATTTCTGTATGGGGATTTTTTAAGGAAGGCATATCCTTTACCGTTTTGTAAAGTTCAGGAATTTCAAATTCCATGGAGGCAGAGGTAATTGAATCTGCAGCCTTTTCACAGGAAAAAGCAAAAAGTCCCAGGGCATAAATCTGGTCCTGTAACAGCTGGGCTCCTTCTACATCCAATTGTTCAAAAAGATCATTTACCTGAGGCCAGGGACTAATGGCTGCCGGTCTTGTAGAGTTAAGATAAGTGCACCATTCCCTGCCGGCTTTCTTTAAGCTGCGTATTGTCTCAATGTCACAGCTGGCTTCTCTTTGCTGAATGTATTCCTGAGTTTCTTCGCTTACTGCATTAAGGGCAATCTCATCCCTTACCCTGTAAAAATCAAGTTCCCGGGCAATCTGTCCGCTTAAAAAATTATTTTCCTGCATGTTAAAATTCCAGAAGCTGAAGTAATTCTTCAGGCTTGTCGATTATTGTGTCTGCCTTGTGTTCAATAAGAAACTCTCTTCCTTTAAAACCCCAGCTTACACTTATACATTTAAGTCCGGCATTTTTTGCTGTTTCAATATCAACTTCAGAATCTCCTACGTAAATGCATTCTTCTTTTTTAAGATTAAGATGTTTCATTACTTTTAAAACTGTATCAGGAGCAGGCTTTCTTTTTACTCCTGCACATTCACCAATACAGCATTCATTATCCATATATTTAGAGAAGAAAATTTCTGCAAGGGATTTTACCTGGGCATCAGGTTTATTTGAAACAATAGCTGTAGTGATATTTTTAGCCTTAAGGAAATCAAGCATTTTAATTATTCCATCATAAGGTTTTGTTTTTACCAGGGAATGTTCTGCATAGTGACTTCTTAAATCTGCAAGAACTTTTTCGTAAAGAGGATTTTCTTTTCCCTGGGGAAGGGCACGGTGGGCAAGAAGTCCCAGACCGTTTCCAACAAAGCTTCTGACTTCATCAATACTTCTTTCTGCAAAACCATTTGTTTTTAAAGCATAGTTTGTACTGGCAGCAAGATCTTCCAGAGTGTTAAGGAGGGTTCCGTCCAGATCAAAAATTATTGCCTTTACCTTCATTTTATCAGCCTGCCTTTTTACGGAATGCAAGACAGAAAATAAAAATGACTGTGTTGGTAAGAACAATCGTAGCTCCGCTTGCAGATCCCAGATAGTATGAAATACAAAGTCCTGTAATGCCGCTTATAAAGGCACTTAAAATAGAAAAGCCCAGGTACTGTCTTGAAGAGCGGCTTATCATTCTTGCAGAGGCTGCAGGAAGAACAAGAAGGCTGTTGATTACAAGAAGTCCTGTCCATCTTAAACTTAAAGTAACAATGGCGGCAGTAATCAGGGCAAAAATCTGTTCTATTAAAAAAGTTTTTATTCCCCGGCTTTTTGCAAAAGTTGAATGAAGGGAAGTAAGAAGCATGTGGTTGTAAAAAACAATCCATATAACAAAAAGAAGAATTCCGGAAATAAAAAGCAGGAGAATTTCCTCCGGTCTTATGCTTAAAATATCTCCGGTTAAATATTTCTGATATTTACTTAAACTGCTTGTGGCACTTAAAAGAACAATTCCCAGGGCAACAGATGCAGAAGAAAAAACTCCAATGATTGTATCTGCAGAAGCTTTTCCCTTTATTTTTACAGTGATGATTGCAAAACCCAGTATTACGGAAAATCCAACCATTGCTGCAGTAACATCCCTCATTCCCAGAATAACGCCCAGAGCCACACCTGTAAGGGCTGAGTGTCCTATGGCATCACTAAAGAAAGCCATCTTGTTGGAAACAACAAAAGTACCCAGGGTTCCAAAAAGAGGACAGGCTATAAGAATTGCAAGAAAGGCATTTTTCATAAAATTCATTTCAAGCCATTCAAAGGGAAGAATTGTATCTATAATTGAATATATGCTTTCCATCTTTACTCTAAAATTCCTTACTGCTTAAAAATTGATTTTACCAAAGACTTCAATAAAATCTTTCTGAGAATATATTTCTTCAACTTTGCCAACGGATGCTTTTGTATTGTTTATGAATACAACCCTGTCTGCATGCTTTGCCACCAGGTCCAGGTCATGGCTTATAAGAAGAATTGTTATGTCGTAGTTGTGCCTGATGTCAGAAACCATTTCGTAAAAACTTTTAAGTCCAACACGGTCAACTCCGCTTACAGGTTCATCAAGAAGAAGAATGTCAGGAAGTGGATTTACAGCCAGAGCCAGCATAATCCTCTGAAGCTCTCCTCCGGATAAGTCACATACCCTTCTGGACATAAGGCCCTGGGCATGAGTAGAAGAAAGAATGTCAAAAACCATTTCCTTATCTTTTTTTGAATGAGGCAGCCATACAGGTTTTTTAGAAGTACAGCTTAATACTAAATCTTCTACACTTACAGGATTACCCTGGTCTACGGAAAGGGACTGAGGCACATAACCAAAGCGGGGTTTTTTAAGGGTAAGTGTCTTTCTGAAATGGGAAGAAGATTTTTTTGACAGCTGTGGATTATCACTTTCAAAGATAATTGTTCCGCTGTGAGGAATTACATCCAGCAGGGCTTTTATAAAAGTTGTTTTTCCTGCCCCGTTACGTCCTACTATGGCTGTAAGTTCTCCGCAATGAAGGTGCAGGTTTAAGTCCTTGAGAATAGTTTCGTTACCGGCTTTTACAGTGAGATTCTGGATTTTTGTACAGCAAACATGCTGCCTTCCTAAAATGCAAGACATGCCTTTATATTAGTGGAATTTACTTTTTTGTAGTAGCACCGGGGTACTTTTTATCTGGTATTATAAAAATATACTAAAATTGAGTATATCTATAATACCAGTTTTTTATTATTGTATTTGCAACTTTATTAATGACAGGGGGTCATTTTTATGGATGACAGACTTTTGACAATTCAGGATATTTCCTGTGTAGGACAGTGTTCCCTTACAGTAGCACTTCCGGTAATTTCTGCATGTGGAATCGAAACTGCAATTCTTCCAAGTTCAGTACTTTCCAATCATACAGCTCCTGGTTTTTCCGGATGGACATTTACAGACCTTACATCTGACATGCCTGTAATTCTTGAACGCTGGCTTAAAGAAAAAATTACTTTCAATGCTTTTTACACAGGTTATGTAAGCAAGGCTCAGATTCCATACATTCTTGATATTATAGAAAAGACCCGTCGTGAAAATTCACTGGTAATCGTTGACCCTGTTATGGCAGACAACGGAAAAATGTATGCAGGTTTTGGAGACGATTTTCCTGAAGAAATGAAAAAACTTGTTAAGCATGCAGACGTAATTCTTCCTAATATTACAGAAGCTTCTTTCCTTACAGGAATGGAATACAAAACTGAATATGATGAATCTTATATAGAAGAAATGTTAAAGAAACTTTATGCCCTTGGTGCTAAGGATGTGGTTTTAACAGGTGTATCTTTTGCCGCTGATAAACTTGGTGTTGCCTGCTATGACGGAAAGGACATTCAGTATTACTTTACAGAAAAACTTCCTGTAAGCGTACACGGAACAGGTGATGCCTATTCTTCTGCTTTTGCCGGTGCCCTTATGAGGGGAAAATCCCTTCTTGAAAGTGCATCAATTGCAGCAGACTTTGTTGTTGAATCAATAAAGAAAACTCAAGGGGATGCTGATCACTGGTACGGCGTTAAATTTGAAAAGGCCCTGCCATATCTTATTTCGAGATTGAATTAAAAACTATATGTAAAAATAATTCTTAAAGATATTCATTCATAACATTCTGTTTATTGTTAGCTTTAACATGATGTGATAGTTTAAAAGGATGAATATCTTTAAGAAACTTTTAAGTGGTCTTGAACGAAAATACAAGATTTATTCCTGTTTAGCTCCTCTTACAATGATAGGGGAAGTTTTAATGGAAACTGCAATTCCTTTAATGATGGCAAAAATCATAGATGTCGGGATTGCAGAAAGAAACCTTTCCTACGTAATTAAAGCCGGCCTTATAATGGTTTTAATGGCAATAGTTTCCCTTGCTTTTGGAATGCTGGGAGCCCGTTTTGGTGCAGTTGCAGCCTTAGGATTTTCCCGCAATTTAAGACGCCGTCTTTTTTCTAAAATACAGACTTTTTCTTTTGGAAATATTGACCGCTTTTCTACATCTTCCCTTATTACAAGGCTTACTACTGATGTAAACAATCTTCAGAATACTTATCAGATGCTGGTAAGAATCTGCTTTCGTGCACCTTTTATGCTTATAAGCGGAATTGCACTTTCCTGTTTTATAAGCCTGAGGCTGTCCGGAATTTTTGCAGTGTCAGTTCCTCTTCTTGCAGTCTGTCTTGTTCTTATTGCAGTTACTGCCTATCCAAGATTCAGAAAAATGCTGGAGTGCTATGACGGCCTTAACCTTACTGTTCAGGAAAATCTTACAGCCATAAGGGTTGTAAAAAGTTTTGTCCGCAGGGATTATGAAAACTCAAAGTTTGATTCTTCTGCCTCTTCCTTAAGGGATGCTCAGGTTAATGCAGAAAAAGTTGTAATACTTAATGCTCCCATAATGCAGCTTGTTGTTTATTCCTGTATTATTGCAGCCCTCTGGTTTGGGGGAAACATGATAATTACCGGTCATCTTAAAACAGGTCAACTGGTAAGTTTTCTTTCTTACATCGGTCAGATTCTTATGAGCCTTATGATGCTTTCCATGATTTTTATTACCATGGTTTTATCCCGGGCCAGTATTCAGAGAATTATAGAAGTCCTTGATGAAGAAGCAGAAATCCGTAATCCGGAAGACAAGAGTAAAACTTACTATAAGGTTGCCAACGGTACTATTGATTTTAAAAATGTTTCCTTTTCTTATTCATCTGATAAAAGTAAGGCTGTTCTTAATGATATAAACCTTCATATAGAAAGCGGTCAGATGGTGGGAATTATTGGCGGAACAGGTTCTTCCAAGACAACCCTTATTTCCCTTATACCCCGTCTTTATGATGCCTTTCAGGGCTCTGTAAGTGTAGCCGGTGTAGACGTAAGAAAGTATGACCTTAAAAGTCTCCGTGACAGTGTTGCAATTGTTCTTCAGAAAAACCTTCTCTTTAGTGGAAGTATAAGTGACAATCTCCGCTGGGGAAAAATGGATGCCTCTGATGAAGAAATCCGTCAGGCCTGCATTGCTTCTGATGCAGATGAATTTATAAGGACTCTTCCTGCCGGCTATAATACTGAACTGGGACAGGGTGGAGTAAACCTTTCCGGTGGCCAGAAGCAGAGACTTTGTATTGCCAGAGCTTTATTAAAAAATCCTGCCATACTTATTCTTGATGACAGTACTTCTGCAGTAGACACTGCTACTGATGCAAGAATAAGGAAAGCCTTAAGAAACAGTCTTCCATATACAACCAAACTTATTATTGCCCAGAGAATCAGTTCTGTAAAAGATGCAGACATGATAATAGTTATGGACAAGGGGTCTGTCAGCGGAATTGGAAGTCACCAGCAGCTTCTTGCAGAAAATAAAATCTACCGGGAAGTTTATGAATCCCAGCAGTCACAGAATTAATTTTTTTGGAGAAATAAAAATATGCCGCCAGTAAAAATGAGAGGTACAAGAAAACCAAAAAATACCTCAGCTGTAATTAAAAGACTTTTTAAATATGCTTCACAAAGCCGTGCCCTTTTTATTCTTGTTTTTATAGCAGTTGTAATCAGTGCCGGTGCTCAGGTTGCAGGAGATTCTTTTTTAAAGCCTGCTGTAAATGATTATATAATTCCTCTTTATAAAAAATTTTCATCCCGGGAAAATTTGACTTTTACGGATTTTATTCCCTTTGTAAAAATGCTTTTAATAATGGCCTCGATTTTTGCAGCAGGAGTTATTGCTACCTGGGTTAATGCAAGGCTTATGATTCATATTTCCACAAGAGTTCTCTTTAATATCAGGACAGAACTTTTTCATAAGATGGAAACTCTTCCCCTTAAGTATTATGACACCAATGCCCACGGTAACATTATGTCCCTTTACACAAATGATATTGATACCCTTCGTGACATGCTCAGCCAGACAGTGCCTCAGTTATTTTCAAGTCTTCTTTCTGTAAGCGGTGTTTTTGTAATGATGCTTATTGTCAGTCCCCTTCTTACTTTAATAATGCTTGTAACTGTTTTTGGAATGCTTTTTATTGCAGGCCAGGTTGGTAAGCACAGTGCAAAAAGCTTCAGGCTTCAGCAGGAGAATCTTGGTAAACTTAACGGTTATATAGAAGAAATTATTGAAGGTCAGAAGGTTGTAAAAGTCTTTAACAGGGAAGAACAGTCTGCTGTTGATTTTGCCCGCCTTAACGATGCACTTTGTCAGGCAGGTACCAGGGCAAATACTTATGGAAATTTCTTTGGACCTATTATGGGTAACTTAAGTCATGTCCAGTATGCGGTAATTGCCATTGCAGGAGCATTAAGGGTTATTCAGGGAGCTATGGACCTTGGAAGTATTGCAGCCTTCCTTCAGTATACAAGAAGTTTTTCACGTCCTGTTTCCATGATGAGCCAGCAGTTTAACAGTGTACTTAATGCTCTTGCAGGTGCAGAAAGAATTTTTTCAGTTATCGATGAAGAAAGTGAAGCTGATGATGGAAAGGTTCATCTTGTAAATGCAGTAGAAACATCTCCTGCTGCAGATAAAGAGGGTAAAGTTCATCTTACAGAAAGTTTTGCTCAGACAGGTCACTGGGCCTGGAAGTCTTCTTCCCTTATTGAATTGAAGGGAGATGTGGAATTTAAAAACGTAAGTTTCTCTTATGTTCCGGAAAAAGAAATCCTTCACTCAATAAATCTTCATGCCCGCCCTGGAGAAAAAATTGCCCTTGTAGGTTCAACAGGTTCCGGTAAAACAACGGTAACAAATCTTCTTACAAGGTTTTATGATATTGAAGATTCAAAGGGAATGATTACTTATGATGGTATTCCCCTTAAAGATATTGCAAAGGATGATTTAAGAAGGTCTCTGGGAATGGTATTGCAGGATACTCATCTTTTTACAGGAAGCATTCGGGACAATATCCGCTATGGAAATCTTGAAGCTTCAGAAAAGCAGATTATCGATGCAGCAAAACTTGCCAATGCCCACGATTTTATAATTCACCTGGACAAGGGTTATGATACAGTTATAAGCGGAGATGGTGGAAACTTAAGTCAGGGGCAGAGGCAGCTTCTTTCCATTGCAAGGGCTGCAGTTGCAGATCCTCCTGTTCTTATTCTTGATGAAGCAACTTCTTCCATTGATACCCGTACTGAGCGTCTTATAGAAACAGGTATGGACCGTCTTATGGAAGGCCGAACAGTTTTTGTAATTGCCCATCGTCTTTCTACAGTCAGAAATGCTGATGAAATTATAGTTCTTGAAAAAGGAAATATTGTTGAGCGGGGAAATCACGATCAGCTTATGAAAATGCAGGGAAGGTATTATAATTTATATACAGGCCGCTTTGATCTGGATTAAAGTAAAAGCAGCAAATAAAGAGCACTAAGGAAGATACAATGGCAGAAAATTTTTTTGACAGGAATTTTTATAATACGGCAGCTTTATCTATGGAAGAAATATTTTTAAAATCAGAAAAATCTTCCCAGGACATAAAGCATGTTTTTACTGTGCTTAAAAATTTTGACAGGATGACCATTGCAGAAACTAAAGAATGTTTTATGCAGCTTATGGGTAAGTACAGGGATACTTTCTGCGTAAGAAGTATTGCCAAGGGAGAAGAATTCTTCAGGGCAAGACTGGGCTGTAATAAAGAAAAGGGCAGTATTGGAAAAAAATCCATAGAAGTCCTTACTCCTTATTTTGGTGAACAGATGGAAATCCCACCTACAAGTCTGGCAGGTAAGGGCAGGTTTAACAGGGACGGAGTTGCCTTTTTATACCTGTCTTCCAATGCCCATACCTGTGTCAGTGAACTAAAACTTGATGTAGGCCAGCTCTGCAGTGTATGCCGTTTTATTAACAATAAAAAATATGAATACCTTGACCTTACCCAGCAGGGAAAAAGTCTTTTTGCAGAATTAATAAAAGTTATTCTTTTAAATCCTGTTTATTCAGAAAATAAAAATTACTATCTTTTTACGGAATCCCTTTCTTCCGTTATAAGAAGGCTGGGCTTCAGGGGAATACTTTATCCCAGTACCCAGTCTACTGATGAAAATAATTATAACCTTGTCTGCTTTTATCCTTCTGATTTTTCCTTTGTTGAATATTCAGACCAGCTTTATAAAGTTCAGTCTGTTCAGTATTCAATAGAAGCCATAAAAGAAAGCTTCAGAAACTATGAAGGCTATGAAAAACTCTTAAGCGAAGAAAGTGATACAGAAAAATGCCGCAAGCAGTCCATATTCACTTATATAAAAAAGAAGATATGCTTTGAAAAACGATTGAAGAAAAACTGAAAACATTGTAGTATTTTAGAAAATTTTAGAAAATCATGACAGTCTGTTCCCGTTAGTTATTTTGGGTCATTTACATACGGATTCACACTTTCATGACAAGGGGAATCAGTATGGAAAATACAGAAGAACTTAACCAGGGGATAACTATGCCCCAGGAAGAAATCAATGCAGACATTCAGAACGAAGCTGCAGACACAAATCCGGCCGAAGAAAGTGACGTAATTTCTTTTGAAGATCTTGGCCTTGACCAAATCACACTTGAAGCAATTAAAAAGAAGGGCTTTGTAACACCTTCTCCTATTCAGGTTCTGGCAATACCACGCCTTCTTAACGGTGACTCAAACATTATCGCCAGGGCAAGAACAGGTACTGGTAAAACAGCTGCCTTTGGACTTCCTATTGTTCAGAATATCAGGACAGAAAGTGATCATGTACGTGCAATAATTCTTGAACCGACCCGTGAACTTGCAATGCAGACATGTACAGAAATGACTTCATTTTCTACAGGTCGCTTTCCACGTACAGCAGTAGTTTATGGCGGCGCATCTATGGGTGAACAGATCCGTTCCCTCCGCCGTGGTGTAGAAATTGTAACAGGAACTCCTGGACGTATTCAGGACCTTATGGAACGTGGTGTTCTTGATATCAGTAAAATTGAATATTTCATCCTTGATGAAGGTGATGAAATGCTGGACATGGGATTTGTTGATGATATCGAAAATATTTTTTCCAAGGCAAATCCTGACTGCCGCGTACTTTTATTCAGTGCTACAATTCCAGCTCCAATCCTTAAGATTGCCCAGAAGTTTATGGGTGACTACGAAATCGTAGAAGAAGAAGGTGTTGTAGAAGAACCACTTCTTATTGATCAGAAGTACTGGGTTGTTCGTGATGGTGACAAAATAGAAGCCCTTACCCGTCTTATAGATTATTCTCCTGACTTTTATGGAATTGTTTTTGTTCAGAAAAAGACAGATGCAGATTATGTATGTAAGGCACTTGATGAAAGGGGACTTCAGGTTGCTGCCCTTCATGGAGATATTCCACAGAGTCAGAGAGAAAAGATTCTTGCCCGTTTTAGAAGCGGTAAGACAAGGGTTGTAGTTGCTACAGATGTTGCAGCCAGAGGTATTGATATTGAAGGCCTTACCCATGTTGTAAACTACGATCTTCCTTTTGACGGAGCAACTTATGTTCACAGAATCGGTCGTACAGGAAGAGCCGGCTCCAGCGGTATTGCAGTTACTTTTGTTCGTCCTGAAGAAACAAGGCGTAAGCTTGGCTTCCTTCGCTCAGCTGTAAAGAGAAGTGCAAAGGGAGAAATGACAGAGGGACAGATTCCTTCTGTAGAAGAAGTTATTGAATCCCGCAGAAAGAGACTCTTTGAAGATCTTAAAACTAAGCTTGGCCTTAATGAAGCTGTTAAAGAAAATCCTGCAGAAGAAAAAGCTGCAGATGATAATGAAGAAATAATTCCACTTCCAGAAGGAGTTGAAGTTCCTGCAGAAGCATCTGTAAAAACTCCTCACTTAAGAAAGGGAGATCCTGCTTTTGATATTATGGCAGAAGAACTTTGCAAGGATCAGAATCCTCAGGAAGTTGTAGCATCCCTTCTTTCTGTTGTATACGGAAGCATGCTCAGCAAAAAGCGTTATTCAAAGATTTCTCCTGTAAGTGTAAGGGGCGGACGTAATGACCGTGACAGGGGAGATGATCGCGGAGGCCGTTCAAGAAGAGGTGCTCAGGCAGGAGAAAACCAGATTCGTCTTTACGTACAGATGGGATGGCATGACGGTTATAATCCAAAGAAAATTGCTGACTTCTTCAGTTCCCTTCTTCATATTCACGGAAGGGATGTTGATGCAATTGATATGGCAGATAAATTCTGTCTTCTTAATCTTCCTACAGAAGCTGCAAAAAAAGCTCTTGAGCTTTCCCGTACAGATTCTTCTATTCCTCACATGCATCAGGATTCTAAAAGCGGTGGAGACGATTTTGATTCCCGCAGATCTTCAAGAGGCGGTTATGGAAGAAGAGATGGCTTTAGAGGTTCAAGAGGTCGTGACCGTGACGGAGACAGAGGATTCAGGGGCGGATATGAACGCTCAAGATCATCTTCCCGTGGAAGACCTGGAGTTCACACTTCTACCCAGCGTAACAGCAAGGCAGCTATCTTTAAGAAAGGTGCTGCTAAAGAATACTAAAAATAATTTTATGCAAAGACTTTCTTTGCAACGGCTACAGTTTCCATTGCATCTTTGGAATAAAAGTCTGCATCGATTTTCTTTGCATAATCTTCGGTAAGAACTGCGCCGCCTACAACAATTTTTGTAGTGCGGTTAATCTTGCCAAGTTCCCTTCTTAATGCCTTTATGGTTTCTTCCATGTTGGCAACAGTTGTTGTCATAAGGGCACTTAATCCCACCAGCTGAATGTTGTTATCTATTACCGTTTTTACAACTGTATCTACAGGAACATTTTTTCCAAGGTCAATTACTGTATAGCCGTAGTTTTCAAGCATGGCACGGACAATGTTTTTTCCGATGTCGTGAATATCACCATATACAGTTGCAAGTACCACAGTTCCCTTTGACTGTTCCTTTTGTCCTGAAGCTTCAAGACTTTCCTTAATTTTAGCAAAGCTTGAACTTACAGTATCAGCACTTAAAAGAAGCTGGGGCAGGAATTTTTTTCCTTTTTCAAAATCCTTTCCAACGTTATCAAGGGCTGGAACAATACAGTTGTTAATGATTTCTTCTGCCTTGTGATCCTTAAGAAGAGTTTGAGTAGATGCAGGGGCCTTGTCCTTAAAGCCCTTTTCGATAATTTCTATCAGTTCTGCTTCTTCCGGAATGCTGCTGGTGAGTCTCTGATTATTATCACTGCCTTTATCTTTTGATACTGGACTGTCTGTATTTTGCTTAGGTGCCGGCTTTATAATTGCAGAAGAATCTCCGCTTTTTATTACCGGCTTAATGCGAGGGGCTGCCACCTCCAAGATTAAGGCTCAGGCTGATTGTTCCGTCATTAACGGCATCAACAATTATTTTTTCCTTAGCTTTTGCTGTTGTTGGGTCCAGGGTACCTGTGTATGTCTGAATGTAATCAAGGCAGTTTTCGTCAAAGCAGGCAAGGGATCTGTAAGCCCTGAAAGTGTCCATCATACTCTGGGCTCCAGGGTTAATAATGGCTGCACTTAAACCTGCATCAAGGGCCAGGGTAAAGAATCTTGAGTTTACAATGTCACGGCGTGGAAGTCCAAAAGAAATATTGGATACTCCCAGTACAAACTGAATTCCCTGACTTCCGTATTTTTCTTTTAAAAGCCTGATGGCCTTTACTGTTTCTAAAGCTGTTTTCTGTTCTGAACTAACTGTCAGTGTAAGGGTGTCAATAAAAATATCCCTTACAGGTATTCCATACTTTGCGGCTTCCTTAATTATTTTATCAGCTACAGCAACCCTGCCTTCTGCTTTAGGAGCAATACCTTCTTCATCAATACAAAGGGCTGTAACAGCTCCTCCATATTTTTTAATAAGGGGGAATACCTTATCCATTACTTCCTGTTTTCCATTAACTGAATTAACCAGGGCCTTTCCGTTGTAGTAGCGCAGGGCTTTTTCCAGAACAGGGGCCTCACTTGAGTCCAGCTGCAGGGGAACATTAAAAGTTGACTGTATTGTTTTTACAGCCATGCACATCATTTCTTTTTCATCAATTCCAGGGAGACCTACGTTTACATCAAGGATATGGGCACCGGAATTAATCTGGCTTTCTGCTTCATCAAGAATAAACTGCATGTCTTTATTCTGCAAAGCTTCCTTGCACTTTTTCTTTCCTGTAGGATTTATTCTTTCTCCAATAACTCTTGGACCTGCACTTCCACCAACCTGAAGGCTGGCATTATAAGAAGAAATATAAGTATTTTTCTGTTCAGGATGTTCTGCCTTTACAAAAGATTTTCCTTCAAGATTTTTTACAAGACAGGCAATGTGGTCAGGAGTTGTTCCGCAGCAGCCTCCTAAAATCATAAATCCTCTGGCTGCAATTTCTTTTTGAACGGAAGCAAATTCATCTGCTTCTACTTTAAAGACATCCTTACCGTTAATATTTTCCGGAAGTCCTGCATTAGGTTGAGCAAGAAGAGGCAGACTGGCATACTTTGCAAATTCTTCTGCAAGTTCCAGATCTTCAGAAAGGGAACCTCCGCAGTTAAAGCCGATAATGTCAGGGTGCAGGCTTTCAAGATAGGTTACACAGGTAAGTACATCTGCTCCTGTAAGTGTTCTAAGGTTATTTTGAAAAGTCATGGTTGCTGCAACCGGAAGACTTGTGTTTTCACGAATGGCAAGAATGGCAGCCTTAACTTCGT
This sequence comes from Treponema sp., assembly GCF_024696245.1. GTDB lineage: Bacteria > Spirochaetota > Spirochaetia > Treponematales > Treponemataceae > Treponema_D. The sequence goes on from NZ_JAILGZ010000006.1 coordinate 41,249, forward strand.
AAAGGTCACTCATGGTTTCTATTATTGCCAGGTCTGCTCCGTTTTTTTCTGCACAGACAGCAGCATCTTTATATGCTTCATAGGCATCATCAAAAGTAAGGGGACCCATTGGTTCAAGAAGTTTACCTATCTGTCCTGAATCCCAGCTTACAAAGCGGGGAGTCTTGTCTTCTGGATGGGATTTTTTAAATTCTTCAAGAGCTTCTTTTTCCAGCTTGATGCTTTCTGCTATGTACTGGTCTGCAGTCCAGCGGGCCTTTTCTCCTTCCAGCTTTTTTTTGTTTGCTCCAAAGGAATTTGCCGTAAGGACATTTGCACCTGCTTCAAGATATTTAGTATGAATCTCTTTGATAATTTCTGGATGATAAAAGTTAAGGTCTTCTGGAATCTGATAGCTGACAGCCGGATACTTTTGAATCATTGTACCTATGCCGCCGTCAAAGAATATATATTTATTTTCCTTTATTGACTGAGATAAAAAATCCTTAAACTTAATTTCTGTATTCATCCATGGCCTCCGTTCCTGCCTTCAGAATCATAGCATATTATCATTAAGATTTGTAGACATAATTTTTTATATGGGTAGAATTAGGCCTATGAAAACAGAAGAACTGGGCTCAGAAAAATTGCTTCCACTTATGTTCAGGCTTGCCCTGCCGTCCCTTGCATCTTACCTTATTAATATTCTTTACAGTGTAGTTGACCGTGTTTATATAGGTCATCTTTCTTCTACATCTTCTGCTGCCCTTACAGGAGTAGGCTTATGTCTTCCTGTGTTACAGATGATAAGTGCCTTTTCTGCTTTTGCCGGAAGTGGTGGTGCACCTTTATGTGCCATAGAACTGGGAAAAAAAGAAAAGGACCAGTCAGCACAAAATCAGGCTCAGAAAATTTTTACCAATGCATTTTTTCTCCTTATATTATTTTCTGTAATAATAACAATTGCTGTTCTTCTTTTTTATAAGGAATTTTTATTTGCCTTTGGTGCCAGTGAAAATACTTTTCCTTATGCCAGGGATTATCTTTGCATTTACGCCGGAGGAACAATTTTTGTACAGCTTGCCCTTGGCCTTAATCCATTTATAAGCTGTCAGGGTCATGCAAAAACTGCCATGATTTCTGTTTTTATTGGAGCAGTCCTTAATATAGCCCTGGATCCCCTTTTTATTTTTATTCTGGGAATGGGTGTAAAGGGAGCTGCCTGGGCTACAGTAATTTCTCAGGGAATCAGTGCCCTCTGGATATTTTTCTTTTTCTATTCAAAAAACTCCTGTCTTAAAATTAATATGAATATTTTTAAGCCGGACTTTTCTGTAATTATAAAAATTGCTGCCCTGGGAATTTCACCCTTTGTTATGACTATAACGGAAAGTGGAGTTTACGCAGTTTACAATTACGGCCTTCATAAATTTGGTGGTGATTACTATGTAGGTGCCATGACTTTAATTCAGAATGTACAGCTGATTTTATATGTACCTCTTGCAGGTTTCTGTTCAGGAATTCAGCCTTTGATTTCTTATAATTACGGAGCCCTTAAGTATTCAAGAATGAAATTTGTAATTAGCAGAATGCTTTTTATTTCCGGAATTATAGAAGTCCTCCTTGTTTTGTCAGTAAGGCTTTTTTCTAAATACTATATTGGAATTTTTACCAGTGACCGGAACCTTACATCAATTGCAGCTCCAATGCTAAGGTTTTACATACTGGGAATGTATCTTATGTGGATTCAGCATTGTGCCCAGACTGTTTTTGTTGCACTGGGAAAGGCAAAGATTTCTGTTTTTATTGCCTGTCTTAGAAAAATTGTGCTGCTTATTCCACTGGCCTTTATTCTTCCTTATATATTTGGCGTTAAGGCAATTTTCTGTGCTGAACCATGTGCCACTTTCTGTTCTGCAACAACCAGTGCTTTTGTGTTGTTCTTTTTATGTAAAAAAATATGGAAGGAAAATGTGTAAAAAAAAGCGGCAGTTTACATTTAACTGCCGCCTGTAATTATTCAGAAATTGTTCCCAGAATTTTATGAAGTACTTTATAAAGAAGCTGGGCTTCTTCTTTTGAAAGGGCTACGCAGCAGGACATTTTTTCCGGAATGGACTTGGCTCTTTCTATAAGTTCTTCTCCTTTTGGAGTTATCTTTACAATAAGGTTTCGCTCATCATCTTTAGAACGTTCCCTGGTAATAAGTTCCTTTGATTCAAGTTTTTTAAGAAGTGGAGTAAGTGTTCCGGAATCCAGGTAAAGCTTTTGTCCCAGTTCCTTAACATTCATTTTTTTGTATTCCCAGAAAACCATCATTGTAATGTACTGTGTGTAAGTAAGGTCTATATCATCAAGATAAGGCTTGTACTTTCTAATTATTTCCTTAGAGCAGGCATACAGAGGGAAACACAGCTGGTTTTCAAGTTTTAATGAATCATATGTATCAGACATCTATATCCTCCTATAATCAGGCATTAACAGCATCAAATATTTTATCAATATTTTTAACAATGTCAGTAACTACGTCAACCTTGTTCATTGCATAAATGTGAATGCCCCTTATGCCGTTAGAGATAAGGTCGATTATCTGATCAGTAGCGTAAGCAATTCCTGCCTGACGCATAGCCTGAGCATTGTTCTGGAATCTGTCACAAATACTTAAAAGTTTTTCCGGAATATAGGCAGATGAAAGTTTTACCATTCTTTCTACCTGATTTGAATTAACAATAGGCATGATTCCTGCCATTACAGGAAGATGAATGCCTTTTGACTGAAGTCTGTAAAGATAGGAGTAAAGCATGTTATTGTCAAAGAACATCTGTGTTGTAAGAAAATCTACTCCTGCATCTACCTTGTATTTAAGGTTATCAATATCTTCTGAACGGTTTGCACTTTCAGGATGGCCTTCCGGATAGCAGGCTCCACCAACGCAGAATCCTTCTTTTTTAAGAATTGAAACAAGCTGGTTTGCATGCTTAAGGGAATCACAGGTTGCACTTTCTATTGTCTGTCCCTGAGGAACGTCTCCCCTTAAGGCAAGCACGTTTTTGATTCCTGCAGCCTTCATTTTTTCTATATCGCTTTTAATTGTTTCTTCTGTATTGCCTACACAGGTAAGGTGGGCAAGGGCTGGTGTGCCGTTCTGAATAATTTTTTCTGCTATTTCTACAGTGTTGCCTCTTGTAGTCCCACCTGCTCCATAAGTAATGCTCATAAAGTCAGGTTTCAATGAAGAAAGACTTAGTGCTGTATTTACAACATTGTTAAAATTTGCCTGCTGTTTTGGAGGAAATACTTCAAAACTCAGAGTAATTTTTTTTGACTTTAAGATCTCACAGATTTTCATTTTTTAACCCTTTTTAATTATTTTACATTTCCCGGTGTACTCAGAAGCTTGTATTCAACTTCTGCTTCTGTAGAAAGAACCGGCACTTCTTCTTCATATACGGTCAGTGCATCTTCAGATGGAAGCGCTTCATATTTTACGACAGAATCCCCCTCATCTTCAATAAGTGGAACCTCATTTTTTGCTTCTTCTGTCTTATTAAGGGTATTTTCACTTTCGTCCTCAGGGTTTTCATTTTTAACAGAGTTTTCTTCTATAACAGTATCTTCTTCCTTAACTTCAACAGCCTCTACCTTTTCTGCAGGATAATCTTCTTCCGGTTTTTCTTCCATAACAGTTTCTTCCATATTATCTTTCTTTTCTCCGGCATCTTTCTGTTCTTCCTTCATCTGCTTAAGGATTTCATTTCTTTCACTTGTGCGCAAAAGGAATTTGTCAATAAAGGAGTCTGAAGAAACTTCATCAATAACTTCAATTTGATTTTTATTGCTTATATCAAAAACATGCCAGATTGTTCCAGCCTGTCCTTTTTTGATTTTAAAAACCTTGCAGTCTTCTTCATTATTAAAATATACTTTTACACTTGCACCTGAATAAGATAATTCTTCACTGTCATGCTTACCCATGTTGGAAAAATCCTGGATGTAAAATTCATATTTTTCATCTGCCTTAGCTTCCTTAATGGTAATTGTTTCTGGTCCGTAGCCTGTGGCATCATCACGGTCAAGCCTTATGCCGTATTCACTTTTGTTTCCAAAAAATACATGGTGCTTTCCACATATAACATGGCAGTCCAGGTCTTCCGGTTCAAAGCCCCAGTCAAGAATAATTTTTATTCTTTCGTAATCAACTTTTTTAGGAAGTGAAAGCTGAGGACTGTCAGTAATTTTTCCTTCATCAATATTTATTGTTGATTTACCAGGAAGGTATTCTCCATCTTTTGTTACTGTCAGGGAGTGTTCGCCGTCTTCAATTTCTTCCGGCAGGGGAGCGAGTCCTTCTTCTCCTGTAACCAGATCCCAGGTCTGGTCAATGTTAACGTTTGCATCTGCTACCGGCTCTCCGCTGTCACTGTCCCTTATAGAAAGCTGGGGCAGATCTTTTACAGGAGGAACTTCTTCTTCTGGAGTGATTTCCGGAGGAACTTCTTCTACCGGTTCTTCTGTAAGAGGAGCTGGCTCTTCAGTTTTTTCTTCCACAGGGGCAGCCTTATTTTCTGCTTCTACAGGATTTATATCCTTACATCTCCAGAAATCCTTAAGCTTAAGACGTTTTACTGTTTTGCTTGAGTAAAGCTGGTTTTTAAATTCTTCTATATCTTCCTGACTTGAACACTGACCCTTTACAAGTACACGGTAAAAAGTCATTTCTTCATTGCTGATTGTTTTTTTATACTGGCTTATAATTGTTTCTAAATTTTCTTCATTAAGGCTTTTTGCTGTTGATTCTGCACTTTCCCTTACAAGAAAAGATGCAACACATATATACAGGTCTTCCGCCATCAGTGAAGCAGAAATTAAAAGGCAAAGGCTAAGTAAAAATAATTTTTTCATTTTTTCCTCTTATATAAAATTATAACATGAAAAATTTACAATGTTGAAAATTTTTCCACTTCGTCCAGTTTTCTCAATTTTTCTTCATCCAGTTTTACCAGAAGATTTTTTTCGTTTGTAGGAAGAACCAGACCCTTAGGACCATTCTTAGCCCTTCTTAAATGTTTTACCTGAGTGTAGTAAAGGTCAGCCTGTCCGTTTTTTCTTGCCTTGGAATGCCATACAGCAAGATTGCCTGCGTAAAGCATTGTTTCAAGGGGGTAGGATTTACCGCTTCTTGCCTTTATAAAAACATAGCCTCCTGCAAAATCCCTGGTATGCATCCATAAATCATTTCCCTTTACATAGTGTCTTAAAAGATCATCGTTTTCGTTTGCAGTTCTTCCAACCATTATTGTCCAGCCGTCAAGTTCATAATGAAGGCCGGGATGAGCTTTTTCTGCTTTCTGTTTAGGTGCCGTATCTTTTCTAAGCAGCTGTTCCAGCTTAAGTACATTTTTTTCTTTAAGCATGGCATTGTATTCCGCTTCAATTTCTTCAATACTGCGGCGGCTCATTTCTATGTCATGTTCCAGAGCTTCAAGACCTGATCTTGCTTTTTTATACTGGTCATAATAGATGCCTGCATTTTCCTGAGGACTTATATCAGGGTTTATACGGATGCAGACTTCCTTGCCGCTTTCATAGTCTGTACATGTAAGGCTTGAGCCATTTATCTGAGACTGAAAGGCAAGAATTAAATCACCTGTATGCTTAAGCCTGTCTGCATTTTCAAATTGCTCTTTTTTTGCAAGAAGATTTTCCAGGGCGGCAGTCATTTTGCTGTGTTTAACGTTAAACCATTTTTCTGCCTGAGCTAAAAGACTTTCCCTGGACAGGGCCTGGGCATGTTCAGTGTAGTATTCGTCAATAAAAGAATTAAAGGGCTGAGCTTTATCACCTTGAGGATATTCCCTTACAGGAAACTTTTTAAGGCTTTCTTCTTTTTCTTCATCAGAAATTTCTTTTTCTTCAGGACAGAATGTGCCCCCGCTTACTTCTCCCTTTTTAGGACGGCGGTACATACAGTCAAGAATCTTTCCTTCCTCATCCGTTACAATTACATTTGCCGCTCCGCTCCACAGCCTTATATAAAGATAAAGCCTTTCTTTCCAGGTAGACACATCCATTTTTACAATACGGTCAAGGCCGGTCTGGTAAATCTTATTGATTCTCATTCCCTGAACCCTGGATTTAAGGAATTCATTAAAACGCAGTGGTTTTGTGTTTTTAGGGAATTTTGCCTGAGTAATGTTAAGCCTGCAGGAAGAAGGGGTAGTGCATATAAGCATGTTGAATACGTCCCCCTTGTTAACGATTCTAAAGCCCAGGGTTTCAAAACCGGTCTGGGTTATTTCCTGAATAAAGGCGCCTTCTGCATTGATTTCACTTAAAATAATATTAATTTCATTACAATTTAATGACATATAAAATATTATGGTAGAAAAAAAATTTTATCTCAAGTAAACTATGACATTATGATAAAAGCAAACGGATCTCAGATTATTACAAAGTTACTTGAACTTGAAGGAATTGAAACTGTTGCAGGTATTCCTGGTGGTTCCATTCTTCCTCTTTATGATGAATTAAACAGAAGCAATATCAAGCATATTCTGGTCCGTCACGAACAGGCTGCAGGATTTATTGCTCAGGGTATGACACGTTCTACTGGTAAGGCAGCCGTCTGCATGGCTACAAGCGGACCTGGTGCAATGAACCTTCTTACAGCAATTGCAGATGCCCGCTGTGACTCAGTGCCTGTTGTTGCTTTTACAGGTCAGGTAAATACTTCCCTTATTGGAACAGATGCTTTTCAGGAAGCAGATACATTCGGACTCAGTTTTCCTATAACAAAACACAGCATGATGGTTAAGGATGCCCTTGAACTTCTTGAAGCTGTACCTAAGGCATTTCAGATTGCCACCAGCGGAAGACCGGGACCTGTTCTTATTGATGTTCCAAGAGATGTTCAGACTCAGGTTGTTGAATTTGAAAACTGGCCTGACCTTTCAAAGACAAAGAAAGCTTCCGTAAAAATTAAGTTTGAAACTCCGGAAGAAGACGCAGAAAAAAATGCTGAACTTATGGCTGATGCCCTTCTTAATTCAAGACACCCTGTTCTCTATATTGGTGGTGGCTGTAATGACGAAAAGGCATCTTCAGAAATAAAGAAATTCCTTAAGGTAATGGACGCTGCTGTTGTAACAAGCCTTATGGGTATTGGTGCAGTTCCACGTTCTGCTTCAAATAATTTTGGTATGGTTGGAATGCATGGAAGTTATGCTGCCAACAAGGCAATTCACGATGCAGATATTGTTCTTGCTCTTGGAGTACGTTTTGATGACAGGGCAACTGGTGCAATTGCAAAATTCTGTCCTGATGCAAAAATCCTTCATATTGATATTGATGCAGCAGAAATCAACAAGATTCTTCCATCATGCATTTCTATTGTTGCAGATGTTAAAAAAGCCCTTCCGCTTCTTGTAAAGAAAATTGAATCTGTAAAAAATACTCCTGAACTTGGTGAATGCAAAATCGCAAGATACCAGTGGCTTGGAGAACTTGAAGAAGTCTTTAAGTCTACAGAAAGCCTTGAACTTGGCCGTCCGGAAGGACTTGAAGGTGTAAATCCAAGAGCCTTCATTAAATCCATTCCTGAAGCAGCTGCAAAGGCAGGTGTAAGGGAAGATCAGATTATTGTAACAACAGACGTAGGTCAGCATCAGATGTGGAGTGCCCAGTATTATCCTGTTGAACATGCCCGTCAGTTCCTTACCTCTGGTTCTCTTGGAACAATGGGCTTTGGACTTCCTGTAGCTTTAGGTGCTTCCCTTGCAAATCCGGAAAAAAGGGTTGTATGTATTTCCGGCGACGGTTCAATTCTTATGAACATTCAGGAAATGGCAACTCTTGCTGAACAGAATCTTAATGTAACTGTATTTGTTTTTCAGAATGGTTCCCTGGGTATGGTTCGCCAGCAGCAGGAATATCTCTTTAAGAAAAACTACAGTGCAAGTATTTTTGATAAAGTTCCTGATTTTCTTACTGTAGCAGCAGGTTTTGGAATTGATGCCATTGATGCCGTAAAAGATGACAAATGGTATGAAAAGGCATTTACCCCTGGACCACATTTTGTAAAGATTGATATTTCAATGTCAGAAAATGTACTTCCTTTTGTAAAGGCAGGTTCTGCAAATATTGATGCAATAAGAAACTGACAGCTTAAATCTCTGTAAGCCTTCTGCGGAATTCTGCAGGGGGCAGGGGTTTATCAAAGAAGAAACCCTGAGCCAGGTAACATTTGTTTTCTTTAAGAAGACGTACCTGCTCAATGGTTTCTACGCCTTCCACAATACAGTCCAGACCCAGGTCTCTTGCCATAGAAATAAGATGACGGAAGATAGTGTGCTGGCGGTAATCTGAATCACTTTTAGGAACAAAGCTCTTGTCAATTTTAATAACGTTCCATGGAAGTGCCCTGATAAGGTTCATTGAAGAATAGCCGATTCCAAAATCATCAACAGAAGTTGTAATTCCTTCCATACTTAATCCTATCAGGAGTTTTTTTAGCTCTTCATAATTTACTTCAGTAGTACTTTCCAGAAGTTCAAACTCTATATACTGATGGGGAATCCTGTATTTATCAATCGTAGAAATAAGTCTTTTTAAAAGACTTTCATCCATTTTGTGACAGCGGGACAGGTTTACTGAAGTTTTTACAACATTAAGTTTGTCATCCAGCCACCTGCGGATATCTTTACAAATATGTTCCAGAAGGTAAAAGTCAAATTCACCAATTTCATTCATTTTTTCCAGCTGGGGAATAAAGAGGTCAGGACCAATAAGTTTGCCGTTATGCATCCAGCGGCAGAGGGCTTCTGCTCCAGCAAGATTATATCTGTGAAGTGAAACTTTAGGCTGATAGTAAACAATGAACTCTTCGTTGTTCATTGCTTCCTTTATCATTTCTGGACTTATGTTCATATTTCTTCACCTCCTGCATCAAGCTGAGGTATTTCTATAGTGACAAGCAGATTTTTTTCCTGATTTCTTTCTATGGAAAAAGTTCCGCTGAGCTGGTGAATGAGCATGTAAACTAAAGGCAGTCCCATATCATTAATTATTTTGTGAACAAGAAAAGCCTTTGAGCCTGTAAGAAAGTAATCCGTAATGAATTTAATTTCTTCATCAGAGGTCCGGCTTTTTTCATTTATAATTTTTATTTTAAGTATGGAAGCGTAACTTTGTTTTTTTGCAGAAATATCCAGTTTTACTTTTGACCCCTTTGCCTGAATAAATGCGTTCTGACAAAGTTTGTAAATAATCTGGGATAATCTTGTTACGTCTCCAAGAAGCATTTCCGGAACACTTTCATCAAGGTTGAATTCAAAATCTGTGTCTTTTGTTGTACAGGTCTTTTTTATGCTGCCGGCAGTAATGTTAAAGTCCAGGGAAGGTGAATAAACTTTTTCGTAAAGTGAGGCCCTTCCTTCTGCTTCTTCAATAAAGGTCATTGAGTCTGCAACAATGGAATAAAGTTCTGTCCCCTGTTCTGCAATTTCTGAAATTCTGCTTCTGGCTTTTTCTACATCATCCATGCGGGAAATGAGGGAAATATCTTTTGTCCAGCGTTTAATGGACTCTTCCATTTTACGGGCCATCTCTGAAACAAAGAGGGCCTGGGCTTTGGAAGCCTTTTCCATCATTTTTGTATTTTGTACTGTATTGAAATTTTTAAGGGCCATGGTAGAAATAAGCCCTGCCAGTTCACTTAAAAATTCTGCGGCTCTTGCTACTTCCCTGGGGTTTTTTATTTTTGTATTTTCAGCTTCCCTTACATATTCATCAGGATCAAGACCAAGACGGAGGGCCCTTCTTCTAAGAAGGGTTTCATCCAGTTTAGCCGGGCGAACCTGACCACCGATAAAGCAGCCTGCAAATTCATCATTTACTGTTATTGGAGCTGCACATTCAACCATACCTGCATGACAGGTGTAAACTGAAACTTTACCGTCCTTAATAGCCTTAAGGGTTCCTTTTTTATCGCAAAGCTGGCAAAGATTGTTCCCCAGTTCTGATTTTCTATTTAAATTAAAGCAGAACTTTGTAAATCCGCTTCCTTTTGTAATGGGAACACCTTCAGTATCAGTAATTATGGAAGCAATTCCAGTAAAACGTGAAAATCCTTCCTGTATTTTCTGCAGAGTACTTTTGTCTATCAAGTCAGTAAGTTTTATACCAGGCATAATACTTTTTACTATCCTTTAAATTATATAGTAGAAAAAGACAAAATAAAAGTAAAAAAAGGAATCTTTAAAAAAATACATGCTTTTCTATATTTTAAAATAAGTTTAAAGTATTCGTGAAAAATAAAGGAAAGAGGTTTTTATGACTATTGATTTAAAAGATGCTGCATGTTTTGGAGTAGCAGGAAATTTTACAGGACATCTTGAGCAGGCTGGAGAAGCTGCAGATTTTAAAAATGTAAAGACAGCAGAAGCGTCAGCTCCAAAGGCTCTTTTTCCAACATATATACCACAGGCTAAAGATAATGTGCCTTTGTTTTTAGGAAAGTTTCCTTTTGACAGTAAAACAATTATATTCCCTGAGGGAGAAGAAAAAATCCAGATTGAACCTGAATGCGGAATAGTTTTTAATGCACAATGGAAGGACGGGCTTCTTCTTTCTTTAAAGCCTCTTGCCTTTGGTGCATCCAATGACTGTTCCATAAGAAAGGCTGGTGCTAAAAAAATATCTGAGAAAAAAAACTGGGGTCAGTGTTCAAAAGGTTTTTCCGATTCCCTTATTGAATTAAAGGATTTTTCATCAGAGTCTATAATTGATTCCTACAGAATTGCCAGCTTTCTTGTAAGGGATGGAAAAGTTTATGACTATGGTGAAGATTCCGCTGTAAGGGATTATTCCTATGTTTATGAAAAACTTATTTCCTGGATTATAGACAGACTTAATAATCAGAAGAATGAAGGCCCTGCAGAAGACATTAATTCCTATGCAGCTTCTGCCTTATGGCCTGAGAAAATTTTTGTTTCCATAGGAGCAACCCGCTACACTGAATTTGGTGAAAAGAATTTTTTACAGAACGGAGACACAGCAGCTGTAGTTTTATATCCTGAAGATAAATATTCCCACCAGGATATTGTAAAGGCTGTAGAAAATAATTCTTTTGGTCAGGGAATAAGTGCCCTTTGTCAGAAGGTGGTTGTCTGAATGTACAGCGATACACATTTTCATTTTCACTATCAGGCAGAAAAAGAAGGACTTGAGACTGCTGCAAATGTTCTTGCTGAAATGGCAGATAATAATGTTTTTTTTGGAATGGACATTGGAACTGACTGCAGGGACCTTATTAAACGCAGGGATATAGTTTTACAAACTCTTGAATATCTTGATGAAGACAGAAGAAAAAAAGCACAGGCCTTTATGCATTTTTCTGCCGGAATCTGGCCTGATGAAGAATCCATTGCAGACAGATATAAGTGCATGGAAGAACTTCAAAATCAGATTAAGGCCTTTAAAGAAGATGGTGGTATTTTTTCTGACAGACTTGCAGCCATAGGTGAAGGGGGACTGGATCATCACTGGGATGCCCATCCTTATGAAGGTGAACTTTTTGAAATGCAGCTGGCCCTTGCAAAAAAAATGGACCTGCCTTTTGTAGTTCACTCAAGGGATGCTTACCAGGATACTTATGCCTGTATAAAAAATGCCGGCTGGAATAAGGGAATCATTCACTGTTATTCCTATGGACTTGAAGAAGCAAAGGCTTTTCTTAATCTTGGCTGGTATATCAGTTTAAGTGGAAGCGTAACCTATACTAAAAAAAGCAAAATGGAAGATATGAAAAAACTTCTTGCATATATTCCTGATGACAGGATTCTTTTAGAAACAGATTCACCCTATCTTGCACCTGTTCCAATGAGGGGAAATCCAAACAATCCTAATTTTGTAAAATACACTTACGCCTTTGTTGCAGACAGCCGTAATGTAAGTCCTGAAGAACTTTCAGATCTGGTTGACTGCAACATAAAGAAACTCTTTAACCTTAAATAAGTCCTTGCTGATATTTTAATCTGCGGAACGGATTTCAAGAATTTTAAGATTCTCTTCTGTTCCGCAGATTTCTATTTTTAATTCTTTATCACTTCCGGCATTCTGCTTAACTTCAAGATAAATATCCTTAAGGCGGCTTTCGTTTACTCTCGGATGATTTATTTCTGTAAGAAGCTGTCCATTACATTTAACAATTGCAGACAGGGAATCTTTTTCAAAAACAGTAATGATAATTTTTTTACCGGCCTTTATTTTATAAGAGAAGTGTGATAAAGGTCCCCTGCATTTTCTAAAGCTTTTGTCTGCTTCTCCAATGTAGCCGCTTTCCGTATCTTCTGATTCAAAACCGTGTTCGATTTCGCTTTGCTGTCTTCCGCATTCAATATAGTCCAGGCTGATTTCTTCCAGCTCTTTAAGTCTTTTGTCTCCTGGTGTCATGCCGTTATTAAAGTAAACAGAGTACCAGCGGTGGTGAAGGTTAAAGAAAGGTATCAGCCTTATGTCTTTTTTATCACTTGAGTCCTTACCTGGAAGAGTAAAAATAAGATTACTGCTGTCAGTACTTTTTATATCCTTAAGCAGCACTTCTTTTTTTACACTTATGTAAGGAGTTTCCATTGCCCTTGTATTCATGTAGACCAGCTGGCTGTCAGTAATATCCTGAGGAAGATTTTTATTACCCCAGTCTGCTGCAAGAAGAAGAGGACCGTAAAAAATACTGAAGTTTGTAGAGCCGTCTTTTGTATCACGGAGACTGAGCTTCATGGACAGGTCAACTATATATTCATTTTGATCAGGATTTATTTTTACATAGCCCTGGCTGTCTGAGTCAGGATTTTTATTCCACCAGGGACTTCTAACTTTTAAAGAAAGAGCTTTTTCTCCCCTGGAAAGAATTTTTATTACCGCCTGCTGTCCGTAAGGAAAGTCCGTTTCTATTTTTATTTTCCATCCGTCTTTTTCCCAGCATGAAGGAATAAAAAGATTTATGTAAAGGCTGTCATTTATTTCTTCATAAATAAAGCGGTTATATCTGGCGGGGTTTTCCATACCTGTTCCCGTACAGCACCAGAAGGAATTTTCTTTTGAGCAGTATACTTTAAAGAAACCGCTGAGCATTGAAACAAAATAGGTTTTTGCACCGCTGGCAGGATCCTGAGAAGCCAGTATGTGGTTGTAAAGTGCCCTTTCATAAAAGTCTGCAACTTTAGAAGAAGGATTCCACTTAAAAATATAGCAGGCAAGTTCCAGCATGTTGTAGGTGTTGCAGGTTTCTGTGGTATCTCTCGCAAGCCTTTCATCATATTCCCTGCCAAAGTGTTCACTTACAGAGTTTCCTCCGTTTGCATAACTTCTTTTTTCCGTAACGGTTTTAAAGAAAAATTCTGCAGCCCTTTTATATTCTTCTTTTTTTGTAAGGTCATAAAGTTTTGCAAGACCTATGATTTTAGGAATCTGGGTATTTGCATGATATCCCTGAAGCTGGTCTTTTTCTTCTGACAGGGGAATAAATATTTCTTTGTGAATAAAACGTTCTGCTTCATCAAGATATTTTTTTTCTCCTGTAATTTCATACATGTCTGCAAATACCTTGCACATACCTCCATGTTCACAGGTAAGCATTTTCTGAAACTCATCTTCTGTCATTGCTGAAGTGCCCTTAATGGTCCAGTCGCACATGGCTTTTACGATTGCAAGTGCATCTTCATTAGCAGCCAGCCTGTATGCATCAATAAGCCCTGCAAAAATTTTATGTACTGAATACCAGGGAACCCACCAGTCTCCAAGATTAAAGCGTTCTACCTTAAAGTTTCCCTTTCCGTAAAAAACTTTTTCAAAAGGTTCAGAGGGAATGCCTCCAAAATAGCCGTCTTTTCTCTGAAGGGATTTTATTATTGAAACCGTGTAATCCAGATTTTTTTTAGCTTCATCACTGTTTGTTGAATCAATGAAGGCAGACAGGGCGCTTAAATAATGACCAAGGGAGTGTCCCTGAATCTCCATACTTTCCCATCCGCCATAAGAAGGAGCAGGAGCTGTTTTCCCTAAAGCCGTATAGCAGGGAGAAAGAAGTCTGTCAGGATTATAGTCCAGTACATACTTAAGACCCAGCTGCCGGGATTTTTCAAAGAGACTGTCTTTTGTAAGTTTTGCTCCATTCATTTTTTTTACTCCTTTTGTGAACTGTTATCTTCTGCTGCCATAAGCTGGCCGGAAGCCATTTGTGCCAGAAGCTGATTTCTTTTGGATCTTGCTGCCTTTTCTTTTGTAGTTCCAGGCAGGTCTAAAGAAAGCATTTCCTTTTCCTTAACTTCTTTTTGTTTTTCATAAAGATTCTTTGCTGAAGTAAGAATCATGGAGGCCTTGCCTGCATCTACATTAAGAAGCATTGCAATTTCGCTTTCACTGGCGGCACACATTTTTTCAAGGCTGCCGTATTTTTTCATCAGCAGCTTGTCCCTTTCTTTTCCGATTCCATTTATTTTTATAAACGGAGTAACTGTGTTTTCCTTTGTTCTCAGTTCCTGGTTACGGCTGGTGGCAAAACGGTGGGTTTCATCCCTGACCCTTTGTAAAAGCCGTAAGGCATCGCTTCTTTTAGGAAGACATACTGGAGAAGAAGTGTGGGGTCTCCATATTTCTTCATCCCTTTTTGCAAGACCTGCAATAGGAATATCCAGTCCTATGCTTTTTAAAACCCCGTCAACTGCATTAACCTGACCTATACCACCGTCAATAAGAATAAGGTCCGGCAGTTCCTTTTTTTCATTTAAAAGTCTGGTGTAGCGTCTTGTTGTAGCTTCCCTCATGGACTGAAAGTCATCAATAAGTCCGTCTGTAGTTTTAAGCCTGAAGTATCTGTAGTTTTTTTTGTCAGGATTACCCCGGTAAAAACTGATAAGGGAGGCCACAGGAAATTTTCCACCGATATGGGCAATATCAAAGCCTTCAATTCTTTCCGGCAGTTTAGGCAGACCAAGAACTTTCTGCAGTTCTTCCATGGCAGGGTAGTCACCCCTTTCCCTCATACGCCTGATAATATCTTCGTGGGCATTCTGTCTTGCCATATCAAGGGAGGCCCTGTGTATTCCGGGAACAGATTTTGCACTGCCATAGTTTATAATGGAAGTAATTTTTCCAAAGCTGTCATCAAGAAAATGCTGAATGTTTTTAATTTCTTCTATAAATAAGGCTGTTTTTTCTTCATCTGCAAAAACTGAATCAATATAGATTGCAGGAGGAATGGATTCTTTTTCTGTGTAAAAGGCACTCATAAATTCAGGAAAAATTTCAGTGTCTTCGTTTAAGGATATGGTCCTGTAATTGTCCCTTCCTAAAAGCTTTCCTTCCCTGATTTTAAGAACGGTAAAGCTTATAAGTTCTCCCTCCCTCCAGCTGGAAATATAATCCCTGTCATCACCGGCAAAGGATTCTACGGAATTCTGATTCTGGAGTATGCTTAAGGCCCTTATTCCGTCCCTGAGTCTGGCAGCTTTTTCAAAGTTAAGGTTTTTAGCAGCTTCCTTCATCTGTAACTGGAGTTTTTTGAGAGTTTCTTCCCCTTTGTTCTCAAGTAGGGAAGTTATTTCTTCGATAAATTCAGTATAGGTGGATTGTTTTACTTCTCTTGAACAGGGGGCAAGACATCTGCCTATGTGATAATACATGCAGGGTGAGGATTTTTCCTTAAAGCTTTTGCAGTGACGCAGGGGATAGATTTCATAGAGGGTTTCTATAAAGGTATCCAGGGCACTTGCATCAGGGAAAGGTCCAAAGTAAACGGATCCGTCATGAATAACCTGCCTGGTTTTAAAAATCCTGGGGTATTTTTCCTTAGTGATTCTTAATACAGGGTAAGATTTACCGTCTTTAAGGTTGATATTGTAACGGGGCGTATACTTTTTTATGAGGTTGTTTTCCAGAAGAAAAGCTTCATATTCATTATTTGTTGTTATGTATTCTATGCTGCGGGCATTGCTTATGAGGAGCCTGGTTTTTATATCCTTGTTTCCGCTGAAATAAGAAGAGAGTCTGTTTTTCAGATTTTTTGCTTTGCCTACATAAATGACAGTTTCTGCTTTATTGCGCCACATATAGACACCGCTTTGTTTTGGTGCCTTAAGTGCCGTCTGATGAAGTATTTCTCTGGGTGAGAGGTTTTTTTGTGATGAGGACAAAAGGTCATTCATTTATAGTAATTGTATCATTTCTGACTATGGCTTTCATAGTGCCTGCTCTTTTTGCTGAAGAAAAAATTATGACTTTAGGCGGAAAAGAAGGCTGGCCTGTGCTTTCCAGAAAGGACGGGGTTGTAATAGATAAAGGCCGTTTTGGTTATGATGCCGTAAAGCTTGATACCAACAGCCGCAAGGTTTCCCTTATGTCAGACCTGCTTCTGGATTTTGAAGAAGACAGTCCGGAAGATTTATGCGGTAACTATGAGGTAATCCTTAATGAAGTAACACCTGCTTCCCGCTGTAAGATGGGTAAAAGGGGAGGCCTTATAAGGGAAAACAATGGTCTCCGCCTCAGGGGAAAAAAAGGCTCTCTTTTTGGAAGTGAAAATGCAACAGGTTCCTTTGAACTTGAATTCTGGCTCTATCCTTTTGTAGCAGAAAATGGAGAAATTGTTTTTTCATGGCGTTCATCCCGTACAGTTGCCGGCTATCCTCTCTATCAGATTATCCGTGCCAGTTTTTACGGCAACAGGCTGCAGTGGGTATTTACCAATGTATTTGACGGCTATGTAGACAATTCCGGAGAAATCAGTATTTCCAGTTACAGGACAATTATTCCAAATACCTGGGCTCATCATTCAATCAGCTACAATCAGGATACTGGCCTTCTTGAATACAGAATCAATGGTGAACTTGAATCCCTTAAGTACCTTACTTCTACAGGTAAGGAAAGCGGCGGTTCCGTTTATATGTTCCAGACTGGTGTTACTGCAGATATAGATATCTGCCCCCAGTTTTCTGGAGTAATTGACGACTTTCATATTTCCCGTCAGGCAGCTTCAGAAATCGACCCTGAATTAAATTATGATACTTACAGAAAGGAAGGGGGACGTTTTGAAACTCAGCCTATCCTTATTTCTTCCTGTGCCAGACTTACAAAAATAAGTGTTCTTGCAGATATTCCGGAGCAGACAGATGTAGTTTACTTTGTAAGAAGCGGTGATAATATTTTCAGCTGGGACGAAAACTACCCTGAATGGATTCCTGTAAAAAATAATGAAGAAATATCAAATGTAAGCGGTCTTTATTTTCAGCTTGCTGCAGATCTTTACAGTGACGGTGGGGGACAGCATTCTCCTGTAGTTACCCAGATGGACCTTTATTACACGGAAACTCCTCCTCCTCTTCCACCTTTTAGTGTAAAAGCCCAGCCTTCTGACGAAAGTGTTACTTTAACCTGGAGCTATTCAATTGATAACAACGCCGGGGGCTATTATGTTTATTATGGAGAGCGTCCTGGAGAATATCTGGGAAGGGAAGCTGCAGAAGGTCCTTCACCTGTAAATGCCGGAAATCAGAATTCCATAACAATTACGGGGCTTAAAAACGGCAAGATTTATTATTTTGCTGTGGCAGCTTATTCAAAGATGGATTCAAGAATTATGGGTGATCTTTCTAAAGAAGTTTATGCGAGACCCCTTAAATATAAGAAATAAGGTTTTCTGTAAAGGATAATCCTGATTATTTGGAGATAAAATATGGTGAATTCTAATTCAGTAATGATAGATAGAGCTAAATCCGCTGTTCTTGCCCGAGACTACAATACAGCATCAAGAATTTATACCACTATGCTTAAGGATGATCCTGAAAACGTAGGCCTGCTTAAAAACCTGGCAGAAATGTATGTTAAAAGTGGTCAGGATGCCCAGGCTCTTGAAGTTTTTAACCGGATAATCATTCTTCGTCCTGATAATGTAAATGCCCTTAACAATATGGGTGCCATTTACAGAAGAATGAAGCGTTATGAAGAATCAATTGCCGTTCTTGAAAAAGCAATTATCGTAGACGAAAACAATACACAGATTTTTTACAACATGGGCTTTACCTACAAGCTTATGGGAATGAACGAAGAAGCCATTTCATGTTTTAAAAAAGTTGTAAATGAAAACCCTCAGGATGTTCTTGCCCTTAATCATATAGGTGCTGTTTATGCTGCAGAAAATAAAAATGAAGAAGCAATTTCCTGGTACCTTAAGGGATTAAAGATAGATCCTAATCATCCTGTCCTTCACCTTAATCTTGCAGACAGCTACAGTAAGATTGGTAAATATAATCTTGCAGAAACCCAGTATGAAATGGCCCTTAAAACAAAGCCGGGCTGGATAGATGCAGTTGATTCCTATGCAGACATGCTTCTTACAAAAAACAGAACAAAAGAAGCAGGCCAGATGGTAAAAAATGCCATAGACCTTAATCCTAAAAATGTAGACATGCATACTAAAATGGGAAAGGTTTTATATAAGCAGAATGAATATGATGGGGCAGAAAAGGAATTTAAAACCGCCCTTAATTATGACCCTGACAATGTAAAGGCTCTTTCTGCCCTTGCTGATAATTATGAAGTCACAGGAAAAAATGAAGAAGCCATTCACACAATGGAACATCTTGAACGCCTTGAACCTGAAAATTCAAATGTTCAGCATCAGTACGCATCAATTCTTTTAAGTGCAAACAAAATTGATGATGCCAGTAAAAAAATCCAGAAACTGTGGAATGAAAATCCTGAAGATGCAAAGACCCTTAATCTTCTGAGCCAGTATTACATCTGTAAGGATGAAGAAGAAAAAGCCCTTCAGTGCCTTAAGAAAATAAGCGAAAAGGAACCTGAGTACAGTGACTTTTATAAAGACTGTGCAAAGAGATTTTCTCAGGTAGGTAATCTTGATAAGGCAGAAAAATACTACAAAAAGTTTAATGAAAAAAATCCGGAAGATACTCAGGTATTAAAGAATCTGGCAGAAACTTCAGAAAAGCTTGGTAATCTTGCAGATTCCTATGAGTATTACAGGCAGATTGGAGAACTTGATAAAGACAGTAAGACTGCAAAAAAAGGCATTGAGCATATAAATGACAAAATGCTTTTAGAAAAGAAAAATGAACAGCAGGAAGAAAAGTCAGAAGACTTTATTAATTCAGAAATTGCTTCTGTAGAGCCTTCCCCAGAAAAAGAAGAAATAGGTGCAGAATTTGTAAAGGAAGACTCTTCTAAAGAAGAAAGGAAACTTACGCCGGAAGAAGAATTCAGAAACCGTCAGCCCTATGATTTTGAAAAACTTACCGACGATACTTCTTCTGCAGAAGATATATTTGATTCAGGTAAACTTGATCAGGAAATCCTTGCTGACAATACGGATAAATACGAAGACCGTCTTGATGCTCTTGAAGATGAGGATGATGAAGATTTCTTTGCCAATAATTCCTTTGGTTCAGATTCAATAAAGGGACCATCTGAAGACAATATGGATAACATGTTTTCTCCGGAAGACATTACTCCTCATAAAAAGAATGATTCTCCATTTGAATTAAGTGACGGCATGGATGACTTTCAGAATGATTATCCTCCAAAGAGGGACAATGAACAAAATCCTTATGCCAGTCAGCGTCCTCAGCGTCCTCAGCCTCAGAATGATCCTTACAGGGAAGATCCATATAGAGATAATCCTTACCAGCAGCCAAAGGAAGATGCCTATGCTCCTCCACCTCCACAGCCACAGCCACAGCCTCCTCAGCCACAGCCACAGGAGCCTTCTTATTCTCCTCAGGATGAACTTTTTAACCAGAAAAGAAACGAAGAACTCCAGAAACTTCAGGACCTTGCAAAGGAACTTCAGGATGCCAGGGACCAGCTTGCTCGTCAGCAGAAAGAGAACAAGGATCAGGAAATGGAACGTCTTCAAAAATATGAAGATGAACAGAATGCAAAGCGTAATGAAGAATTAAAAAAACTTCAGGATCTTGCAAAAGAACTTCAGGATGCCCGCCAGCAGCTTAAGGATGCAGCAGAAAAGAAAAACGAAGATGCTCTTCAGAGTCAGCAGCCATCAAAAGCTGAGCAAGTAATGCCGGAAGCTGATGAAGAAAAATATAATCCTCAATCAGACATGGAGAGTCAGCCGGAAGAAGACTATAATCCTCAGCCTGATAATAAAAACCTTCCTCCTTACATGAGGGATGATAGTGAAGATGAAGATACCATCCGGAACATGGATGATGATTTAATGCCTGCAGATGATGAAGATTCTGCAGATAAGGGACCTGTCTTTACTGCAGATGACAGTCCTGCTCATGAAGATGCAGCTGATTTAAGTCAGGAAGTTGAACCTTTGTTCAGCGAAGACGAACTTGAAGATGCAGCAGATGAGTTTGATTACAACCAGTCCCAGCCTCATGATAAAGGACCGGATTATGATTCTGCAGATGACCTTATTGATGATGAAGATCTTTTAAAGCAAAGCGGTTCTCCTGATTCAATCATGTCTGACAATGACATGGAGGATGCTCCTTATGAAGAACCTATGTTTGACAGTGAAGATCAGATGAAGGATGCCTATGACATGATGCAGGAAGATCCTGATGAAAAGTCACTGGAAGAAGTTCCTCCTGCAGAAGATGCTGCTGATTTTATGGATGAAGATATAGCAGGAGATTCTCTTCCTGAATCTGAAACTGCAGCAGATGTAAATGCCGATGATACAGACGTAAATGCAGAAAACGCAGATGTAAACGCAGAAGATTCTGCCGGTCAGACTGCAGGTGGAGAAGGTGAATCAGAAACTTCTGCTGATATAAATCCTGAAGATTCCCCTGCTGATGATATTGATTCCATGGCTCATCAGATTGCATCAGAAGCGTCAGAGGATAATGACGATGAAGAACTGGACTGGCCTGCAATTACTCCTGAAGAACTTGCCTTTGCAGAAAGTCAGCCTGCTGTCCGTCCGGAAGAAGATCCTTATGAAATGGCAGCAGATACTATCCGTAAAGTTGTAGATGAACTTACAGAGTACGAAACTTCACAAAAGTTCAGCCTTACAAGCAAGCTCTTCCAGAACCTTAAGGCTTTCTCACAGTTTTTGCCTGATGGTAAATCAGATGCCTTCTTAAGAAGCCGTACAAACCTTCAGCTTGAATTTATTATTGCCCGCCGTAGTGGAAAGCGTGGTCTTCTTGCTCAGGCAAGTGCCATTCGTGATCAGCTTGGTGATGATGATATTTCCGGCGTTAACTTTGATAAGAAAAAGCTTGCGCTCACCCTCCTTAATTCCATGCTTCCTCTGGTCTATGAACTTCCTGACAAGGAAAAGGCCGGAAAGCTGGAAAAAGAAGTTGAGCGCATGTTTGAAAAGATTACAAATACATGATTCTTGAACGGGTAAGGAGCTCGTTTGAAGTGGCAGTTATAAGTACGTCATTTTCAAGACGGGTTCCCCCAAGTTCAGGATCGTAAAGACCAGGTTCCAGAGTAATGATATTGCCTGGTACAAATACCTTGTCTTCTGCAGCCCTCATGCTGATAAATGGAGCTTCATGAATTTCAAGACCTGTCCCGTGGCCAAGACCATGGGGCATTTTTTTGCCTGCAGCTGCAAAAATCTCATCTGCCTTACGGGCAGCATCTATGATTTTTTTACCAGGCATGTAAAGCTTGCGGCATTCATCAGCAGCAGTCTGTACAAGTTCAAGAAGTTTTTCCTGTTCTTTTTCAAGAGGACCCCTTGCTACAGTTATAGTACAGTCAGAAGCGTAACCTTCATAGCAGACACCATAATCAAGAATACTTAAACCTTTGCTTCCCCAGCTTCCACCTGTATATCCAGGGAAGGCATGAATTGCAAAGGAGCGGGATGGACCTGCTGATAAAGTATCAAAGCTAGTTCTTTCTGCTCCTTCCTGTCTAAGGTAGCCTTCTGCAAAAAGTGCCACATCTGCTTCTGTAAGGGCTTTACCGCTTTTAAGCATTTTTTCTATTTCGTCAGTCATGGCATCTGTAATAGAGCAGGCTTTACGGGTACACTGAATCTCGTATTCATCTTTAACGGCCCTGCATTCTTCTACAAAGTCATGTACGGAATTTTCACTGCAGAAAACATCCCAGTCTTTAATTTCATTTTTGAATTTAAGGAATTCTACATGAGTTGTTACATCTGGAAGAGCCAGCCTTTTTTCTGAAGAAGCCCCTGTAAAGTCTCCGTCAAACTGAGCCAGAATTGCCTTTACACTGGTAAGGTAATCCCTTTCAAAATCTGTGTATGGAATAACCCTGTCTGCGTGGGCTTTCTGAGAAGCAAGGTTTACATCCCATGGAATAAGAACAGCTTGGCCCTTTGAATGAAGTACAAGTACTGCATCATTAGGGTGACCGGTAAGATATCTTACGGAAACATCCCTGCCGTCTTCACTGTCATGAAAAACAGCAGCTGCAATGTCATGTTCTTTCATCCAGGCATAAACCTTCTGCCTGCGTGCCTTAAAAATTGAATCTAAATCTGTCATATAAAAACCTCTTTATAATTATTTTTATCTTCGTCTTATTTTTGAAAGGGCTGCCTTTAATATTGAATCCTTTGTAATTACAAGAAGGAAAATTCCACAGAAGGCAAATACTGCTACGCTGATTGCTACAGGAAAACCTGCAGAAATAAAACGTCCGTGTCCTGCAAAAATATCCAGAAGTTTATTCTTAAAAAGAATAAGTGGAATTATTGAAAGACCGGAGAAAAGAGCAATCTTAACTGCATAAAGAATACTGCCGCCTATTATTTTTTTAGTTTCGATAAAAGCATTTTTCCTGAAGAAAATAAAAAGCATAACTGTGTTTACAAAACTTGCAGCCGTAAGGGCAAAGGCAATTCCCTTTCCTTCATATTTATTCACCAGAAGTGAAGCAAGAAGAATGTTTACTCCAAAATTAATAAGCCCTGCCAGGGTAGGACTTTTTGTATCGGACTGGGCATAAAAAGCTGGTCCTAAAATTCTGTTAAGGGCAATAAATAAAAGTCCTGCTATATGAAAATGAAATACTGCTGTGGTTTGTTTAATGGAAGAGGCATCAAATTTTCCGGAAGCATAAACTAAAGTAATAAGGGAATCTCCCATAACTATTCCGTAAAAAGTAATTGGAATGGAAATAAGGGTCATTATTTTGATTGCAGCAGCCAGCATTGAATTAAAATCTGCCCACAGCTGTTTTTTTACAAAGCCGGTAAGGTCAGGAAGAATAACTGTACCAATGGTTACGGCACAAATACCCAGAATAAGTTCCTGAAGCCTGAGGGAATACTGCAGGGAAGATACAACACCGGTCCCTGCTCTTGTTGCCAGGGCAGAAGAAACCAGGTCATTTACCTGATAACCTGCCATTCCGATAATTGTAGGTCCTATTAATAAAAGAACTTTTTTTGTTCCAGGATTAGTAAAGGCATTTTTAAGTGAAGTAAAGCTGATCTTCCAGCCGTTTTTTAATACAAAAGGCAGCTGAAAAAGACACTGTACGCTTCCTCCGCTTATTACACCAATTGCCATGGCCCTTGCAGGATTTTTTGTAAGGGGAGCAAGCAGGTAGGTGGCAGTAATTACAATTGAATTAAAGAGAATAGGTGTAAAGCCTGAAGGAGAAAAAATCTTAAGGCCGTTAAGTATTCCCTGAAAAAATGCAGCTATTGAAATTACCACCAGGTAAGGAAACATTATACGGGTAAGGACAGCAGCTTCACTTATAGCTGACTGGTTTTTGTAAAATATACGGAGAATCCATGGTGTAAAAATCATTCCCAGGGTTACAAAAAGCACTGTAGAGAAAGTTACCAGTGTAAAGGTTGAATTAATGAACTGCTGGGTTCTTTTTTTACCGTCTTCCCCTGATTCTTCTTCAAGATAGCCCTTAAAGGTTGGAATAAAGGCTACGGAAACAGAGTTTTCTGCAAAAAGACGCCTGAAAAGGTTAGGTATCATAAAGGCATTTGTAAATGCGTCAGAAAGACTGCTTGTTCCTAAAAAGCGGGATTTTGTCATTTCCCTTATAAGTCCCAGGACTCTGGAAATTAATGTAAGAAGTGAAAGGGATAAGCCCTTTGAAAGAAGTGACCGGGATTTTTTCTTTTCTGTCTGAACAGAAGCTTTGTCATCATTATTGCTCATGGAATGAGTATAAAACTTTGATAATATTTTATAAAGTGGACAGCTTTTTATCTTCTATATTATAAGCCGTGAACTGCCTGTTTCCTGTAAAGAGCCTTAAAATCTGCTTAAAAAGCTAAACTTTAAGACAAAATTTCATTCTCATTAAAACCCTTGAGTTTTAATCAGATTCTTTATAAACTTGTACATTGACTATGTTGTGGCTGTTTAAATAATGGCAGCACTTTCATTTGTTGAAGATTAGTTTATTCTATAAATATGCCTTTTTGTGGAGATTTTTTGTATGGAGAATTCACAGCTTAACGTTTCGTCCATGACACCTGTAGTAAAACCAGTACGCATGGGTATTGACGTTGGTTCAACAACCGTAAAAGTAGTAATTTTAGGAGATAATGACGAGCTCTTGTACGGGGCTTATGAAAGACACCGTGCTGATATCAGAAACACAATCATTCAGGTTGTAAACAATGCCTTTGATACTGTTATAAGTAAATTCCCTGCCGGAGAAAAGCAGACTGTTAGTGTAAAGGTAACAGGTTCCGGAGGATTTTCAGTATCCCAGTGGCTTAACATTCCTTTTATTCAGGAAGTAGTAGCTGCTACAACTGCAGTAAAAAAGATTATTCCTCAGACAGATGTTGTAATTGAACTTGGTGGTGAAGACGCCAAAATTACATATTTTAAGGGTGGTGTAGAGCAGCGCATGAATGGTACCTGTGCCGGTGGTACAGGAGCCTTTATTGACCAGATGGCAGCCCTTCTTGAAACAGATGCTTCCGGCCTTAATGAACTTGCCCGTGGAGCAACTACAATTTATCCTATTGCAGCCCGCTGTGGTGTATTTGCCAAGACAGACGTACAGCCTCTTATTAACGAGGGTGCCCGCCGTGAAGATATTGCAGCTTCCATTTTTCAGGCTGTAGTATCCCAGACTATTTCAGGACTTGCCTGCGGTAAGCCTATCCGCGGTCACGTTGCCTTCCTTGGTGGACCTCTTCACTTTCTTGATCAGCTCCGCCAGCGCTTTATCGTAACCCTTAAGCTTACAGAAGAAGAAACTATTGTTCCTGATAACAGCCAGCTTTTTGTTGCCAGCGGTGCAGCATATTCAGCAGAAAGAACTGTAAGATGCCTTAATCCTCAGGAAAAACAGAGGACTTTCCCTACAATTGCAGAATTCCGTGATAGCCTTTCAAACCTTGTAGGGGCAGAAATGCAGGAAGTTCAGCGTCTTGAACCTCTTTTTAATACTCAGGAAGAAATTGACGAGTTCAACAAGCGTCACTCTACAGAAAAAGCCCTTACCGGCAAGCTTGAAGAGACAAAAGGTCCTGTATTCCTTGGCCTTGATGCCGGTTCTACTACAACAAAGGCCGTTCTTACAGATACAAAGGGACGTATTCTCTGGAGATTCTATGACGTTAATGCCGGAAACCCTGTAGACCTTGCAGTCCGCGTACTTAAAGACCTTTATAAGATTCTTCCAAAGGATGTATATATTGCCCGTGCAGTTTCTACCGGTTATGGAGAAGCTCTTTTCCAGGCCGCTTTAGGTGTAGATGCAGGCGAAGTAGAAACAATTACCCATTACCGTGCAGCTGATTTCTTTGTTCCTGGTGTTGAATTCCTCCTTGATATTGGTGGACAGGACATGAAGTGTCTTCGTATGAAGGACGGTGCCATTGTTTCAATTCAGCTTAATGAAGCCTGTTCCGCAGGTTGTGGTTCCTTCCTTGATAACTTTGCCCATACAATGGGTATGAATGTAAGGGACTTCAGTAAAATAGCCCTTCTTGCCAAAAAGCCTGTAGACCTTGGTACCCGCTGTACTGTATTTATGAACAGCCGTGTAAAGCAGGCCCAGAAGGAAGGTGCAGAAGTTGCTGATATTTCTGCCGGACTTTCTTATTCCGTTATTAAAAATGCCCTCTTTAAGGTAATTAAGCTTAGAAAGGCTTCAGATATTGGTTCCAAGGTAGTTGTTCAGGGTGGTACCTTTAATAACGATGCAGTTCTCCGTGCTTTTGAAAAGATTGCAGGAGTAAATGTATTTCGTCCTGATGTTGCCGGCCTTATGGGTGCCTATGGTTCTGCCCTTATAGCCCAGGACCAGTGGGAAGATCTCCGTCGTCCTAAGCCGGATGATCCTGACCAGACACCAAAATTCGTTAAGTCAAATATTGCAAATCTTGAACAGCTTGAAAGCTTTAAGGTAGACCTGGAACTCCGCCGCTGCGGTAAGTGTTCAAATAACTGTCTCCTTACTATTAATACCTTCTCTACAGACGGAGATGAAGGTTCTTCTACCCGTGCAGTACGCAAGTTCATTACAGGAAACCGTTGTGAACGTGGTGCTGAACTTGATGAAGA
The DNA here is from genome assembly GCF_024696245.1 of Treponema sp. Taxonomy (GTDB): domain Bacteria; phylum Spirochaetota; class Spirochaetia; order Treponematales; family Treponemataceae; genus Treponema_D. Next base: position 67,765 of record NZ_JAILGZ010000006.1, read on the forward strand.
CAAGTCAAAGGTTGTAGATGCCAGCAACAAGGCAAATACCCTTACTTCTGACGATGATGACAACAAGAATCTTCCAAACCTCTTTGAATGGAAGTACAAGAGACTCTTCCACTATGTTCCTCTTCGTCCTGAAGAAGCAACAATGGGTGATGTAGGTATTCCACGTGTACTTAATATGTACGAAAATTACCCTCTCTGGTTTACTTTCTTTACAAAACTTGGATTCAGGGTTCGTCTTTCTCCACGTTCCAGCCGTGCAGTTTACGAAAAGGGTCTTGAAACAATTCCATCTGAATCTGTATGTTACCCTGGAAAGATTTCCCATGGTCATGTAGAAAGTCTCCTTAAATCAGGAGTTAAATTTATATTCTATCCTTGTGCTCCTTACGAAACCAAGGAAGATTCCGGGGCAGGCAACCACTATAACTGTCCTATCGTTACAAGTTATCCTGAAGTTCTCCGCAACAATATTGATGCCCTCCGTCAGGATTCCAGCATAACCTTCCTTAATCCTTTCCTCCCTATCTATGACGAAAAGCGTCTTGGTGAGCGTCTTTACGAAGTACTTAAGCCTCACTTTAAGAACCTTACTTATGATCAGGTAAAGGATGCGGTACATGCCGGCTGGCTTGAACAGGAAAAATTCCGCCATGATGTACAGGAAAAAGGTGAAGAAACTCTTGAAGAAATCATCCGCCGTGGTGCAAATGGTGTAGTTCTTGCAGGACGTCCATATCACCTTGATCCGGAAATCAACCATGGTATTCCGGAAATGATTAACGGTCTTGGCCTTGCAGTATTTACAGAAGATTCTGTAGCTCACTTTGGAAAAATCGAACGTCCTCTCCGTATTGTAGACCAGTGGACTTACCATAACCGACTTTACCGTGCAGCATCCTTTGTTAACGGAATGCCTAACCTGGAACTTGTACAGCTTACTTCTTTTGGTTGTGGTCTTGATGCCGTAACAGCAGATCAGGTTGACGAAATCATGAAGGCAAAGAGCCGCATGTATACCCTTATTAAGATCGACGAAGGAAGCAACCTTGGTGCAGTCCGTATCCGTATCCGTTCCCTTATTGCAGCCGTTAAAGCCCGTGAACGTAACAGAATTAAGCCTGTAGTTAAGAGTGCTGCATATCAGCGTCAGATCTTTACTAAAGAAATGAAGTACAAGCATACAATTCTTGCACCTCAGATGAGTCCTATTCACTTCCGCCTTTTACAGAGGGCAATGCAGTATTCAGGTTACAACTTTGTTGTTCTTGATGCCGTTGATCCGGGAGCTGTAGAAACAGGACTTAAGTATGTAAACAATGATGCCTGCTATCCTTCAATCCTGGTTGCAGGTCAGATGATTCATGCCCTTCAGAGCGGTAAATATGACCTTAACAACGTCAGCCTTCTTATTACCCAGACAGGTGGTGGCTGCCGTGCTACAAACTATATCGGATTTATCCGCCGTGCCCTTGCAGATGCAGGTCTTGCCCATATTCCTGTAATTTCCATGAGCACTCAGGGACTTGAAACAAACCCTGGATGGACTTATTCACTGTCCATGATTAAGAGGTGTTTCCGTTCTGTAATGCTTGGTGACCTTCTTATGAGGGTACTTTACAGAACAAGACCTTACGAAGCAGTTCCAGGCAGTGCCAATGCCCTTTATGAAAAATGGAACGGCATTTGTGAAGAAAAGCTCAGGAATATGAATACCTTTACCTATCATAAGGTAATCAGGGGAATTATCCGTGACTTTGACAGACTTCCTCTTCTTCCAATTAAAAAGCCTCGTGTAGGTGTTGTAGGAGAAATCCTTGTTAAGTTCCATCCTACAGCCAACAACGATATCGTTAATACAATTGAGCGTGAAGGTGCTGAATGTGTAATGCCTGATCTTGCAGACTTTGTATTCTATTGTCTTGCAGAAGGTCCATTCCGCCACAGGGAACTTGCTTTCCCTAAGAAAGAAGAACGTAACTCAAAGCTTCTTGTATGGCTTCTTGAACTTTTCAGAAAGTACATGAAGAAACAGCTTAGAAAGAGTCACCGTTTTGATCCTCCAGCCCTCATCTGGGATATGCAGAAGGGTGTAGATGATATCGTACAGCTTGGTAACATTACCGGAGAAGGATGGTTCCTTACTGCAGAAATGGTAGAACTTATTCATACCGGTGCTCCAAGTATTGCCTGTGTTCAGCCTTTTGCCTGTCTTCCTAACCATGTAACAGGTAAGGGTATGATTAAGGAACTCCGCCGCCGTTATCCTGATGCAAATATTTCTGCCATCGATTACGACCCGGGTTCTTCAGAAGTAAACCAGCTTAACCGACTTAAGCTTCTTCTCAGTAACTCTCCTGCAGGAAAGCACCCTGACGAAGAAAAGGACGGAATGATTCATACACCGGATCACAAAGTTCTTAAGCCGGAAATAAGGCTTCCTGAAGGTGCAGCATTCATTGATCCGGAACCGGTTGCAATGCAGGATGCGCCCCTTTCGGTATAAAATATCAGGACGAATAATGAAAGTGATGAAAAAAGTTTTCTGTATTATTTCTTTTGCCTTGCTGAATGTTATTCCGGTATTTGCTGACTATCTTTTAGGCAGCCTGCCGGATTCATCTGAAATAAGAAGCAGGATTATTGACAGCTGGTTTACAGCCCCTGTCAGTGAACTTCAGAAAAAAAATCCTGAACTGTATGAAGACGCTACTGGAAACGTTTTTCAGGTTCGTGCAGAAGAAGGTTTTGACAGTATTTTCATCATAGTTTCACCAAGAGGCTATCAGGAAGTTACCTTTGTTCATGAAGACGGTGAGCAGACAATGCAGGTTGCCGCCTATGAACGGGGTGCTCCCGGCAGCTGGGTTTTAACCCGTAACAAGGCTACAGGTAAAGCAGAAAACATTCAGTGGTATTTTAATAAGGATGCTTCCGTTTACATTCAGTTTAAACCTGTTGGCAGCAAGACTTACGGAGATATGATTATTCTTGGTATGTATGCGGCCAGATCCGTAGCAATTGGTGTACCTTTTAACAGACTTTACACAGCTTCTTTCCTTGACATTCACCGCTGGACAGAAAAATCCCTTCCATGGAAAAACGTAGAAGTTATTCCGGGACAGTACAGGGATATTCTTACCATGATTCAGATTATCCGTGAAAAGATTCCTTCAATAGATTATGCTCCTGACCTTTGTTACAACGAAGAAGGAAAACTTTATTCCATTCTTAAAAACAAGCCCTTTACCCTTATAAATGAAGAAGACGGAAGTGAATATATTCCGGAAGACAACGGTCGTCTTTCTTTAAGCGGAGCCGGCTTTATAAAATGGATTGTAGACGGAATCATAGAACCTGTAACAGGAAAAAACACAGCCATAGCAGAACTTGAGCAGCCTACAGTTTACTTTGATTCAACAAGTAAAAACGGAGTTATCTCCCAGGAAGCCAGCATAACTTTTGCCCTGGACTGGGTAAGGAATCTTGCAGCAAAGGCAGTTTCCGTAAGAACAGGCCGCAGCTTTACTTTTGAAAACGGCGGTGTAGATGTAAACGTAAAGATTTTTTCTTCTGACATTCAGAATGGAAAAGTCGTAGATAACACCGGATATATTCCAGATACAGGATATGAATTTAAAAATCTTAAGGCCATGCTTTACGTCCTTGCTGTCCGTGAACCGGGCTGGTTTTATATAGCAGCGGTAAAACAGCATTCTGCCATTAAGCATGACGAATTTGTCTTCAGTGATACTGCAGTTTTCTTTCCTTACTTTGATGACTCAGGAAAGTTTGACTGTGCTGTTTTTATGAACGGTAAGGAAGTATCTTTTGAAGATTATCTTTCCCTCTATAAAAATGCCTACATTCATCTTAACAGGGTTAAGTCGTCGGAATATTTTTATCCACGCTGACCTGAATAAACACGTAATTAAATAAGGAGATTTCTTTGATATCTGTTTTTAAAAAGACCGGATTTACTGTAAAACTTCTTCTTGCTTCCGGACTTCTGCTTGCCGGCGGAAGAATTTTTGCAAACGATGCCAGGGTATACAGTGACATTAAGTCTGCCTATTACAGCGGAGCTTTTCCTGCTGCAATTGAGTATGCCATTACTATGGAAGAGGAATATCCCCGTTCCCTGCTTTTAGGCAAGGCTCTTTCCTTTAAGGGCAGAAGCTACTTCAGGCTGGGCCGTTATGAAGATGCCTGCCTTTCCCTTACAAAAGCCTGCCAGCTTGCTTCCGGAGATGAAGACCTTCTTTGTCCTTCCCTCTACTGGCTTGGAAGAGCTTATGCAGCCCGTCAGGAAGACACTTATGCATTAAATGCCTTTTATGAATCCTGCAGGATTTTCAGAAACAGGCGGCCTGATTCCCTGGAAGAGTATTACTATCTTTCCCTTATGAATGCAGCCGGAGTTTTTTACAGTCAGAATAAGTTTGGACAGGCTGTTGAACTTCTGGAAACCTGTCTTTCTGGTGGAGATAAATTTTCTTCGGATGATTTTAATTCCGTAGTACTTATGCTTTTTGATTCTTACCTTAATGATGGTAAAAATCAAAGGCTTCTTGATGTATACCAGCGCATTGATACAAAAAAACTGGATGAAATAACAGCTGCCAGCCTTTCCCTTGATGCAGGTTCAGCTTACGAAAATCTAGGCCAGTATAAAAAAGCTTACGGTCAGTATGTTAAGGTTCTCTCCGGTTCTGATTCTGTAATGGCATCCCTTGCTTTACAGAAAGCTTATAATGTTGCTTCCCTTCACAGAAAGGAAGTTGGAGAAGATCCGGGAACTGTTCTTGAAAAAGCCAGGGGCAACTTAAGGGAGTATGATTCCCTTCTTGCAGAATTCTGGACCCGTTTTGCAGCAGATGCTTATGAAGAAAAAAATTATGCCAAATGCAAAACTTACCTTGATAATGCAGAAAGTGCAGATTCCAGCGGAACTTATACAGCCCTTATCGGACTTTACAGGGCAAGACTGGATTCAGCAAATACAGTAAAGATTCTTGATGACTATGTTGTAAAATCTTCTCTGTCTGAAGATGATGAATACTATCCTGCCTACCGCCTTTTATATGCAAGAAGCTATGCATTTGAAGGTAAGTGGGACGAAGCTTTGTTTAATGCAGGTGAAGCTTATTCTAAAAGCGTAAGTCAGGCTTCCCTTTATTTATATGCCCTCAGTCTTTATAAAAAGGGTGATTATAAAAAGGCAGAAGAAATTCTTCAGGGCAGAAAACTTGAAAGTCATGAACTTAATCTTCTTTATGCCCAGATTCTTGCAAGAAACGGAAAGACAGAAAAATCAGCAGCCCTTTATCGTGCCCACAGGGATTATCTTAACGGAGAACAGATGGCAGATTTTTCAAAGGTTCTTTTCCTGGAAGGAGCCCTTACTTCCAGCTTTGATGCAGCCCTTGATTCTACAGTTCCTGATGCAAATTATATGGCAGCCCTTTCTGCCTTTAACCGCCGGGACTGGAAAACTGCGGAAAAATATTTTTCAAAGTATCTTTCCGTAAAGAACAGACCTATGGAAGCTTATGCCATGTTCTACAATGGCTATGTTCAGTATAAAACCGGACAGTCTCTTTCTGCCTGTACATCGCTGAATACTTTTGTACAGAAATATTCATCTCATTCCCTTGCATGGAATGCCTGTGTTGTCGGAGCAAGAGCAGCCCTTCAGAATTCTGATTTGCAGACAGCAGAAAAATTTGCAAAAAAGGCAGTTGATGCTTCAAGGACAAAAGACCAGAAGGAAAATGCAGTTTTACTTTATGCTTCCATTTATTCAGATGCAGGAGAAAGTGAAAAGGCTGTAGCTGTTCTTAATCCTTATCTTAAAGAAAAAAGTGATTTTGGCGTAAGGTGCCGTTTTGAAACAGCCCGTCTTTATGCAAAGCTTAATAAAATAGAAGACAGTGACAGTCTTTATCGTGACATTCAGAATAATTTTACTTCTTCCAGTCTTGCAGATGAAGCTTCCTTCAGGAGAGGTGAACTTTACTATACCAAGGGAGAATATCCTCAGGCAGTAAGCCGCTTTACTGAATATCAGAAAAAATTCCCATCAGGAAATTTTCTTGATGCCTCATATTTTTTTATTGCAGACAGTTATGCAAAGAACAATCAGACAAACCGTGCTGTAAATCAGTATAAGATTCTTAAGGAAGCTTTTCCTGATTCATCTTATATTTACAGTGCCCAGAAAAATCTTGCTGAACTTTACCGTGCCCAGGCTTCCTATGATCTGGCTCTGGCAGAAGCAAGAAGTATAGTTCAGAACTTTCCTGTAGAAGCTAAGGCTGATGGAATTACAGAAGAACTTGATGAACTTAAAAAACTTCTTGCAGGAGAAAGCGAGAAGGGTGTAAGGCTTCAGAAAGATTATGAAGATGCAGGAAAATCTTCTACAGAAAAAGGCCGTGCTATTGGAACAGAACTTTGTGAACTTTTATGGGAAGATGCTTCTACTCAGAAAGATGCAGCAATTCTTGCAGAAGAACTTTTTGCAATTCAGAGTAAAAAGTCTAACGAAAACAGGGAAGCTGCTTTTGCCGCAAGAACTGCCCTTATAGCTGCCCAGTACAACAGGGCTTCCGGTGATGCAAAAAGTGCAGCTGACTATTACCTTAAGGCTGCCAATTATGCAGTAGGTACTTCCAACCATAAGCTTGCCCAGAGGGTACTTTATGGTGCAGTAGAAGCCTTTGATTTTGCAGGTTACCAGGGAGATGCCAGGTCAACAGCTGCAAAACTTCACGAACTGTATGCTGATTCAGAATATGACAAGCGCAGTCAGAAACTCATAGCAAATTACGGAGAATAATATATATGAAAAAAATTGCCTTATTAACAGCGACCCTTATTTGCACTGCAGGCCTTTTTGCCCAGACAGCAGATGAAGAAGAAAAGATTATCCTTCCGGAACTTACAACTACAGTAACAGGTGATTCCCTTACTGCCGGAAAAGATGCTGTGCCTGATTTTTCAGATGTACTTCCATCTGAATCAGAAGACCTTCCTATGCCTAAGCTCCCTGGAATTCAGACAGGTAATGTTTATGATGAACCGGAAGCAGATTTTTCTTCTGCCTCAGACAAGCAGATTTTTGCAAATGGTCTTATAGGTGCAGGTATTCCGGGATATTTTACCGGAGATTTTTCTATCTATAAGAGCAGTGGTGATAATCCTTTCTCCCTTAAGTTTTCTCATGAAAACCAGAATGGTTACGGAAAACATGATGTTACAGAAGGATACTTTGACCGCAGGACCCTTCTTAGTGGAGAAAAAACAATTACTACTAAAAACTTTGTATTTGATTTTTCTGCAGCCTATGACAACAGTGCTTACGGTCTTCAGGAAAAGAGTGAAGCTTTTTATGACATTAACTATCAGACAGTTTCTACTAAGGACAATATTAAATGGAAGCTTCCTTATGGTTTTGCCTTTAATCTTGGGGGCCAGGCTGAATGGTACAACCGCTATGAAGGTAAAAACAAGGATTCAGTAAGTTCCCTTTTAAGCCAGCAGGAAGACGGAGATGTTTTCTTCTTAAATCCTGTATTTAAAGCCCAGTGGGAAAACTACGGCTTTAACATTGCCTTTCTTTCTGACTATCAGTGTGAATTCTTTTATAACAGTGAATCAACAGCTGGCAGTGAAGACACTTCCCTTATCAGCAGGGGAGAGTTTACCCTTGCCTTTGGCTGGAAAAATGATTTCCTTAAAATTGCTGCTGACGGTGGTGTAGTTGTTGGTAATGAAATCGGAGGCAACACAGCCCTTCCTGTATTCTCCCTTGACTTTACAGGAACCTTCAAAGCCGGAAGCCGTGACCTTGTTATAGAAGCTACCGGAGGTCTTCTTTCTGAACTTACAAAATACTCTGATGCAGAAAAGGCTTATCTTTTTACAGCTTCTTCAATTCTCCCATCAGAAAGTACTGACTGGTTTGGTTCTTTAAAACTCAGTCTTCCTATTGGTTCAAAGCTTACTCTTGATGCAGGTACAACTTTTAAAAAGACAGCCTTTGGAAACGGAAGCTGGGAAGCTGATTATTCACAGACAATCGGTACGGAAAACCTTTACGGACTTACAGAAAAGGAACGTACTATTCTTATATCTCAGGCAGCCCTTTCTTTCTCATGGAAAATATTCACTGTAGAACTTGAGTGGAAGAATAACGCCCTTCATGTTCCTTCAAATGAATATTCAAATGTAATCGGCGGTAATCTTGACTTTCAGTCTTCCCTTGCAAACTGGGGCTTTAATGCCGGACTTTACGAAACTATTGGTGAAGATGTAGATCTCTGCCCTGTAATTAAGGGAGGTGCTTTTTACAAGCTCAGGGATTCCATCAGTCTTGAACTGGCAGTTGACGATGTTGTAAAATTAATATTCAGAAAAGACCGTGACTATGGTGAATCAATTTACCTTAAGAGGGCAGGAAGTGCTAAGATTCTTGTACACTTCTTCTTCTAGGTTAAGTCAGGATTTTAACGGCAGTCACATAAAAATATAAACTAAGGATGTAAATTATGTTAGAAACATTAAAAAGCGGTGGACCACTTATTATTCCTATTGTACTTTGCGGAGTAATTGCTCTTTTTATCATTATTGAAAGACTTCATTATTTTATTACCCTTAAAAAAAGGGATGAAAAACTTATGAAGTCGATTCTTGATGATCTTGAAGGCCATGATTATTCAACAGCAGAAGCTGATTGTATTCAGGCTGACACACCATGTGCAGAAGTAATCAGAATGGCAATTAACAGCCGCCGTCTTGATGAAGTAAACCTTAAGGAAGCAGTACAGACTAAAATGGACAGTGTAGTTCAGCAGTTTGAACATTTCCTTTCGGCTCTTGGAACAATTTCAAATATTTCTACACTTCTGGGACTTCTTGGAACCGTAACAGGTAACATTAAGGCCTTTGGTGTTCTTGGAAACGGCGGCTCTATGGGTGATCCTGCAGTTTTGGCAGGTGCCATAGCAGAAGCTCTTGTAACTACAGTTGCCGGACTTGTTGTAGCTATTCCTGCAATTGTATTCCACAATTATTTTAACAGCCAGGTTAACCACAGAATCCGTGACATGGAATCAAATGTAACCCAGGTTATGTTCCGTATTTTAGGAAAGGATATCTGACATGCGCATAACTAAAAGACCAAAACCATCGTCAGGAGTAGATTTGTCTCCTATGCTGGATGTTATCTTTCAGTTAATCCTCTTTTTCCTTGTATCTACAACTTTTGCCAACCTTCCGGGAATTACCCTTAATCTTCCGGAAAGTAAAACTTCTCAGGGAACTGATATAAGCGGTGTAAATATTACTGTAGAAGAAGATGGAAAAATCTGGTTTAACGAAAGTGAATCTTCCATGGAACTTTTACAGACCCAGCTTGGACAGGTTGAACTTGGAAACTTTACAAAGGAGACATATCCTGTTTCCATTCAGGCTGATGAAAAGGTAACTAACGGTACAATCGTAAAGATTTTTGACGCCATAAGAATTAACGGTTTTACTTCCGTTAGTTTAAGGACAACAGACGTAAGATAAATGACAGCAATAGAAAACAGGGGGAACATCTTTAGTACTGTAATGACTGCTGCAATTTGTGCAGTCCTTATAATACTTGGACTGATGATTCAGGCACCCCAGAAGAGAGAAATCTTTAAGACAATAAAAGTATCTCTGGCTCCACTGGAAAAGACTTTAAATGATAAGCCTCAGACTGCGGACGAATCAGATGCAGCCTCTGCTTCTTCATCTAATGCCAGTGCACCATCCTCTGCACAGGAAGTTGTTGAGGAAGCAGTTACAGAGAAGGCTCCTCCAGCCCCGGCACAGGCTCCGGCTAAAGCAAAGACTCAGAGCCAGACTAAAAAGGCTCAGGCTTCTTCACCTTCAAAAGCTTCTTCAAAAGCCTCTTCTTCTACCTCAGCCAAAGCTTCTACAAAAGCTCCTGTAACCCAAACTCCTGCTCCAACTGTAACAAGGAAGTATAAAAAAAGTGTAGAAGAACTTGCTCAGGAACAGATGAATGCTCCAAAAAAATCCTCTTCATATAGTGATGATGATTTTGAATACACGGAATCAACTTCTTCTGCTTCTTCTTCAAAAACGGCAACAGCTTCCAGTTCCCTTTCAGGAAGTGCAGCTAAGGCTTCTAACAGTAAGTCAAATACACCTTCAACATCCAGGTCCAGTGACGGAAAGACTGTAAATAAAAGTACATCTTCTTCTACTTCCAGCGCTTTAAGCGGAATGAATATGAATAAATATTCAACTACTGTTGCAGATGGTATTTCCAGCCGTACAAACATTAAGACCGGCTCAGAAGGCGGAAAGGTTACTATTCTTGTAGGAGGAGTAGCAAGACAGCTGCTTCAGCCTTCAAAGCCTGTAATCTATCTTGATGAAGATGTGGCAAAGTTAATTGATAATACCCGTGTAGTAACAATTACCTTTAAGGTTTTAGGGAACGGACGTGTTCCTTCTTCTGATATAGCAATCAGGCCTTCTTCCCTCCTGCCTGCTGCCGTACAGGATGCCATAAGGGCAGAGCTTTCTACCTGGCTTTTTAGTGCTGATCCATCAGGAGAATCAGGTACAGCATCTTTTGACTATACTATAGAAGTAAAATAAAATATTAATATAAAAATAAATATAAGGAAGACAATGATAGAAGGAATTAAAGCTGTTGCATTTGATATAGACGGAACTCTTTATCCAACCTGGAAACTTTTTATCCGGATGCCGTTCTATTTTTTTAGCCATTTTTCTTTTTACTATAAATTCAATAAGGTAAGACATAAGATGCATCATACAGCCCCTCTGGGAGACTTTTTTGAGTACCAGGCCAGGCTTTATGCTGCCATAGCAGGACTTTCTCCTGCAGATGCTAAAAAAGAAATAAAGAAAATCAGCTATGACGGACTTACTCCCTTTTTTAGAAAAATTAAGCCTTACCCTCATGTTTACGAATCCATAAAGGCAATGAAGGATGCAGGCCTTAAAATAGGAATACTTTCTGATTTTCCTCCTGAACAGAAGGAAGATATCTGGGGAATCAGGGATTTATGTGACGTTTGCATAGGTTCAGAAGAAAGCGGTGCCCTTAAGCCTTCAAAATATCCTTTTGGAATCCTTGCCCAAAAACTCAATCTAAAGCCCCAGGAGATTCTGTATGTAGGAAACAGCCGTAAATATGACATTGAAGGTGCAAAAAATGCCGGAATGAAAAGTGCCTACATTTTATCCGGTATCAGGCGTCTTTTTAACCTTAAACTTAAAGAAGCCGATTTTTCGTTTAAAAGCTATCGCCAATTGAAAAACATTGTGTTAAACTAGACAAAAGTATTATTCGGGTGGGAATATGACTATTATCGCTATTATTGTATCAGTTGCGATTTCTGCTGGTATTGCGCTTGCTTTGCATCAGAAAGATAAGAATCAGAACTCAATGGAAAAGGTAAAGCGCTATACTGACCGCCGTCTTGCGGAACTTGAAGAAATCCTTAAAGAAAAAGAAAAAGAAATAAACGGATACGCCCTTCAGCTGGATACAAAAAATATTGAATCTAAGGCTGTTGTAAAAAAACTTCAGCAGCAGTTTGACGAATGTATCAGTGCAACTAGGGATCTTAAAAAACCGGTTACGGAAGTAGAAAAGATTTACGAAAAAATTAATTCCTATGAAATGGTAATTAAGAACCTTATGGAAATGACTGCAGCTGTTGAGCAGAACCTGCAGAGGGTAAAGAAAGAAGCCGGTATTGTTGATAAACTTAACGAAAGGCTTAACCTGCAGCAGAAAACTGTAGAAACAATAGAAAAAAAGATTCCTTCAATTACAAAGGAATTTGCTGCAAAAAACTCAGAGCAGCTTAAGGTTATCGGTTCCAACCTTCTTGATCAGTACGATACTATTGCAGACAACATTAATGCCTCTACATCAAAGGCCCTTGCAGAAAGTAAGGAACTTATGGCAAAGATTCAGACAGATATAAAAAATGCTTACAATGGTGCTGCAGAAAAAGCCCGCAGCCTGGAAGATGAAGCATTTAAAAAGCTTAGTGCAGATTCCCAGAAGCGCTTTGATGAATGCCGCCATGAAGTAGACGTACAGACTAAACAGGTAACTGCAATTATTGATTCTAAAATCCAGAATACCCAGAAAGACATTCAGGACGTTACCAAAAAGTTTGAAGATTCCATGGAAGAACAGTCAGCTGCTTTTGAACAGGAATTTAAGGATAAGATTGCTTACCTTACTTCAAGCCTGGAAAGCCGCAGCAGTGAACTTACAGAAAAACTTGAAGCAAAGGTTTCTTCTGTTGAAGACAAGATTTATGAACAGACTTCTACACTGGATTCCCTTTATAAGGATCACACAAAGAATATAGAAGATAATTTTTCTTCTAAAGCAGATGCCCTTAACGAGATGTTTGAAGAACGTCTTACTAATCTTGAAAACATGCTCCATGACAAAACTTCCGGATTTGAAACAAGCCTTATAGAACGTACCCAGTCTCTTGAAGATGACCTTGTTTCAAAGACAGCTGCCCTTGAAGAAGCAATTACTACAAGAACGGATAAGATCGAAAATGAATTTAACGATAAGTCCGGCAAGTTTGAAAGTGAAGTATCTTCTAAGACAACAGCCCTGGAAAACTTTATAACGGAAAAAACTCAAAGCCTTCAGGCTGATTTTGAAGCCAGGGTTCAGGCTCTTGAAGATTCAGTTAATGAAAAAACATCAGGTATTGAACTCTCCGTAAATGAAAGAACTTCCGGTCTTGAAGCTTCTGTAGAAGAAAAGACCCGTGCTCTTGAAGAAAACCTTACTTCCAGAACTACAGCCCTTGAAAGTGCCCTTAACCAGAAGGCTGCAGAACTTGAAAATTCCGTTCTTTCCAAAACAGAATCCATGGACAGGGAAGTGGAAGACAAGACTACCCTTATTAAATCCAGCGTAAGTGAAGTTGTTAAAAAGCTTAATGCTTCCTTTGATGAGAAAATCAAGGAATTTGAAAATGAATACCAGCAGAAACTTAAGGAAGCTGCAGAAAGCGTAAAGGAAACAACAGCCGGTGCAGATGCAAGTGTTAAACAGAAGACTCAGGCACTTGTGGCTGCCTTTAACGAAAAGATTGCTTCCGTTACTGAAGCCCTTAAAACAAGGACAACAGCCCTTCACAAGGAAATCAATCAGAATGCTGCAGATTCAGAAGCAGGATTTAAAGAAAAGATTGCTGACCTTACAAATCATCTTAACAACATGGAAGCTCAGGTTAAGGAACGCACGGAAGCTGTTATTACCAGTGCCAATAAAAACCTTGATTCCCTTCAGGAAGAAATTACCAAGTCTTATGACGAAACCCGTAAGACAGCAGACCGTCTTGGTGCAGAAACCAAGGGTAATACAGAAAAGCTTCATGCAGTTCAGGCTGCAATCCTTTCTCAGGCAGAGCAGCTTAAGGAACGTTATGACAATGTATTTGAAACAGCTGTGGCAAAGGTTGTCAGTGACGAAAATGCCGCTTATGAAAAGTACAATGCCATAAGTTCAGCTAATCTTGATAAATATAAGGGCAGCGTACAGAAGCTTGTAGACGAAATGCAGGCTTCTATTACTGCAAGACTTTCTGAACTTGAAGAAAAATCTGAAAGTGTCAGGACAGAAGTTGAATCTACAATCACTGCCATGCAGACTTCTTTTGAAGATGCAAGAAACAGATCAGAAGAAACAGCCCTTCGTATTGCCAGGGAAACAGAAGAAGGTACTGAACGCCTTAACAACTTTAATGATGCAGTAAAGAAGCAGCTTTCTGATTTTGACGGTGAGCTTAGCGATGCAATGAAAAAGATTGCAGCTGACTACGATATTAAACAGACAAAGTTTCTTTCCGGTCTTGATAAGCAGCTTGATATGTATAAGAGGGAAATGGAATACCGCTTTAAGCAGCTTAATGCTACAGGTGCCGATGCAGATAAACTGGAAGGCGCCCTCCGCAAGCTTATGGATTCAGCTCAGAAAAAAGTTGTTACAGACCTGGATAAATATGCAGCCTCTGTTAACAGACAGCAGGCCGATTTTGAATCAGCTGTAAAGAACAGAATTGAAAACCTTAAGGGTGAACTTAGTGGTGTTGAACAGGCAATAGATGAACTTAAGAAAAAATCTTATTCCAATGTCAGTGCCCGTCTTAAGCTCTTTGAAGATGACTTTATTGTTAACATTAAAAAGAGGGAAGACGAAGTTCAGGACCAGCTTGCTTCATGGAAAAATAATTTTGACGGACAGCTTGCAGTATTTACAGATGAATATGAAAAGCACCGCCGTGACCTTGAAGTTAAATATACTGACAGCTTAAAGAAAAAGCTTGCAGAAATTCAGGCAAAGACTTCTGAACAGGAACAGAAATTCCAGACTTCCATTATGTCAGGACAGTCAGTAATTCAGGAACAGATTAATACTGTAAACCAGAAGCTTCACGAATTTATAGAAAGTTACAGAAATGAACTTAAGGATACAACTCAGAAGGCTGATGAATACCTTAAGGCAGAAACTGAATCCTACAACAGTAAGGTTCAGGCTCAGCTTGAAAAGAACGAAAAGGAACTTACAGAAAAACTTGTACAGTTCCAGCGTGATGCAGAAAGCCGTCAGGAAAATCAGAATGCTGCCATAGATGCTGCAATGCAGGAATTTAATGTATGGAAGCAGCGTATTCAGGCTCAGTTTGATGATGCAGACGGACAGTTTGCTTCTGACCTTAAGGAACTTGAGGATAAGTCCCGCAGGGAAAACGAAAAGATTTTTGCTGATGTAGAAAAAGTTCAGAATGACACCAGGGAAATCATGGCTCAGCTTAAGGATGACTTTGACAGTCTTGTTACTTCTTCCCGCAAGTTTGTTTCTGATCAGAATGCAGACAATGAAAAGCAGATGAAGGAAATCCGTGGCGAAGTTAAGGCTACTTCTGATGAATACAAGAAGGCTTACCGTGCAATTATTGAAAAGCTTAACCAGGATACAAATAACCTTCAGCTTAAGATTGACGGCATTAACCAGGGAATTGCCAAGTTTACTGCAGAAACCGGCGTATTTGATAAGGCTGATGTTCTTAAAAAGCAGCTGGATGAGGCAATTACAGACCTTAAGTCCCAGCTTTCAGAAGTAAAGGATTATGACGAAAAGATTAATGACCTTAATGTTCGTGTTACAGAACTTAATAAGCTCAGCTCTGACGTTAACTCAAGAATCAATTCATTTGCCGGTGACAGAGCCCGTATAAATGACCTTGATTCCAAGTTCTCCAAGCTTATGGCTATTAGTGATGCCATGGACAGCAAGATTCTTGACCTTAACTCAACCAGTGACAACCTTACCAATATGCAGGCAGAAGTCAGAAAGTTCCAGGAGACTCTTGCAGGCATCCAGACTAAGTATGACCGCCTTGAAAAGAAGGGTACTGCCATTGACCGTGTTGCAGAAGAAGTTGACCAGTCCTTTGAAAATATCAAGGAACTTGAACAGCGTCTTCAGGAATGCAGTCACAGAACGGACCAGCTCCCTATTGCCATTGAAAAGGTACAGGGTGATATAGAAAAGATTATGAAGAGCAGCGGTAAGATTAATGATGCCATTGGAAAGGTTGCAAGCCTGGATAATGTCCTTAACGAAATCGATGAACGCTACAGCAAGCTTACTTCAGAAAAGGGTGCAATTGCTGCTTCAGAAGAAAAGATTCTTCGTGCTGCTTCTAATACTCAGAAAGAAATTAAGATACTTCAGGAAATGGCTAAGCGTGAAGTTCAGAAGGGTGGTGGTGATACAGATTCCGTTACTCCGGAAACCCGTAACACTGTTAAGTCCCTTAAAGCTTCCGGATGGACAGAACTTCAGATTGCAAAGAAACTTAATCTTACTAAATCAGAAGTTTCCCTTATCCTTCAGCTTGAAGACTAGATTTATAAATAAGCTTTGTTAATGAATGATAATTATTAACAAAGCTTATTTTTCTAAAAGACAGGTGCAGTAAGCCTTTACTGCATCTCCTTTTCCAACGCTGTCGAGTTTTTCGTTGGTTTTAGCCTTAACGAATACCCGGCAGCTTTCTGTTTTTAAAATACCTGCTATGCTTTCTATTACCTTACTTCTCCAGGGAAGGAATTTAGGGCTTTCCAGTTCTATTACACAGTCAAGGTTTCCTAAAGACCAGCCGGCCTTTTGTATGTCATCCCAGACTTTTTTTAAGAGAAGGGCAGAGTCAGCGTCCTTCCACTTTGCTTCTTCCGGTGGAAAGTATGAACCTATATCACCCATTCCTGCTGCACCAAGAAGGGCATCTGTTACTGCATGAAGGAGTACGTCACCATCAGAATGTCCAAGTTCTCCTTTTGTAGAAGGAATCTCTATTCCTCCAATCATCAGTCTGCGGCCTTCTACAAGTTTATGAAGGTCTGTTCCAAGTCCAACCCTTATCATTTTCTTTTCCTTAAGGTCCTGGGGATAAGTTATTTTTATATTGCAGGGGTTTCCCTTAACAAGATGAACATGGCTGCCTCCTGTTAATTCAGGAAAAGCATCCCATATTTCCGTGTCGTCTGTATATTCCTTATTAATTTGTGAGGCCTTTTTATGACATTTAATAAGGGAATTAAGTAAAAAGCCCTGTGGTGTCTGAATTGCTGTAAGGCAGCTTCTTACAAGGTGCCTTGTTATGGTCATGTCAGGGGCTACTTCTTTCTGGGTATCAGAAGGGGTAATGCCTGGAGCTGCAGCCTTGTATTCTTTAACTGCGGCAATAGTGTCCTGTATGATTTCTTTTGTTACAAATGGTCTTGCACCGTCATGAATAAGTACCAGAGGGTTTAAGGAAAGTTCTTCCTCTGTAAGGTTTTCCCTGGCAGCGATAAGGGCTTTAAATACTGACTTTTGTCTTGTATCAGAGCCCTGGCATAAAAGTAGTCTGGAAGAAGACGCTTTAAGGAGGTCTTCTACCTGTGGATCACAGAAAAGGGCCTGCTTTGCTTCTTCTTCTTTATTTTCTGGTACTGTAATGATAATCAGATTAAAAGGGGCAGCTTTAAGGAAGGTTTTTAATCCTTCTGCCAGAACTGTGGAACTGCCTAAAGGAAGGTATTCTTTTTTTTTGCCGGTCCCCATTCTTGTAGAGGAACCGGCTGCCGTTAAGACAAGTACTAAAGGAGATGACAATTAATCATCCTCGTCATCATCATCGTCGTCTGAATCTCTTGAGTTGTTGTTTTCTTCTGCAAATTCATCTTCGTCGTCTTCGTCGTCATCTGAATATACAGGTTTCTTTTCAATTTTTGCACCAAGAGGTTCAAGCTTTGCATGAAGCATATCTTCTACTTCTTTAACGGAAATCTTCATTGCATCAGAAATCTCGTCTTCAAGAAGTTTTTTTGCATTGTCATAAAGCTTGCGTTCAAGAATTGGGAGTTCCTTAACCTTAGAACGGTGATAAAGGCATCTTACAATAGAAGCAATGTCCTTTACTGTTCCCTTTTTAAGAAGGTCAAGGTTCATCTGATAGCGCAGCTTCCAGTCAGAAGTTGGTGTTTCAAATTCTTCGCTGATAAGGTCCAGTGCTTCCTGAGCTTCTTTTGCAGAAACGATGGCACGGATACCTAAAGAGGCAGCTTTTTCTGCCGGTACCATAACAATCATGTCAGAAACTTCAAGGTATATCTTGTAAAAATAAACCTGTTCACCTTTAAAGTCTCTTTTGAAAATTTCAGTGATTTTTCCTACACCCTGACTAGGGTAAACTACTTTTTGATTTAATGCGAACTCTGTCTTTGGTTTAGCCATAGGATACAATATAACACTTTTGGCAAAAAAAATCCACGCTTTACAAAAATAAAGCGTGGAATATTTATTTAGAAAATCTATTATTTTTTATTTTGCAGGGAAAAGTTTCTTAAAATCAACAAGAACTTCCTGAGAATCCCTTGCACTGTCAATGTCAGTCATCTTGTTCAGTTTGCGGTAGAAGTCGATGAGGGGTTCTGTTTCCTTGCGGTATACTTCAAGACGGTTAGTAATAGATTCAAGTTTATCGTCTTCACGGGTAAAGAGGTCTCCGCCACATTTGTCGCATTTACCTTCTACCTTTGGAGGCATAAATTTAACGTTGTAGTTAGCCTTGCAGTTTTTACATACACGGCGGTTTGAAAGACGGGCAATGATAAGGTCATTGTTTACTTCAAAATTTACTACCTTTACGTCAATTCCAAGTTTTTCAAAAGCTTCTGCCTGTGGAATTGTGCGTGGGAAACCATCAAGAATAAAGCCATTTTTGCAGTCATCTTTCTTAAGGCGGTCTTCTACGATTTCAAGTACAACTTCATCGCTAACCAGTCCTCCGGCATCCATAATAGCCTTAACTTTTTTACCAAGTTCTGTCTGGTTCTTGATGTTTTCACGGAAAATATCACCTGTTGAAATCTGTGGAATGCCGTATTCTTCTGCAACCTGTGCTGCAAGAGTACCCTTTCCGGCACCCGGTGGTCCTAAAAAGATGAAGTTCATTTATTAAATCTCCTCTAAAGTAAAAATCCGCTTATGCGGTAATGGTTATATTTTACTCTTATTTTCTATGGTATGCAATAAAAGTAAGAAAAGATGTTGGATTGTAAAAAAATTAAACTTTTCAAGAAATTTTCCAACTTTTATACCTTAAAAAATCCCATCCGGCTAAAAAATAAAATAAAAGTCAAAATAAAATCCAAAAAAAATACATTCAAAAAGCCCTGATGTGGACTTACTATAATTACATTAAAAGATCGTCGGAAAAAGGAGGATTTTCCATGAAAAAGTTAATTGCTGTTGCTATGGCATTACTTTGTGCCGTAAGTTTTATGGGTTGTAACAAGGGCAAGAAGGCCGGTGGTGCCATTAAGATTGGTATCATTAATAACCCGCCTGCTGAATCTGGTTATCGTGCAGCTAACGTTGCTGACTTCCAGAATGTTTTCACCAAAGAAAAAGGCTATGATGTTAAAACATTCTATAGCATTAAGAACGATGAACAGATCAATGCTGCTTCACAGTTTATTACTGATGGTGTTGACTATCTTCTTATTGCTGCTGCCGCAACAGACGGATGGGATTCAGTTCTTAAACAGGCTGAACGTGCAGGAATTAAGGTATTCCTTTTTGACCGTATGCTTAACGTAAGTGCAAAGCTTTATGAAGCTGCTGTTGTTTCTGATATGGCTAATGAAGGTGAAACAGCCGTTGCATGGCTTAAAGCTCAGAAACTTCCTGAATATCGTGTAATCCACATCCAGGGTGCTATGGGTTCAGATGCTCAGATCGGACGTACAGGTGCTCTTGAAGCTGAATTTACAAAGGGAACAATGAAGAAAGTTGTTCAGCAGACAGCTACATGGGACGAAGCAGAAGCAAAGAAAATTGTTGAATCTGTAATTAACTCAGGTGAAAAATTCAACGTAATCTATGCAGAAAACGACGGTATGGCTAAGGGTGCTGTTGCAGCTCTTGATGAAGCAGGTATCACTCACGGTGTTAAGGGTGACGTAATCATCATGGGATTTGACTGCAATAAGTGGGCTCTTCGTGAACTTCTTAAGGGTAACTGGAACTATGATGGACAGTGTTCACCATTCCAGGCTGCTGCTATTGAAGAAATGATTAAGAGCGGAAACGTTCCTTCAAAGAAAATCATCAATCCTGAAAAAGGATTTGATGCAAAAACAATTACACAGGCTGACATCGATACATATGGTCTTGGAGACTAATTCCGGACTATATGCAAACCTGATGTAATGAAAAGGTTTGCGGCGTAAGGTGTGCACTTGCATATTTTACGCCGCTTTTTTTTTAGAAGAGATAAAAAGGTGGAAAGTGAGTGATGGAAGATAATGTTGTTCTGGCAATGAGGGGAATCTGCAAGGAGTTTCCTGGAGTGCGTGCACTTCATAATGTAGATTTTACCCTCCGCAAAGGCGAAATACATGCTCTCATGGGGGAAAACGGAGCAGGTAAATCAACTCTGGTAAAAGTTCTTACCGGTGTTCATATTAAGGATTCAGGCTGCATTTATTTAGATGGTATGGAAAACGAAGTTCAGATTCGTTCTCCTCAGGATGCACAGAATCTTGGCATAAGTACTGTTTATCAGGAAATTACCCTCTGTCCAAATCTTACTGTGGCTGAAAATATTTTTATCGGCCGTGGAAACTATCATTTCATCAACTGGAAACAGCAGGAAAAAAAGGCAGACGAAATTCTTGAAAAGCTTAATATTCCGGCCCGTGCAAATCAGCAGCTGGGTACCTGTTCCATTGCAGTTCAGCAGATGGTAGCAATAGCCCGTGCAGTTGATATGGACTGTAAGGTTCTTATTCTTGATGAACCAACTTCTTCTCTTGATGAAAGGGAAGTAGAACTTCTTTTTGCCCTTATGAGGGAATTAAAGTGCAGGGGAGTAGGTATTATTTTTATTACCCACTTCCTTGAACAGGTTTACGAAGTATGTGATAGAATAACTGTTCTTAGAAATGGTGAACTTGTTGGTGAGTATGCCATTAAGGATATGCCTGCAGTAGATTTGATTTCTGCAATGCTGGGTAAAAGCCTTGATGATATTTCCAAATTAAAGGATGAAAAGAAAAATCTTACTGCAGAAAACGATTACGTATATGAAGCAGAAGGATTGTCCAGTGCTGAAGGTGTAAGGCCTTATGACTTTAAGATTGCCAGGGGAGAAGTAAATGGATTTACAGGACTTCTGGGATCCGGCCGTAGTGAAAGTGTAAGGGCAATATTTGCAGCTGATCAGGTAACTGGCGGAAAAGTAAAAATAAATGGTAAGGATGTAAAAATAACCAGACCTATTGATGCGATGAAGAACGGTATAGGTTATCTTCCGGAAGACAGAAAGGGCGACGGTATTATTCAGGATCTTTCTGTAAGGGATAACATCATTCTTGCTCTCCAGGTTCTTAGAGGTTTCTTTAAACCTTTCTCTAAAGCTGAAGCAGAAAAAATGGCAGATGAATATATTAAACTTCTTGAGATTAAAACAGCATCCCAGGAGACTCCTATAAAAGCACTTTCAGGTGGTAATCAGCAGAAGGCAATTCTTGCCAGATGGCTTCTTACAAATCCTAAGTATCTTATTCTTGATGAACCAACCCGCGGTATTGATGTTGGAACCAAAATCGAAATCCAAAAACAGGTTCTTAAACTTGCCCAGCAGGGTGTAAGCGTTACATTTATTTCTTCTGAGATTCAGGAAATGCTTACTGTTTGTTCAAGACTTATAGTTATGAGGGACAGAAAGATTGTAGGTCAGCTTACAGGTGATGACCTTAATCAGGAAACTATAATGCGCACAATCGCGGGAGGCAGTGATAAAAGATGATTTCAAAAAATAAATGTCTAAGTCTGTTTAAAAAGTTTACTCAGTCCCAGCTGGCAATCCCAATGTTTGCCCTGCTGCTTCTGGTAGTTTTTAATCTTATTCGTGATCCGGAATTTTTTTCAATTTCCATTAAGCATAATAACCTGGGTAATTCTGTTTTTACAGGTAACCTGGTAAGTATTCTTAACGGAGCTTCTGAACTTGTTATTCTTTCTATAGGAATGACTCTGGTTACAGCAGCTACAAGGGGACAGGATATTTCCATCGGTGCTGTTGCAGCTATTGCCGGAAGTGTTTTTGTTAAGGTCCTTCGTGCCGGAACAATAACACCGGGTGTAATTGCAGGTGGTCTTTTACTTGCCTGTATTGTAACAATTGTATTCTGTCTTTTTAACGGACTTCTTATTGCCCGCTTTGGAATTCAGCCTATGATTGCTTCCCTTATTCTTTTTACAGCAGGTCGTCCTATAGCTTACTGGATTAATGGTGGTGCTACTCCTAACGTAGAAAGCAATTACCTCAGTTACCTTGGAAGTTTTATTCCCGGGATTCCTGTTCCAAGTCCTATTCTTATTGTAATACTTTTTATTGTACTTATTATGCTCATTATGAAGTTTACAAACTTAAGGCTTTATATTCAGGCTGTAGGTATTAACGAAAAGGCTTCCAAACTTAATGGTATTGATCCTGTTATCATGAAGCTTGTGGTTTTTGTAATTCTTGGTATTTGTGTAACTATGGCAGGTTCCATGAATGTATGCCGTATCGGTCTTATCAATCACGAGACAATTCTTATTGATATAGAAATGGATGCCATTCTTGCAGTTGCTATTGGTGGTAACTCCCTTGGCGGCGGTAAGTTCAGGCTTGCAGGTTCCATAATCGGTGCCTACATTATTCAGACCCTTACAATTACCCTTTATGCAATGAAGGTTTCTTCTACAGCTGTTAAGGCTTACAAGGCAATCGTAATCATTGCAATAGTTGTAATCGGTTCACCAGTAGTAAAAGATGCATTAAAAAAATTAAAGAATCGTATTGCCAGTGCAAGAGGTTCTGCAGTTAAAGCGGAGGTAAAGTAATATGGCATTTACTGATAATATTAAAAATCTGTTTGCAAAAAATGGAAAAAGGCATCCGCTTTCCAATACAGCACTTCTTCTTACAATTACTATCTGTACATTTTTTGCAATGTATATTTTAGCAATGATTGTCTGGGGTGGCGGCTTTCTTAATCCTCAGCAGTTCTTTAATCTTTTTAACAACAATGCTTACCTGATTATTATTTCCTGTGGTCTTACTATTGTTATGATTACCGGGGGAATTGATATTTCTGTTGGTGGAAGTGTTGCCCTTATTACCATGGCTTCTGTTGTGTTTATGGAAGATCATGCAGGAGGCCCACTTTCTTCTCTCCTTATCGCCCTGGCCATTGGTCTTGCTATTGGTGCAGTTCAGGGCTTCCTTGTTGCCTATCTGAAGATTCAGCCTTTTATTGTAACACTTGCAGGTATGTTCTTTACAAGAGGTATGACTACAATTGTCAGCAAGGTTCCACGTACAGCTACAAATGAAGTTTTTATAAAGCTTAAGGATTTTTATGTGGATATTCCATTCCTGGGATCCTATGCAAATAACGGAAACTTTATTCCAGCCTATCTTGAACTTGGTGTACTTATTACTATCGCTGTTGTAATTGTCTGCTGGTTCCTCCTTAAGTATACACGTTTTGGACGTAATCTTTATGCAGTTGGCGGTAACAGCGAAAGTGCCCTTATGCTGGGTATTAATGTAAAACGTACACAGTTCTTTGCCTATCTTCTTTGCGGCCTTCTTGCAGGAATTGCCGGATTTGTTTATCTCCTTCATACAGGAGCTGGAAATGCTTCCAACGCTACTCAGGCAGAAATGCAGGCTATTGCATCTTCAATTATTGGAGGTACCCTTCTTTCTGGTGGAGTAGGCAGTATCATAGGAACTCTCTTTGGTGTAATGTCCCTTAAAACTATCAGCAGTATTGTAGTTGCTTCCGGTTTAAAGGAACCTTACTGGCAGAGCATAACTACAGGACTTATGCTTTGTTTCTTTATTCTGCTTCAGAGCATTATCCTTTCTTACAGAAAGAAGAAGCTTGGTTCAATGGCAGCTTAAATAAAGAATCAGCTGACTGATGTCTTGTATTCACGGGGTGAAAGCCCCGTGTTTTTTTTGAATATATAACTGAAATAGTGGGGATCACTAAAGCCGCATTCGTATGCTATGTCATATCCCTTCATGTCTGTTTCCCTCATAAGTTTTTTTGCATTTTCAATTCTTACATCAGTAAGGTATTCGATAAATGTTGTCTTACACTCCTGAGAAAAAATTGTGCTGAAGTGATTTGGACTCATTGCCACTTCCTGAGCCACAGTGGTTAGTGTAGTATTCTGATCAGCATAGTTTTCTTCAATGTATTTTTTTGCCTTAAAAATTACTGATGCATATTTTCCTGTTACTTTTGAATCCCTGTATTCAAGGGCAAAGTAAAGGAGAGCCTGCATATGGGAACTAAGCTTTTCTTCGTTTTCTACAGCTTCGTCAATAAAGTTGCGGGAAATGATTTCCGGTCTTAATTGCTTTATGTCTCCCCCCAGTCTTTCTATAAGCTTTGATACTTCAAATATAAGGTCAACCAGAATGTAGGAAGCAAAGACTTTAAACTGTCCTGAGTTTTTTCTTACCAGAGTCATTGATTCATCAATAATGGCTGCAATTTCATTTTTTCCTGCATACTTAAGCCTGTCAATAAAAGGATCATTTTCGTTTAATTCAAGAATCTGGCTGTTATCAGACTGCAGGTCATCTGAACTGATGATTCTGTTTTTTGACTGAACGTTTTCTGAAGAAAGAATCTGCTTTGCATCTTCATAGGATTTTTTCAGGTCAAAAAGATGTTCTACTGTAAGACCGATTGCCGTAAGACACACGCAGTCAGAGTTTTTTCCTGTTATATGACTTATGCTTTCTGCTGCCTTAAAAACATTATCTTCAAGTTCTTCCTGACTGCTTCCTTTAAAAATACATACAAGAAGATTGGTATGGTGAAAAAAACATTCAGCCTGATCCCAGCTGGAAGAATAGGAGTTAATAAGGGAACAGGTTTCCTGCTGGTTCTGCTGGTTACCGGTAAGACTGTCTATCCTGCTGATAAGAACCTTGTAGTAGCGGGAGAGCAGGTTTATTTTTAAGTCATCACATTTTTGAACGATATTATTT
This sequence comes from Treponema sp., assembly GCF_024696245.1. Lineage (GTDB taxonomy): Bacteria > Spirochaetota > Spirochaetia > Treponematales > Treponemataceae > Treponema_D. The sequence continues at coordinate 92,463 of NZ_JAILGZ010000006.1, forward strand.
AAATCAGCAGAGCCGTGAACAAGATTATTAAGGAATTCTTTTTTAATAAGTTTTTCTTTTGATTTAAGTTCTTCCTTCATGCGGCTGATATCTGAATACTGCTTTTTTTCCCTGTCAATTTCTGAGGCTGCCTTGTTAAGACTGTTAAGAATTTCTTCCGGAGTAAAAGGTTTAAGTACATAATCCTGAATGCCAATGGAAATTGCTTTTTTTGCATAATCAAATTCATCATGACCTGAAAGAATAATTATTTTAATCCAGGGCTGGCTTTTTTTAACTTCTTCTGCCAGCTGCAGTCCGTCCATAAAAGGCATCTTTATGTCTGTAATAAGAATGTCAGGTTTAATTTCATGTATCATGGAGAGGGCAATTTCTCCGTCACCGGCTTCTCCTGCAAATGTAAAGCCATTGGATTCCCAGTCAATTCTGGATCTTATTCCGTCAAGAACGATTGGTTCATCATCAACTATAAATACACTATACATTTTCATCTCCGCTGATACATGGGATTATAAAAGAAATCTTTGACCCTTTGTTTTTTTCTGATTCTATCATAAGTCCGCGATTTTTTCTTCCATAATAGAGCCTTAGTTTTTTATTTACGTTATACATTCCGTATACAGAAGAAAGTTTTTCTGAATCACTTTCTGCTTCATTAAGTTCCCTGCTTACTTCTTCCAGTCTTTCCGGAGAAAAACCTGCACCGTTATCCGCAACTTCAAAAAGAATAAATTTTTTTTCTTCATCAAGCCAGCGGGCATTTACAGTAAGTTCACCTCTTCCCCGTTTGTTTTTTATTCCGTGATAGATGGCATTTTCTACAAGAGGCTGCAATACTAATTTTATGATTTTAAAATTATAAAGTTCCGGGTCAGCATTAATAGAATAGTTAAGGATATCAGTGTACCGGATTTTTTGAATTGTAAGGTAGTTTTTAATATGATCCAGTTCCTGCTGAATTGTAATCCATTCATGACCCCGGCTTAAAGATATGCGAAGGAATTCGGAAAAGGCTTTTGTAAGTTTAACAACCTTTTCTGTTTTTTCTTCTTCTGCCAGCCATACAATTGTGTCAAAGGTGTTGTAGAGAAAGTGAGGGGTAATCTGAGCCTGAAGGGCCTTCATCTCTGCCTTCTGAAAATTCTTTTGTTCTTCAAGATTTTTTTTCATCAGGATATCTATCTGTTCAGTCATGGTGTTAAGGTTTAATGCAAGCTTGTCCAGTTCCTCTACATCTGGAATATCTACTCTGGCTGTAAGTTCTCCTTCTGCTACCTGAGTGGAAAATTTTTCCATGTTGGCAATAGGCCTTTGAATTGCATCAGACATGGAGATGTAACTCTTAATTGAAATAAAGATTGCAGATATGGTAATAAGAATTTGAATGATAGTAAGAATAATTGATGAGTTGCGGAAAGAAATATTTGTTTTGTTTCCTGATTCAATTTCAATAACAATGTATTCCTGCATGATGTCAGAAAAAAGATTAGTAATTGTTCTTATTTCATCAAGGGCCCTTTCGTTATCTTCTACGCTGCTTCCTGACTTCATTTTTTCGCTCAGGTTATTTATGTTTTTAAGAAGTGTTGCTTCTGCCCTTTGAGCTACGTTTAGTTTTTCCCGGCTTTCTTTACTCTGACTCTGGGGAATCATATCCTGCAGTCCTCTGGAAATCTCATCCATCATAAAGTACTGCATGCCGTATTCAAACTTTTTTTTACCGCAGATGATTTCCCAAAGTTCATCCGGAAGCTGGTTAGCTGCTGTATTAATAATTGTATTAGCCTGACTTACATTGGAAATAATTTTATTGTAACTATGGGTATGAATCTGAGAAACAATAATGGAATATACAGATGGAATAACTGTAATCAGCAGGAGGATAAGGTATGACTGCTGAAGGATTTTTTTTAGATTTCTTTTTTTCAATTAGTAGCCTCTTGGAGTATATAAAGAAAAGTCATCGTTTTCTGTAAAAATGCTTTCTTCAATATAAGAATTTTTTTGTATGGCTTCATTGACAGATATTTTTTTTACAAGTTCCATAAGCATGGGACCAAGGTTTGGATTGCATTCTACAACGCAGTTAAGTTTTCCTTCCTTAAGGGCGTCAATGCAAAGCTGTTCCCCATCAATACTTACAATTACTGTTGATTCAAGATTAATGCCATAGTTTTTAATAGTATCCAGCAGGCCTAAAGTCATGGAGTCATTGTGGGAATAAACTGCATCTATTTTTATTCCATTCCAGTATAAGCCGTCGGTTTTAAAGGCCTTGTCATTTAAAGAAGACTTAATAAGGTTTTCAGTGATTTCTTTTCCTCTGGACCGTAAAAAATCTCCGTCCTGACTGCAAAGAATATTAAAGCCTTTGTTGTCTTTAAGTACCTGCCTGAAGCCTCCGGCCCTTTCTTTCGTTACGGATGAATTACTGGTACCGGAAATTTCCAGAATGTTAATTTCTTTTTTATCTGATATTTTTGAACCGGTTTTTCCTGGTGTATATTGTCCCGGCTTTTTAAATTTACTGCATATAAATTCAGCGGCTTTTTTTCCTTCTTCAATTCCATTTTCACCTATGTAAGCTGTGTAAAGGGAGGGATCAGCATTAATATGCCTGTCTACAAGAATTACAGGTATTCCTGCATCTTTTGCATCTTCCAGTACATTGTCCCATCCGTCTTCTACAATTGGTACAAAGGCAATTACATCTACCTGGTAAACTATAAAGGATCTTATAGCCTTAAGCTGATTTTCCTGTTTCTGCTGGGCATCCTTAAAAAGGATCTGTATATCATTTTCTTCTGCAGCTTCAAAGATAGACTGAGTATTTCTGCTTCTCCAGGCACTTTCTGAACCTATCTGGGAAAAGCCCAGAATAATTCTGTTTTCTTTTTTTTCTGTATCCTTATTTGTAAATGAAAAATTCTTTCTTACCATAAGAAGATTAATGGTGCTGATACAAATTGCTGCAATAATAATGGCGGTGATAACTTTTCTTGATATAGCTTTCATATTTTACATCTATTTTAAATTCAAGAAGGAAATTTTTCAATAAAAATATAGGGCATAAAAAAAGGACTGCATTTTATAATTAATGCAGTCCTTATTTATTGAGGGTTTATTACAAAACCCTCAAAACGGCGAAGTCAAGGCTTTAAGCGTGAGCGTGCCTTGACTCGACGTATTGTTAAATATTAATTATTAAAGTTCCTGAAAAAGGTGAAGAACCTTATCCGGACATGCTTTAATACATTCACCGCAGCTTGTACATTTGCTGTAATCAATTACAGGAATGCCTGAAGATAAATCAATACAGCCTTCAGGACATTTTCTTGCACACATTCCGCATTTGAAGCAGCCATTGCTGCAGTCTTTTCTTATCTGTGGTTTGTTGTCTGACTTACAGGAACATAAGGCAACGCTTCCTTTTGTATCTGCATTCATAAGAATAAAGAGATGTTTAGGACAGGTTTTTACACACATTCCGCATCCAGTACATTTAGCTCTGTTTACGTGTGGAAGACCGTCTTCTCCCATAGTAAGGGCTCCAAACTGACATACAGAAACACAGTCTCCTAAACCTATACAGCCGAAAGCACATTTTTTTGTTCCGTGGGCAGAAAGTTCTGCGGCCTTACAGGTCTGAACACCTTCGTAAGTACATTTGTCAGCTGCACATTCCTTAGTACCATGACAGGCAAGAAGGGCAACTTTAGGAGTCATGGAAGAAGTTTCAACTCCCATGATTCTGGCCAGCCCTGCAGCACAGGAAGCTCCACCTGCAACACATCCTGTTACGGGAGCCTGACCTGCTGCTACAGCTGCAGCAAAAGAATCACATCCTGCATAACCGCAGCCACCGCAGTTTGCACCAGGAAGACAGTTTCTTATCTCTTCGATCTTAGGATCAGTTTTTACTGCAAATATTTTCTTAAAAAGCCCAAGGAGAAGTCCCAGAAGAAATCCGATGGACAAAGCAACAATGATTGTATAAATAACTGTATTCATTTTAACCTCGAATATTCCCTGAACTATTTAATCAGTCCCTTAAAGCCAAGGAAGGCAAGGGAAAGAAGACCTGCGGCAACATAAAGGATTGGAGTTCCTTTAAAGCTTGCCGGAATTTTTGCAATTTTAATACGGCTTCTTACACCGCTCATTATTACCATACTTAAAAGGAAGCCTGCAGCTGCACCAAGGGCATATACAATGCTTTCTCCGTAAGTGTAGTTTTTTCCAATACAGTTGATTGTTACACCAAGAACTGCACAGTTTGTTGTAATAAGGGCAAGGTAAACACCCATGGAACTGTAAAGACCAGGTGCAGATTTTTTAAGGTAGAATTCTACCAGCTGTACCAGGGATGCAATTACAAGAATAAAGAAGAGAGTCTGAAGAAATTCCAGTCCCAGAGGAATCATTACAAATTTATACAGAGGCCAGGTTACTGCTGTTGCCAGCATAATTACAAATGTTGTTGCCAGACCCATACCTGTTGCTTTTCCTGTTTCAGAAGTCATACCGATAAAAGGACAAATTGCCAGATACTGAATAAAAACAACATTATCAACTATTGCTGATTTTATAAAAAGCTGAATCATGTCACTCATTTACCTGCCTCCTTTGCTGCCTTACGATTCTTAAAATACTGAACAAGGGCCCCAAGAAAACCAAAAGCTAAAAAGCCTCCCGGAGCACTGTTAAAGATTCCAAAACGATATTCTTCCGGAAGAATGGTAACCATAAAGGATGTTCCTGAGAGAAGGGTTCCCCCTCCTAAAAGTTCCCTGGCAAAAGAAATAATAAGAAGAACTGCTGTATAGCCCAGCCCCATACCCAGGGCATCAAGAATGGAATCTCCTGTGTTGTTTTTTGAAGCAAAGGATTCAACACGACCCATGATGATACAGTTTACAACTATAAGTGGAAGAAAAACTCCCAGGGCATCATAAAGACTTTCCATATAGGCATTAAGTACAAGCTGTACAATAGTTGTAAAGGCTGCAATTATGATGATAAAAACAGGAAGCCTTATGGAAGATGGAATGCTTTTTCTTAAAAGACTGATTACTATTTCACTCATCATAAGAACAAAGAGCATACCCATGCCCATTCCCAGTCCGTTAAAAATACTTGTTGTTACACCAAGGGAAGAGCACAAACCTATGTTAAGTACAAGAAGTGGATTTTCCTTTACGAATCCATTTGTAAGTATCTGTAATTTTCTGTTCATTTTGCAAACTCCTTAAGGAGACAGTTACATCCTTCTTCCAGTAAGGCACCGATACCTGCACTGGTAATTGTAGCACCGCTGATGGCTTCAAAAGTTTTGTTTACGGTAAAACCATCAGAAGCATTCATTCCTTCAAACTGTCCGTAAAAAGTTTTTTTGCTTTTACTCAGAGTGTAGGATGAATCATTTGCCTTAAGTCCAAATCCAGGTGAATCTGTAAGCTTAAGGAATTTTATTCCCTGTATGCTTCCGTCTTTTTTTACACCTGCAAAAATTGTAGCTGTATCATAAGTAGGACCGCTTACCTGAACGGCACCTCCTTCTACAATTCCATTTTTCTTTGCAAGGTAAAGGCTTTCGATTTTTATTGTTCCTTTAGAAGCCGGACTAAAATCCTTTACTTCTTCAAAAGTATATCCCTCTCCAGGAAAAAATTCCCTCATGGCAGAATTGATTTTTTCAATCTGATTCTGTTTTATTTTAGGAGCTGTTACATTGTTAACCAGGGCAAGTACCAGACATGATACAGATGCAAAGACTGCAAGTATAAGCCCCAGCTTTATCATGGAAAGGATTCCGTCTTTTTCTTTCATTTTACTTCTTCCTCCCTGGCACTTGTAAGATCAAAGGTTTGTACGATTTTTTTAACTTCAGGCTTGCGGTTACCTTTTTTTCCGTAGCCGTACATTCTTACTGTAAGATTGTTAAGGAAAGGTGCCACTGCATTCATTATAAGGATGCTGAACATAACTCCTTCAGGATAACCGCCGAAGTTTCTTATAAGGAAAGTAATAAGACCGCATCCTGCACCAAATACAAGACGTCCTGGTTTTGTAACAGGAGTAGTTGCGTAATCAGTTACCATAAATACTGCACCAAAAGCCAGACCTCCTGTAAGAAGGGCTGTAAGAACATCCCTTCCTCCGGCAATAAGGCTGGATGCAGAAATTGAAGAATGAATGAAGGTTGCAGCTGCTGCCGTAAAGATCATGGCAAAAGGTGCCCTCCAGTCAATTATTTTTGTTACCAGAAGAAATACAAAAGAAATAAGTATAAGAAGAACAGAAGTTTCTCCAATACAGCCGGCTTTTGTTCCAATAAAGAAATCAAGCCAGTCACTTGTCTGAGCTTCAAGGGCACCTGATTTTATCTGGGCAAGAACTGTAGCAGAAGAGACTGCATCAAGTCCCTGTGGCATTGTCCAGCTTGAACCCATTGCAGCAGGAAAGCTTATAAAAAGAAAAGCTCTTCCTGTAAGGGCAGGGTTAAATACGTTGCTTCCGATTCCACCAAAAAGCCCCTTTGCAATTACAACAGCTACCAGGTCTCCGCAGAGAACCATCCATAATGGTGCTGATGGAGGCAGAACCAGGGCAAGAAGAACTCCTGACACTGCAGCGGAAAGGTTGGAAATTACCAGCTTCTGTTTTGTAAGCAGCTGAAAAAGTCCTTCAAAAATTACACAGCCTGCAGCAGAAACAAGAACTACAGCAAGGGCATGAAATCCAAAAATATATGTTCCGTAAATAACTTCCGGTAACATGGCAATCAGGACAGCCAGCATTATTTTCTGAGTAGAAGACCCCAGGGTAAAATGAGGGCTGGATGAAATATGAATCTGATTCATTACAATACTCCCTTTTATTTTCTTACCATCTGAGAACGGACAATGGCTTTTCCAAGCCTTACTCTCTGTACAAGACGGATATTTGCAGGACATACAAAGGCACAGCATCCGCATTCAATACAATCCATAAGTCCAAATCTCTTTGCCTTATCAATATTACCTGCATCAAGTTCCCTGAGAATAAGTACAGGACTTAAATGCATTGCACAGGTAGCAACACATCTTCCGCATCCTATGCACTGGTTTTCGTTTGTAAGGTAGGTTTCTTTTTCTGTAAGGAAGGTAACGCCACTGGTTCCTTTTGCAACAGGAAATTCAGTGCTGCTCATGGCAAAGCCCATCATAGGTCCGCCGGAAATTATTTTTGCACAGTCGTCCTTAACATTATCCTTTACTATGTCACTTACAAGAGTTCCAAGAGGTACCCTGACATTGCATGGACTTTTTACAGCTCCTCCGGAAATTGTAAGGGAACGTTCAATAAGAGGCATTCCCAGTCTGAAGGCATCACTTATGGCACATACTGTTCCAACGTTAGAAATTATACAGCCGGCATCTGCTGGAAGTTTTCCTGAGGGAATCTCTACTCCCACACAGGCAGATACTATAAACTTTTCTGCCCCCTGAGGATATTTGGTTTTTACAAGGCATACACTCATGTCATCACCATATCCCTTAGCTTCAATTTCTTTTTCCAGAAGAGGTTTTATATAGGCCTTGTTGTCTTCAAGGGCAATAACTCCCTGAGCGCCGGTGTGTTTTAAAACAATTGCAAGACCGTCAATTACTTTTTCAGGACTTTCCTGCATGGTTCTTTCATCACAGGTAAGGTAGGGTTCACATTCTGCAGCATTTACAAGAACGTAAAGAATTTCTTTATCTGCAGGAGGGTTAAGTTTTATATGAACAGGGAAGCTGGCACCACCCATACCGGTAATTCCTGCATCCCTTATGCGTTTAAGGGCAGTTTCTGTTTCGCATGTAAAAGGATCAAGAGGATCCATAAAGGTACAGCGGTTTTCATCATCTGCTTCTATTATAATACATGGAACCTGAAGGTTTCCTGTTACAAGACAGTTCTGTATTTTTTTTACTTTCCCGGAAACAGATGAATGTACGGGACAGTTCATTGGCTTGTCTCCGTCTGCAATTATTTGTCCTCTGCTGACTAAATCTCCTGCCTTAACAAGAGGTGTATTTGGTGCACCGCCCATAGTGACAGGTATGGTTACTGTTTTACTGGAAGGAAAATACGGTGTGATTGCACATCGATTTGAAAGCTCCTTCATTTCCCGCGGATGTATTCCGCCTTTAAATGTGTGAATTTTCATAACTGAAATTATATAACCTTATTAAAACTTTTTCACCTAATTCCTTATTTTATTTAGAGTTAGCCTAACCTAACCTTTATTTTAAAGAGAAATATTTTTTATCTTTAGTCCTCTTCTGTTTGCAAAAAGAGCTTTTTAGTTATAAGGTTTAAATATGAAAGTAGAAGTTAAGGAATTAAAGGTATTACTTGATTATGTAGAGAATAAGATTTCCAGACTGGAGACCTCCGGAATAGCATCATCAGCTGAACTTTTTGATCTTAATATTGTTGATTCAAATTTGACCTTGCTTTTGTCAACTATTGGTGATGCAAAGGAATATGATCTTACCGACAGGCATCCCCACATAAAAAAAGCTCTTGCAGAATACAGGGAAAATTTTTCCATTAAAAACGATGAAACAAGTCTTCTTGAACAGATTTCTTCATCCTGCAGAAGTGCCATTAACGGACTTAAAAAAATTAAAAAAGCTGCGGCAGAAACATCCAATCCTTATCTTGAACGTAACGTAGGTATCAGGCTGGATTTTGCAGAAGTTCTTATAAACGAAATAGCCTCCATTAATGAACTCTCCCATAAAGAAATGAAAAAGTGGCTGCTTCAGAATATTGATGTAGACGGAAAAATCGGAGCCAGAATTTTAGGAAGTAAAACCAGCCCCCTTAAGGCAGAAACCGCCAGACAGAACGGAAAAAAGGGCGGCCGTCCTTCTTCTAAGGAAAAGGCAGAAGATAAAAAGTCAGCTGCAAAAAAAAGCACTGCTTCTTCTAAAAAAACAGCAGTTAAAGCAAAAGCTGATGCAAAAACAAAGACAGCTTCTGCTAAATCAAAGACAGCTGCCGCAAAAACAAAGACAGCTTCTGCTAAATCAAAGGCAGCTGCAAAAACAAAATCCACTGCAAAAGCAAAAGCAAAAACAAAAACTTCAAAAAAATAAAAAAAAAGACTTTCAGGTAAAGCCATACAATAGCTTCCTGAAAGTCTTTTTTAATCTGCAGTATCTTTTTAGTACCAGAGTGCAGCCTGATCTTCCCAGTCGATAAGTTCTTCCGGTTTGAAGAAAAGGTTGATTTCGCGGTTTGCACTTTCATCACTATCACTGGCATGAATAACATTGTTAGAAGTATGAACGCAGAAGTCTCCGCGGATTGTTCCCGGCTGAGCGTCAGACGGTTTTGTAGAACCTGCAAGTTTTCTTACCAGGGTAACACAATCATCTCCCTGCCATACCATTGCAACAACAGGACCACTTGTAATGTAGTCAACAAGAGGATCATAGAAAGGCTTGCCCTTGTGTTCTGCATAATGTTCCTCTGCAAGTTCTGTGCTGATATTCATCAGCTTAAGGCCAACAAGTTTAAGGCCTTTTTTTTCAAGGCGACTGATAACTTCGCCTACAAGCCTGCGGTTTAAGATACCAGGCTTTAACATTGTAAAACATCTTGTACTCATAGTGGCAAAAATTATGCCAAAAAACAGCTTTCTCGTCTATAAGGCCGTATTTTGAAGTTTATTTTAAGTAAGGACTGGAGGAGTTTTTATAGCCCGGAGTCACTCCCGTAACTTTCTTTTTTCCTGAACCGCTGTCTGCAGTTATCATCCATACATCCTTCTTATTATCACAGCTTCCTTTTTGAATTATTTCATCAAGGTTCTGTCTTGAAAAACTTCTTTTACAGGCTCCCGTACTTATGTTATCAGAAGAAAGAGCTTCTCCCTTCCATATTCCTTCAGAAAGAATTTTATCCGCAAGAATTTTTTTGTCACCTTCAAATCCTTCAAAAGTACTTTTGCTGTAGTAAAGGCAGTCATATATTTTATTTGAGTCCCTTATCATGATTATGTCAGAATCTGCAAAAACAGCCTTTGTATTGTCAAACCATAAATCCCTTGCTCCTGAATTGCTGTCTATTCTTGTAGCCAGGGTCAGGTCTTCTTTAAGTTCATCCAGGGCACCTTCTTCGTCAAAGGGACAGGAAGTAGATTTCTCTGGCTTTCTCATGTGAACTGTTATGTATTCACCTTTTTTTACATCTATTGGTGGAAATGAATATTTTTTTTCTTCTCCGTCACAAAGACTGTAAAGTTCAAGGCCGCTAAGGTTTCCTTCCTTTAATACATAGACTTCTGCAAATTCCGTTTTATGAATTGAAGAGCCATCCTGCTTTACACTGCCATAGGCATTTCTTACTTCACTTAAGGCAAGAAGGGCAGGGCTGTCGTTCCATCCTGTAAAGGGAATGCTGAAATTAACGGAGTTTCCTCCCTTGTCTTTAGCAATTCCTTCAATAATATAGCTGCAGCCTGTTAAGGTTTTCTGGTTAAAGTTTAAAAGGGCTGTATTTGTAGCTGAATCAAAAAAGGTAGATGCCCTAAAGGATTCTTCCGGATTATTTTTAGAAAATATTTCTGTTTCCAGGGAAACTACTTCTTTTGTAAAGGCAATTTCTGCACTGGCAGAACCTGTAAGTAAAAAGGCCTGAATCTTGGGAAGGGTAAAATCACCTTCTATAAAATTAAGTCCTTCAGATACAGAATGACATCCTGCCGGGGTTATAACTGCAAGAACAAGGGTAATCATGGCAACAGCCGGCAGTAAAGTTTTAAGGGTAAATGTTTTTAATGATTTCATTTTTATTGTCTCCTGTATATATATTTTCATCGCCATGCAAAAAAGAACAAAAAAATGAAGAAAAAAAATAAAAAAATTTAAAATAAAAAAAACAGCCTCACTGAAAGTTATTTCAATGAAGCTGCTTTCCGGCATAAGTTCTGAATTTTTTATTCAGACATATTCTAGAACTTCAGGGTCTCTACCATGTAACGGATTGATGTGCCTTTGTCGTCTTCCAGAGTCTTCTGAACAACAATAACAAGACTCTTTTTGTCTTTGCTGGTAAAGATCCTGTCTATAAGGTAAGAAGTGATTCCTTTTCTTTTAAGGTCCGGGGTTCCCACCTTCCACTGATTAAGAGTATTTCCGTCCTTGTCTGTCATTGTAACATTGATGTAATACTTGGAGCGGACATTTTTACCCTTTCCCTCATATTCCGGAATCAGTTTAATTTTGTAAATTACTTCAACACCACTGTCAAAATTTCTGAATACAATTTCATCAGTAGGTCCTTTGTTTTCTGCTTCCCTCAGGTATAAGAGTTCTGCAGCATTTGCAGGTTTTGCATTGTATTTGCATCTCTTCCACAGGGTTTTATTCATAAGGGAATTAAAGGCCTGTTTACCGGATGCATCTTTTGAAAGATCCTTTGGATTTGTTTTGTATACTTCATTTTTAACATAGTTGTTTTTTTCTACATCAACAGTGTAAATTTCTGCCCAACCCTGAAAGTCTTTATCTGTTTTTCCGTACTGTGCAAAAATATAGGTTTTTCCGTCTTCAGAAAATCCAAGGTCTTCATAAACAGCTGCATCTCCGGCATATACCGTTAAAGAAATCATGGCAGCTGCTGCAATCATCAAAAATCTTTTCATGTCCTCTGCCTCCCGAAAAGGTCTCTATTTACTTATCGGAATATAAAAAAATGACTTTATACTTTTATTTGCAGGGATTAAGGCTTTATTTAAGGCATTTTTTAAGCATTGCTTTAAGTCTTTACTAAAAGGTTTTCATGTTTTATCTTTATATTATGACCCTTAATTCAAGAAACCGAATATTAATTTTTATAAATGTTATTACAATCTTATTCTTTTTATCCAATGTTTTATTTTATATTTTTTATGCCGCCAGGAATCTTATAACTTTTCCTGAAGGTGATATAGTAAGAAATGTCTATATTTTCAGCTTTGACAGATTTACAAGTCCGGATATTACACCAACATGCCTTTCCATTCTTGTCTTTTCCTTTTCTGCCGCTATAGAAAGTTTTCTTCTTTTAAGGATTTTTGAAAAGACTCAGGCTCTTGAAGTAGTTTTCTTTATTGTATTTATTATTGCTATTTTTATGGAACAGCAGAGGCTTTATCTTGCTTCCATGCCTGATATTCAGGGAAACCGTTTTTCCCTTGAAGTTATAACAAGACTTACAGTTTCCAGCAGAATCCTTGCTCCTTTAAGCCTTCTTTTTTCTACTGTCTTTAATGAATGGGACCAGAGGCAGAATATCCTCAGGAATGTTTTGATTCTTGTCCTTATTTCTACAATCATGGGAGTTTTTTATCCCCTTAATACAGAAATCCGTACTTCCATACTTACTTTAGGCTGGGGATTTTCTCCAATTCTTTCTGCAGTAAGGGTAATACTTGTTCTTGCTTCCCTTACAGTTCCTGCCTGGAATGCCTTCAGTAAGGGCTCTTCTGATTATATCAGGGTAATGATTGGACTTTTAATTTTAAGCACCGGTTATTTTATTCTCTGCGGAAGTGACAACTATATTTCCTTTATTTCCGGTTCAGCATTTTTTGCTTTTGGAAATGTCTTTTACATGAGCGCTCTTCACAATCTTTATAAGTGGAGATAAAAAGAATTATAAAACAGAAAAGAGTCCTGCCAGAAGAATTGGAATAAGTATGTTGTCCATGTCTTTTATAGGCATAACTTCTATAAGCATTCCTGCACCTGCAATTACAAGGGCTCTTCCTGCTCCAGCAATTCCGTAAATCTGACATACAGCAGCACAGCTTATATATATGGCAGTAAAGCAGGAAAGGCTGCCTGCAACAGTTTTTCCTTCTGTAAATGGAATTGTTACCCTTCCAAAAAGCTTACCGCAAAGACTTGCAAGTCCGTCTCCAAAAGAAAGGGCCAGTATTCCTACAGCGGCACTTACAGGATCAAAGAGCAGGGCAGTAATAATAATTCCCGTACACAGGGTAACAGGTCCCTTTACAAATTTGTTTTCATCCCTTTTTCTTGCAGCTGCATTTGTTATTTCCGTAATAAGTGGAACGGTGTGTCCTTTAAGCCTCAGGAATTCACAAACACTGTAAAAGATTACTGCGGAACACAGAAGAATTAAGACAGGCCAGTAAGCTGCCTTAAGGAGAAAAGGAATCGTTGCACTGCACAGATGAATTGACTTGCGGAATATTTCCTTGGTAATAAGATTTATTCTTTGTCTGGAAACAATACCGTCAAGCCGTCTTCTGAAAATCATTTAATCTCCGTTTCTGTTGTAAGGGTACGTGGTATTTCTGTATAGATTTCAGGTTCGTAAACTGCATAATCATTAATAAGATACTTAATGTTCTGTTCAGCAAGGTTTGAACCTTCCATCCTTATCATAGTCTTCTGATTTCTTGTAAGGGAATCCCATGCCCTGAGACTTTCCTGGAAGTTAACGATAGCCTGACCGTTAAGTTCAGAGTCTCCGGTTTGAGATGCAGTTCTTGAAAGTATTACACCAAGATTGTTGGTAGCCTTCATATAAGTATCTGCAATATCATTCTGGTCATCTCTTGTCTGAGGGAAAAGTTCTCCCCACTTCATTCTCTGGGCATTCAAAAGCTTAATAAGTCTTTCGTAATATCCCTTTGCAACATAGTAGTCTGAATTCTGTGCAAGAGTATTTGCAAGGGCAAGAAGAAGATGAGTATCATCAGCATTTGTTTCGTGACTCTTTATAAATGAACCTAAAGCTTCCGGATACTTCTGTTTTGAGTAATTGATATAACCAATCTTGTACCTTACTTCTGAATTGTCATATTTATTATCTACTGCAGAAACATAATTTGTAAGGGCAGTGTCATAATCCTGGGCAATAAAGTAATTAAGGTCTGCATAGTCAGCGTAAAGGTGTCCTATGTTTTCCGTGCTTTCAAAATTGCTGGAGCGATGTTCATTTTCATAAATATCGATTCCCTTTGCATATTTTTCTTCTGCAATCTGGAAGTCACGCTGAAGGACGTACTGTTCACCAAGAAGACGGTAATTGTCTATGTATTTATATGTATCCCTCTTATTGCGCCTCTTCTGTTTTTCAAAAGCCTTTTCTGCATGAGTAAGTATACCTGTAGCTGCTGTTTCGTTTTTAGTAGCAACAAAGTAACGGCCGTAATTGTAAAGGGCAATCGGGTTGCTTTCATCTGCATCAACAGCCTTTTCAAGAAGACCGCGGAGATTATCGATATAGCCCCTGAGGCTTTCTTCTGCAGGCTTAAGCTTTCCGTATCTTTTATCAAGAAGGTAGCCGCTGAGTTCAGTAAGGTCTCTGGAACCTAAAGCCTTGTCGTGATGCTTATTTGAGAAGTGTTCCTTATATTCCAGTACTGTATGAAGGTCATCAGTTCGGATGTAATAGCGCATCTTTCTTTTTTCACAGTCGTCTGTAGCACCGTGGAAGTATTCGTAGCGGTTATACTGTTCAAGGGCATTATCATACTGGGCAGGGTCTTTTTCTGTTGCCCAGTCAAGATAGGTATCTCCCAAAAGAAGAATTGCATCCTTGTCATTTATATTGTAAACAAGTACATCTTTTTTAAGGATACGTTCTGCTTCTTCATAGTTGTACAGGTCTTCCAGTTCCATTTCTGCCCACTGAATGCCGGCGTTTTTGTCATGGTCGTAGCGCTGGAGGATTGCATTGTACATCATTCTGGCCCTGTCATACTGCCTGTGCTTTCTGTAAGCCTGAGCATAGGTAAAGAACCAGTCCTTGTCCGGATTATATACAAGAGCCTGATTGAATCTGTCTTCAGAAAGCGGATACTGTTCTTCATTAATAAGTGCCAGACCCTGTCTGTAAAGGGTCCATGCCTTTACAGGTTTATAAATAAAGGTATTTGTAAGTACAAAGATACAGAAGATAAGTATGGCAGCTGCTGTACTTATAATTGCCCCAGGAATGATTCTGTTTTTAAGCTGATATTCCAGGGACTGCTTGTAGGCTGCATATTCTGCTGCACTGCGGTGTTCAAAATCTCTTGGTACATCAAGATGAATGTCCATCATCTTTTCAAGTTCAGCAGCAAGGGTTCTTGCAGGAACTTTGCGAAGTACCTTTTCAAGTATTTCAAATACTGCGTCATCAGTAAATTCGTTTTTAACAACCAGGTCTTCCAGGGCAATCCTTACGTTAAGAGGATAGCTGGCAAGATTCTTCTGGAATTTCTGATATTCAGCATCTGTAAATGAGTTTTTAGGTTTACCGGATTCATCTTCTTCCGGAGTAGCAGGATGGATTTCCCTTGGTTTCTTTGACAGGTCAGCAGTTACTGTGTCAGAAAAGCCCGGAATGTTAAAGATGTCATCATCGCTTTCTGTTGTAGTTACATTGCCCAGTTCAAAGTCAGAAGGCATTCCTGTGTTTTCTTCGTTGGAAAAGTCCAGGCCTTCCATTGCAGAAGTATCAAAGGTTTCTGCAGGTGAATCATCTTCATCTGGAACTGTGTCTGTTTCATCAGGAGGGGCAACAGGTCTTCCGTCAAAGCCACCTTCATAGTTTGTTACAGTAAAATCATCACCACTGCCGGAAGAGAACATGTCTCCTATATCAGGCGGTGTAGTACTGTCATCAGCAAGTTTATTTGGTGTAAGGTCTTCTCCCTGACTGTCCCCTGCAGGCATATCAAAGTCAGGAAGGGAAGTGCCGGAATCTGATATGTCGTTAAAGTCTGGAAGTGAAAAATCATCAGCTGCCATTCCACCGGTCTGATCTGAAGGAGTATCAGAAGCTGCATCAGAAGTTTCTTTTTCTGAACTTCCTTCTTCAAAAGCTGCTGAATCCTGGGACATATCCGGTAAGTCTGACATATCAGGAAGATCACTCATATCCGGTAAGTCAGATGTGTCAGGGGTACTTGTATTTACAGGGCTTTCAGGAATTTCTGCATATTCACTTGGAAGTCCTTCATTCATGTTTATGGCATCAGAAAGATCTGCCTGTGGTTTTTCTTCAAGGTCGAATTCAGAAAAAGGATTGTTTTCGTCTGCAGCAAAATCCTGGTTTTCTTCTGCTTTATTTTCTCCGGTTTCAGGGCTTTCACTTATGTCCGTAATATCAGGTATGTCAGAAAGGCCTGTTGTGTCTGTAGTGTCAGGGATATCTGAGAAATCAGGAAGGTCTCCCATATCAGGAATATCCGGGCTTGCTGCTGTATCTGAAGCTTCCGGAATATTTGCAGAAGCATCACTTTCTGAAAAATCAGGAATATCTCCCATGTCAGGAATATCACCAGAGTCAGAAGGGGCTTCACTGTCAGAAAGAGGAGCTGAATTTTCTGCTTCCAGATCAAAGTTTTCAAAAAGGGCAGCAGTTTCTGCATTTGAAACAGCATTTGAATCTGCTCCCGTATCATCAAGGTCAAAGCTTTCAAAAGCTGAAGTGTCAAAGTCACTGGCTGGGGATGGAATACTGTCATCTGCCTGTTCAGGGGCTGCTGTTTCTCTGGTATTTTCTTCTGCAGGAAT
This sequence comes from Treponema sp., assembly GCF_024696245.1. GTDB lineage: Bacteria > Spirochaetota > Spirochaetia > Treponematales > Treponemataceae > Treponema_D. Next base: position 109,019 of record NZ_JAILGZ010000006.1, read on the forward strand.
TGCTTCTGCTTCTGGAATTGCTTCTGGAATTGCTTCTGGAATTGCTTCTGCTTCAGGAATTTCTTCTGCAAGTCCCAGATCTTCCAGTTCAGGAAGTTCTTCCATTGCTCCCAGCTCATCATCTGCAGCCGTATTATTCGCTGAGTTCCCAAGGATTGAATCCAGGAGGGCATCTGTTTCTTCATCGCTGTCAGGAACACTGGCAGGAGCAGATGTAGGTCTTAAAGGTTTAGCCGGTCTGGCAGGCTTTTTTGCCTTAGGAAGAGGGGCTGGCTCTGGTTCCGGTTTTGCTCTTGGTGCAAGAAGGGCATCCAGGTCTAAGTCTTCGATTGGTATTTCTTTAGGCGGTTCCGGTTCCTTTGGAGGTTCCGGCTCTTCAAATTCACTTAAGTCCAGGTCTCCAAAATCAAGATCTGCAGAAGGCCCGATAATGTCAGACATATCAGGAGCAGAGGGTTCACTGGATTTTGTTTCTGCAGGTGAATCGGATTCTTCTTTTTCGTCCCCTAAAAAGTCAGAAAAGTCATTTGCTTCTTTTTCCAGTTCTGCAGCTGCGGCATCTGCCTGAGCCTGGTCTTCTTCAGAAAGTACAGGAAGACCAAATTTAAAGTCTTCTGAGTCATCGGTATCTTCGATTGTACGTGGAATAGGTACAGTTACAGCTTTTTCACTGCGGGCTGCACGAATTTTGACTTCGTCTCCGAGATTTAATAAGTCTGAGTTTAACTTCTGAAGCTGGCTTAATCCTGGCATTTCTTTATGATTATACTCCGCAAAAGGGCTTTTTTTCAATGTGCATAAAGCCCGTTATATTACTTATCGGAATGCTATTTTTTTTTTAAATACTTATGTTCAGTTTCCGACAATAAAAGTATGAGAAAGCATATTGCAGTTTTAACTATGTTTTTTGCACTGGCAGCTGTCTCTTTTGCCAGTTCAGATGAAGAAAAGTGGAATTATTCAATACTTGTGTCTCAGATTGACAGTGTTCAGGAACCCTATCTGTCAGGAAACAGCGTAATTTTTACAGCCAGGGAAGATGCCCGCCATGTAGGAATTGCCCTGGATTACGAAAACTTTTCCCAGATTCATTCATTTTCCAAAAAAGTAATGAAGGATGAGTTTAATAACGTAACCAGCAGCTTTTACTTTTACGTTCTGGAACTGCCAAAAAATGTTCAGGAATTTAAATACCGCCTTGTAATTGACGGTTTATGGACTATGGACCCCCTTAATTCAAATTCAGTCTTTGATCCGGACTCAAACCTTATGCTTTCTGTGTTTGATGCAGGCAGGGAAATACCTGAAATTACGGAAGAAAAGGCTTCCGGTACCGTCAGGTTTGTTTATAAGGGTGAATCCGGCCGTCATATACGTCTTGGGGGCAGTTTTACCAACTGGGACAGCTGGATTTATGAGCTTAAGGAAGTAAGTCCCGGTCTTTATCAGCTGGATCTGGCTCTTCCCCCTGGAACCTACCAGTACTGCTACTATTCAGGAATTAAATCTTTTGTAGATAAAACCAATCCTGAACGCTGCTACAGTAATGAGGGTAAGGAAGCATCCCTTCTTGTGGTAAAATAGTCCGATAAAGGAATTTTTACTTTAGATTTATAAAAATGATGCACCGGTAAATATAAAAAGGGCAGGAATGAAGACTTTTTCAGGATAAGCTTCATTTCTGCCCTTATTTTTTACAGGCTTTTATTTTACGCCTTTATTAGAAGTGAAAGCCCTTTGGAAGCTGCATGTTTCCAAGCTGGCTTAAATCCATACCGCTCATCTGCTGCATCATTTTTGCCTGCATTCCACGGTTTCTTGTAAGCTTTTTCATTGTAAGCTTTGTTTTTTCAAACTGCTTGATAAGCTTGTTTACTTCCTGAACAGAAGTACCGCTTCCTTTTGCAATACGTTTTCTTCTTGAAGGTCCGATAATCAGGTGATTAAGGCGTTCCTTATAAGTCATACTCTGAATAATGGCTTTCTGGTGCTTTATTCCTGCCTTATCAATCATGCTTTCATCAAAATTGCTCATTCCAGGAAGCATCTGTACGATTTTAGATACGCTTCCCATTTTTTCTACTGATTCAAACTGTTCAAGCATGTCCTGCAGGGTAAATTCATTGCGGGCCATCTTTTTCTGCATTTTAATTGCAGCTTCCTGGTCCACTGTTTCCTGTGCCTTTTCAACAAGGGAAACGATATCACCCATGCCAAGGATTCTGCTGGCGATACGGTCCGGATGGAACTGTTCAAAGTCGTCAGTTTTTTCACCTGTACCAATAAAGAGGATAGGCTTTCCGGTAATTGTTTTAAGTGAAAGGGCAGCACCACCTCTTGCGTCAGAGTCAAATTTGGTAAGAATAACACCTGTAATACCCAGCTGTTCATCAAAGCTCTTTGCAATATCTACAGCATTCTGACCAGTCATTGAATCAGCAACAAGAATTGTTTCAGAAGGAGAAGTCTTTTTCTTGATTTCTACAAGTTCCTTCATCATGTCTTCATCAATCTGAAGACGACCGGCTGTATCTACAATTACTGTATCGAGACCGTTCTTTTTTGCATAATCAATGGCATTTTTTGCAACTTTTACGGCATCCTTAGCTCCGTCTTCCTTATAAACAGGAACATCGATCTTCTGTCCGAGAACGCAAAGCTGTTCAATAGCTGCCGGACGAACAAGGTCACATGCTGCAAGGAGTGGTTTTCTTCCTTCTTTCTTAAGACGGGCTGCAAGTTTATGAGCTGCTGTAGTTTTACCGGCACCCTGAAGACCAAGGAAAAGTATAACGCTCTGGGTATCCGGTCCCTTTAAGTTAAGGTCAGTTTTTGTATCTCCCAGCATGGAAACAATCCTGTCATGGATTATTTTTACAAACTGCTGGCCTGGATCTACGGCTTTAAGTACTTTTTCACCTTTGGCTTCTTCTATTGTTGCATTAACAAAGCGACGTACAACACGAAGGTTTACGTCTGCCTCAAGAAGGGCCATTTTAATCTGTTCTACGGTATCCTCAATGTTTTTCTCAGTAATCTTTGAGTTTCCGCTCAGTGTTTTTACTATAGAACTGAATGTTCCGGTGATTTTTTCAAGCATTTTGCGATTTCCTTAAGTCGTTATTTTTTACTGTTAGTATTTTTTACCGTTTACAAGGTCTTTAAGGCACTGTTCCGGTGTCTTTTCCTTGTTAAGTACTTCATAAAGGGCATTACAGATAGGAAGTTTAAGGTTCTTCTTTTCTGCAATCTGATGTACGTACTTGCAGGCAATTGCACCTTCAGGAAGATATCCAACCTTTTTAATGTTGGCAATAAGATCGTCCAGATTAGAGAAACGTTCCATCATGTCGGTTTTAATAAGATCCTGTCCGAATTTTCTGTTACGGCCGAATTTAGACTTACAGGTAACGTCCAGGTCTCCTACACCGCTTATTGAAGTAAATGTAGCAGCATGAGTAGCACCCATGGCAAAACCAATCTGCTGGATTTCGTTAAGGCCTGCTGCCATAAGGAGACTTTCTGTATTGTCTCCGAAGATTTCTGAAGTTTCTGCAAGGGCATCCATACTTCCGTATACAACTGCAATTACGTTCTTTACGGCTGCACATACCTGAACACCGATTGTATCAAAAGAAGCGTAAGCCATAAGACCAGGAACTGCCCTGAGCATGTCGCGAACTTTAATTGCATTACGGTGATGGTTACTTGCTGCGATAAGGCCGGTAATCTTACCTAAAGCAACTTCTTCTGCGTGGCTTGGACCTGCAATGTAAACAGTACAGTCCCTGTAACACTGTGGAAGGGCTGCTTCCATTGTTTCAAGTACAAAATGAGGAATGTCATCTGAAGGAACAAAACCTTTTGTAATTGAAGCGATAATTGTCTTACCGTCCTGAATGTTCTTAACGTCTGTAAAGCGGCTGATTGTAGAAGCAAGGTAAAGTGAAGGTGTTGCAAGAATAAGTACATCTTTATCTTCTGCAACTTTTTTTATGTCCTGACAGCATGTAACACTGTCATTCAGTTTATATCCTGCAAGATAGCGCTTGTTTTCGTGTTCTTTGTTAATCGATTCTACTACATCATCTTCCATTGCCCACAACTGAACTTTGTGTCCGCCTTCTGCAAGGGCTGTTCCTAATGCCGTTCCCCATGCTCCGGCTCCAATGATTCCGACTGAAAGAGTATCCATCTTTTACCTCGAATATAAGTTATAAATTCTATGATACTTTACTGATGAAGAAGTTTCAATATTGAACTTGAACTTAGCTATTCCTTAAGAAAATCAGGAATTTCCTTCTTTTTTGTGTAGTACATGTCATAGGCATGTGTTCCAGGGAGCCCTGATTCAATTCTTTCGTTTTCTTTTTCAAGCTGAAACTGAATCATTTTCTTAAAGACTGTAAGAAGGGGTTCAGGGTCTGCTTCTGCTGGTGCAAGCTGGTTTTCCTGAAGTTCCTTAATCAGGTAGTAGCAGGATTCTATGGTAGATATGCAGTATTCCGAAGGTTCATGCTTAAAGGTAAAAATGCTTTTGTATTTTCCGTAAAAAGAAAATTTTGGAAGGCTGCTTACATTGGTACTGTAACGTAACATTTTTTTTGAACAGAACCAGGTTGAATCTATAATGATTACAAGAAGTTTTTTATCAGTAAGGTTTTCCTTTAATGAAGGACTTGAAGCTGTATGGGCATCTTCTCCCGGATAAAGAAGAACAGGGTAGTAAGCCGGGTCTTTCAGGAGACTGCAGAGCCTTTCGTTTTTAGTAAAGTCAATTCCGGTAATAATTTCGCTGTCCGGCAGGCAGAGGGATGCAAGTCTTCCTGTTCCCGTTCTCTGGCGCCTGGCTTCTTTTGGATGCATGAGGAATACAAATTTTACATTGCAATTAACCGGGGCTGTGTACTTGCAGTAGCAGCTGGATTTAGGCCTGAAACATTTATAGCATATCTCTCTCATGGGGCAGAATATACCACATAAAGCCCCCTTTTTTGAAGTAGTCATGCAAAATCTTTCTATATATATGTGTTTCTCCAGGAATTTCTATGTGTACAATTTTTATTATTTTTAGTATTTTATTAGGCGAAGACTGTCCTTTATGGACTCTCATATTGAATTATATAAGAGGCATTTTATGGCAAAAAAATTAACACCAATTACACTTTTGTGCGGTTATCTTGGTGCCGGAAAAACAACTTTAATGAACAAGGTTCTTACAAACCAGCAGGGTTATAAGGTTGCTGTTATCGTAAACGATATCGGTGAAGTTAATGTTGATGCAAAACTTATTGCAGACGGAGCAAAAATTACTGATACAAGTTCAATTGTTCCTCTTACAAACGGCTGTATCTGCTGTACCCTTAAGAGTCAGCTTTCTCAGAATATAGAAAACATTATTAAAAGCGGTAAGTTTGATTACATTATGATTGAAGCTTCCGGTGTTTGTGAACCTATGCCAATTGCTCAGGAACTCCAGACTATTAGAAATGGTGTTGTTGATAATGTTGTAGGTGTTGTTGATGCAGCCCGTCTTGTAGATGAATTTGCCGGTGGAGACAAGCTTCTTCATAAAGACGATATTGGAGAAGAAGATATTGAAAGTCTTCTTGTTCAGCAGATTGAATTCTGTTCAACCCTTATTATCAATAAGAAAGACCTTGTATCTGAAGATGAATTTAAAAAGGTACGCAAGGTTATTGAAGTCCTTCACCCTGGAGTAAAGGTTATTGAAACTTCTCATGGAGATGTTCCTGTAGCAGAAATCCTTTCAACAGGAAGCTTTGATTTTGATGAAGTATACTCTTCTGCCGGCTGGTGTAAAAAACTTTCAGAAGATGAAGACCATGATGAAGATGAACATGAACATCATCATCACGAAGACCATGACGAAGATGAACATGAACATGAACATCACCACGATGATCATGACGAAGATCATGACCATGACCATAATCCGGCTCATGGAGAAGAAGGTCACCATTGTGATGAACACTGTCACCACCACCATCATCATCATGAACACCGCCACGAAGGAGAAAGTGAAGATGAATACGGAATCGGTACTTTTATCTACATGCGCAGAAAGCCTTTTGACCGCGTAAAACTTGATGAATTTGCAAATAAATGGCCAAGAAACATTATCCGCTGTAAGGGACTTATGTGGTTTGGTGATGAACCTGAAATGGCATGGGTATTTGAAACTTCCGGCCGTCAGATTCAGGCTGGTTATTCAGGACAGTGGATTGCTGCCTGTCCTAAAG
>NZ_JAILGZ010000022.1 GCF_024696245.1 Treponema sp.
TAAAAAAAGACGCCGTCCATTAGAAAAGACTGATAAAACAGAAAAGAAAGCTCCTGTCCGCAATAAGAGCCTGGCTTAATTTTTTATCAACTGATACTTCAGCTTTTTATTTTCTGAATGAGGTTTGTAAAAGGATTTCTTACGGAAATGGATTTTTCCGGTGATTTAGCAGAAGCTTTATTCATGGTTATTTTGTCAATTACAATGCTTACTTCTTCTATAAGAATTCCTGTAAAGCGTTCAATATTTTCCACGATATACTGCTGCATGTTACGGATTTCTCCGGTAAGCTGTTTGCCAAAAGGAACATCAACGGTGACTATCAGCCTGTAACCATGGGAATCTGTTTTAATATTAAGCTTTTTAACTTTTACAGCCTGATCAAATTCATTGATACAGTGCATTGTCATCTGACTTAAGGCAGCTTCTGAAATTTCTATCCGTCCTTTTTTACTGAATTCAGGAGTTACGATGGATTTTTCAGACATGGCACTTTCTTTACGCTTAAAAATCTTATGGGAACTTTTAGAGATAATCTCACGTATTGATTTTGAAAATATCTGGGAATATGTCTTTTTAACTTCTATGGCTGGAACAGGAATTACATGTTTACCTTCTACCTGACGGCTTCTAATGGCTTTTTCAATTTCTTCCCGGCTGGCAATATCTTCAATCTTTATGATTTTTTCAGGAGGAGGCAGCTGAAGTCTTGTGGCAATTTTAGTAACCATTTTTTCGCTGGTACCAATAAGCAGAATCTTCTTAATTTTTGATTTAAGGAGAATTTTTGCAACTTCATCCCTGTGTTCCTTGTCGTCAAAAAGGGCAACCCTTACTGCTCCAAGATAAGTTTTTTCATGTTTTGCTGATTTTCCCCCAAGAATTTTTTCATCCTGAATTAAAAGCCCGTCATCAATCATGGCTTCAATTCCATACTTCTGGGTTAAAAGCTTTGCACGAAAACTTTTTCCTGTTCCGCTTTCACCAACCAGTGCATATACTTCTATAGAATGATTTAATAATCTCTTAAAAATACTCATGAAAACCCTTTTGTTTAAATTATACTTTCCAAATTATCTATTTTCAAGGAAGTTTTTAGAAAACTCATATAATTGTCAGGGAGGGGGCAGGTAATCTCTTCCTGAATGTTAAGGGGATTATCTGCAGGAAGGTTTAATTTCCATGCATGAAGGTAAAAACTTCCGGAACCTCCACCATAAGCACTGTCTCCCAGCAAGGGATGTCCTCTGGCTGCACTTTGAGCCCTTATCTGATGCTTTCTACCCGTTAAAATCCTTAACAGTGAAAAAGTTACAGCTTTACCATTAAAAATAACATTTTTTAAGGGCTTAACTATAGTAATACATTCTTTTGCGCTGCTGCTCTCATCTTTTTTTAAAAGATAAACCTTGCTTTTTCCATATTTTTTATTTTCAGTCTCCTGGGAATCCAGACTGTCTGTCCATGTTTCTTCTTTTTTTACAGTACCGTTTAAAACTGCAAGATAAGATTTTACCAGTTTGTGGTCAGCAAGGGCTCTTGAAAACCATCTTGCACCTTCCATACTCATTGAAACTGCAAGAATTCCGGAAGTATATTTGTCCAGACGGTGCAGGGGTGCAGGGGTAAATGACAGTGACCGGTTATCCTTAAAGGCTTCCTTTATGCTTACGGAAAGAGCTTTTTCTCCTTTAACGGCAGGCTGAACATTTATACCGGATGGTTTATTTATCATCATAATGTGTTCATTTTTAAATAAAATTTCATAGGGAAATGGAATATCCTCTTTTTTTTCAGAATCGTATTCAGACTCTTCATCAGACTCGTTTTTTGACTTTTCGGCTTCCTGTCCCAGTAAAAAAGCTGCTATTTCTATGGAATCACCTTCATTAAGAAGTCTGGATGCCTGGCATTTACTGCCATTCACCTTTACCAGCTTTTTACGGATCACTTCCTGGGCATTTGATTGAATCTTACGGTCTGAAAATATTTTTTTGATTACCCGGTCCAAGCGTCTGCCGGCATCATCTTTTCCTGTGGTGAAAATTTTAAAATCCATGGGTAATTTTTTTAGTTTCCTTCAATTTCTTATACATATTATAGAATTAAAATCAAATATGTGCTATACTGCTTTAATTCATGAAGTACATTAAAAAAATAGTTCTGCCCTTATTAATTATTTTGCTCACTTTGCTAATGCTCTTTATTTTCAGGGTAGTTCCAGGTGGCAAACTCTGGAATAACTATTCCGTACTTTATGTAGAAGCTTCTATTCCGGAAAATACAGTTTTATCCATTCTTGAAGAAAGCGGCTGTTCCCAAATAATTTCCCTTTCAAATCAGCTGCCTCCCTTTATTTCTACTGTTACACCTGTTCTTCCTGCATCCTTTAATGATTATCTTAATAAAAGACTTAACTATTTTTACGACAGGGACGGGGATTATAAACTTTACTACGTTAAAAAAAGCCAGAAAAAGTATCTTGAAAGTGCAGTTGAAGTAATTAACAATAAACTTACTTCTAAAACAGGTATTGATACCCGTGGAAATTATCCTGTAATGGTACCTCTTGCCTGTCTCTTTGCCTTTATTTTATTACTTATATTTTCTGACAATAAAATTCTTTTTGCCTTATCATCATTTATCTTTCTTTTGCTCTCTGCCGCAGTACCCTTTTATCCAACAGCCTGCGGAGTACTCATTTTAATGTCAGTTTTTTTTATCTGTCAGCGCCTGTGGAAGAGAAAGGGAAGTCTTATAAAAATGCTCCACAGCTTCAGGTTAAAGCTTCTTTCCCTGACAGCCCTTGCTGTTATACTTTTTAATTCCCTTACCTCAGCTTTACTGGGAATTCTTGCGATTTCTGCATCTATTTCTTCAGTATTTCTTTACGGCCAGTTTATGTTATGGAAGGACTCTAAGGCTTCCTTTGATTACCTTCCTATTTTTTCTGCAGGACAAATAAGCCTGTTTACAAGAAAATCCCTTAAAAAGATTCTTCTTGCTCCGGCTTTTATTCTGATTCTTATGGTTTTCTTTATTACAGACACATCTTTTGCAACTGTAAAAAGTAATGATGTTCTTGAACTGCCTTCTCCGGTAAAGAATTCTTCCCAAATATCAGCAGACCTTCCTCAGACTCAGGATTATTATGACTGGTCCTGGAAAATGCTGAGTTTTCCATATAAAAACCTCAATAAAGATGATCTTGAAGCAGCTCCACACATGGGAGACTCAGTTTCCATTCCTTCTTATGAAAAATCTTCTGAAGGTATAATTCAGTGGGACAGAAAGGTCCTTACTTATGATGACGAGTTTATTGACAGCATGGATAATCAGGTAAAGGATTCAGGGCTAAATATAATTGAAAATATTTTAATTGATCAGGGCAGGGATTTAAAATCAGGTTATACCAGCTCAGGCAGGAATGAAAACCAGAATTTTATCTGGAGTTTGATTCTTATAATCATAAGTGCTATTGTTATACCATTAATCTGGTTATTCCAATTTTTTGCTGGAAGAAATAAATGAAAAGTATTAAGAATTTTGTACACACAGAACGTCGTGAAATAAAAAAATCAGTCCGCTCATTTTTACCTTTGTATGCTTATATTCCATTAAATCAGCTGGATGAAGGTAATTACGAAGCAACTGTAAGTAAAGGGGATACAGTTAAAGAAGGGCAGATTATTGGCTTTCTTCCCCAGAACGACCACAGCTCCGGTGCTGATGTAAATGCATCTGTATCCGGAATTGTTGATTCCATTACTCAGGTTACTCTTCCTGATGGAAAAACATCTGCTACTGTAAAAATCAAAACAGGTGGAAAATTCTATTATCTTGGAAAAAAGATTCACGAAATTGACTGGAAAGCTAAATCAGCTGCAAAGCTTCTTTCTGAATTCAAAAACAAAGGAGTTGTTAATACATTTTCAGGAACTTACTCCCTTTCTGATCAGATAAAAGAGTGCAGTCTGGAAAAAAACAGATTTCTCATAGTAAGGCTTTTTGACGAAGATCCAGGTGTTCTTACAGATAGTTTTGTTTTTAACCACTTTACTGCAGAAGTTGTAAAAGGTTCACATATTATAGCCCGGGCAATGGATGCTGACGGAATTATTTTTACCGTAAGTAAAAATATGGTTGAGCTTCCTGATCTTTCTTACATTGAAGATATTCCGTGCCTTCTTTGCGAAGTTGATACAAATAAATATCCTTCCGGAACAAAACAGGACCTTATTAAAAATATTAGAAAAAATGGTTCTTCCATAAACAATAAATTCAGGAATGTAAACGGTAACTGTATTTTTATTGACAGTGTAACAGCTTATTCAGCATGGGAAGCATGTGCAGCAGAAATTCCTGTAGTAGAAAGATTTATTCATATTTGCGGAGAATGTATTAATTCTTCTGCAGTTTTAAGGGTAAGAATTGGTACTCCAATTGAAAACATTGTAAATCAATGTGGTGGTTTTAAATCAGAAAGCAACCTTATTGTTATTAACGGAATGTTAAAGGGCAGTGCAGTATCATCCCTTAACATACCAATAACAAAAAGTGTAAAAAGCATAGAATTTACAAAGCATACAGAAATGAATGATACAACTGTAAGCAGCTGTATTCATTGTGGACGCTGCCGCAGTATTTGTCCTGAAAATCTTTATCCTGACCTGATTTTTAATTACAGAAATGATAGAGACCTGATAAAAACTGCAAGTCTCTGTTCAGGTTGTAATCTTTGTAATTCAGTATGTCCGTCAAGACTTTCTTTAAGTCAGACAATTTCTTTAGTGAGGGAAAACAATGCAGACTAAAATAATGTATAAAAAGCATTCCATTACTCTTACACCATTTATATATTTAACACCTTCAGTTTCAACTTCTTCAAAGATAATCTTATCTGCCCTTATTCTGCAGGTAATAGGACTTGCAGTTACCAGAAGTTTTTCTGCTCTTATAACAACCGCATGTCCACTTGCAGCTTCAATTCTTTGTGAAGCAGCTTTCCGTTATTGCAGAAAGAATTATAAATATGATTATGTAATTGCCGTAATTCAGGGATTACTTACAGGACTTCTTGTTCCTCAGACATATCCTCCTGTAATTGTATTTATTACAGCCCTTTTATGTTTTGCAGGAAGTAAATATGTATTCGGTAATTTTGCAGCCAGCTGGGTTAATCCATCGGCTTTAACCATAGCAATGCTCTTTTTCCTTGATTCATCATTTTTCCCTGGTTTTGAAATTACGGCACATTCCCTTCAGTCAAGAAATGCAGCATTAAACCTGATTCAGAATGGAAGCATAAAAACATTTTCTTTTGATTATAAAATTACTGATTTCCTTAATAAAAATATTTTTTCTTTCTTTAAAATTGCCATACCTGACGGTTATATCAGCATGATTGTAGATTCAGGTTCTTTTATACCGGCCTTCAGGTTTAATCTTCTTACAATTATTTCCCTTGTACTTTTTATTTCCTATTCAATAATTGATTATATAATTCCGGGAATATTTATAATGGCCTACATGCTTTTAGTAAGGCTCCTTCTTCCTGTTTTTATCAATGGAACTCCTTTGCAGGGAGATATGATTCTTGCACTTTTCTCCAGCGGTACTTTATTTTATGCAACCTACCTTATTCAGTGGTATGGAACAGCACCTTTAACCAGAACAGGTAAGTGTTTATACGGTTTTGCTGCAGCTATTTTTGCCTTTATAACAGCAGGATTTGGAACTTCTGCAGCAGGAATGGTATTCGTAGTCCTTATGTTGAATCTTTTAAGCCCTCTTATTCAGTATTTTGAAAACAAAGGGGCACAGAAATGCATCAAGAAAAATCTTTTACCTAAAGTAGAGATGATAAAGGAGACAGAAAATGTCTGAAGAATTCACTGAAAATTCTCCTGAAGAAACAAATATACAGATTGAATTTTACAAAAAACAGCTTATAAAACTTGGATTTTTTGTAGCTGTAATTGTAGTTTTATGCGGATTAATGCTTGCTCTTTGTCTGACTTCAAAAAAATCCTATTCCAAAGGGCTTAAAGCACAGGTAAATTCTATCCTGAACAAAAATTCTTTTGATGATATGGCGGATAAAGAGATTAAATTTTCATCCCTTTTATCTACTACTGCATCAGCCTGGCAGTTAAAAAATAATCCGGATTCCTATGTTTTTATTATCAGGGTAACTACAATTTATTCATCCGTTCCCTGTGTATTTATCTATGATTCAGTAAAGGATAAGGCTGATTTCATTGATTTTAGCGAAATATCTGCAAAAGCACGTAAAAATATAAAACAGTCAGGCTATTACAACCAGATTAATTACTGGAAAAATAAAATTCCTTCTCTTGTAAAAGCCAATATCAGTCATAAAGAGGAAAAGTAAAATGTCCTTAAAGAAAACAAGCATCTATAACATACTTATACAGTCAATGGCTCTCCTTGTTTTTATTCCAGGAAGGCTAGCATACGGAATATTAATTTTAACGGCCTATAATTTCTTTATCCTTACAGGAACTTTATCAAGAAAACTCATAGACATACTAAAGCTTAAGGAACTTCAGGTTCCGGTTACTGCAGCTGTAGTAATTTCTTCGGCTGTAATATTCAAACAGATACTTAATTTTTACAGTCCCATGTCAGCCTTTGTACTTCATTTTGCCATTTATCTTGCTGCAACCTGTTCATTTATAGTAACTAAAATTCACATTCCGGAAATCCGCCCCCTTAAAGATGAGCTTAAAGCAAATTTTAAATACAGCGCTTCCTTTTCTGCCTTTGCAATTGGCTTTACTTTATTCAGGGATATTTTTGGTTATGGTACTATTTCTTTTCCTGTAC
>NZ_JAILGZ010000125.1 GCF_024696245.1 Treponema sp.
TCGATTTGAACTCTGGAAACCATTCTGAATTGAAGAAACTGACGATTGAACTACTTCATGATATGAACGTCGATGTTCATATCACAGATGATGAATGGAAAAAGATAGAAATAGCTGCTGCGGCTGCTTCAAGGGCTCAGACGTATGAAGAATTTCTTGAAAAGCTTTATAAAATCAATCCAGATATAGATGTTGTTGATCGTTTTATAAATGTTAACACACGAATACGTGTCCGGTGTCGAAAATGTAATAATGAGTGGAATGCTATACCAGCACAATTATTATCCGGGTATGGGTGCAGAAAATGCGGCACCAAGAAGGCTCATTCAGAAGTTCGAAAAACACAGGCTGAATTTGTCAATCAGATGAGCGGCATTAATCCAGATATTGAAGTTATAGGAAACTATAAAAGCCGACACAGTAGGATTACAGTTCGTTGCAGGATTTGTGGCAACGAATGGTGCGCAGAAGCTGGAAGTATATTACTTGGCCGTGGTTGCCCTTGCTGCGGACGAAAAAAATCATCAGACAAGTTGAGAAAAAATCATGACACTTTTGTAAATCAGTTAAAGAGATTCAATCCAAAGATTGAAGTGATTGGGCAATATGAGAAGACTCATAGTCCTATAAAAGTGCAATGTGAAATATGCGGTAATATATGGTCCCCAGAGGCGGGAAGTTTACTAGTAGGTCAGGGATGCCCAGTATGTGGAAGAAAGCGTGCTGCCGAAAAAAATAAACGTAAAGTTATTTGTGTTGAAACGAAGCAAGTATTTCCTAGCGCAACTGATGCTGCTAAATATATGGGCTTAAAGAGTTCAACTTCAATTATTCAATCAATAAAAAAAGGTGGTAAGTCAGGTGGGTATCATTGGAATTATGCAGACGATATACATGATAATAGATAACATGATTTGTTAGGGGGACTAAATGGAAAAAACATCTATAAATATTGAGGCAAAAGGAAAACCTAAAAAAGGATACTATGCTCAAAGTGCAAATGCTTTATTTAACTTTATGGAAAAGCCGGAGTTCTTGGAAACTGCACTTTTAAAGAAGGCTCTGATTCCCAGGTATTATGTTGAAGATGTAGGATTCTTGAATTTAGAAGCCGATGGGGATAGGTATGATGATATTGAAGTGTTACAGAAGTGTTTTTGCGATATTCAGCTTTCAAAACTTTTTGCAGAATTGTATGTGAACTGTAAAGGGGAAGACTACGAAAGTCTTTCAGATAAAGACAAGCAAAGGGCTTTGTCAAAGAAGACACATCCTGATTTCTATGGTAAATATGCTATTGCATTTTCAAAAGAATGGGGTGTTGAACATAAACTACAGCCAATCAACTATTTGAATAAAAATGGTCAGGCCGCTAGGTCATTAAGCAAGGCGTTTACTGATTTGATGAGCCAGGAGGATTTGCCATTAAGTTTAATTGATGATTTATTAAATAGGTTTGCATATACGAAGCCTGTTCAGGGAACAATGGAAAAGGTGTTTTTTGATGAGAACGATAAAAAGAAAACACTTTTATATGACAAAATTTTCCATGATGAGAAGGAGTGGAGATATGTACCAGATGTAAGTCTTATGAATAATCATACATTGGAGAATGTTCACGCAAATCCACAAGCTATTGATGAACGAGATAGTTGGAATGAAAATCTTCAAGACGAAAAATATAAAGATCTTTGGCTAAATTTCAATTATGAGGATATAAAGTATCTTCTTGTTCCGGATAATGATAGCAGGGATAGACTTATAAAATATATTGTTTCTCTGCCTTCTGATAAATTTGGTTTGGAAGAAGGCATAAAGAAGCAGATAATAATTAGCAAAATAATGGTTTTAGAAAATATAAGGGAGGATATCTAAATGGCTAACAAATTAAAGGATATTTTCTCCAAAAAACCTCTTGAGAGAAAAGTGAAATTAGACTTTTATGATGAGAAAGGATATACCAACTTTATAAAAGGTCTACAAGAGCTTGGCAAAACTGGTATGCCTGTTGAAGTTAGCGGAGTAAAAGGGGTTAAAGAAACAATAGGAAATGGGGATGCAAATTATTCTGAAAAATATGAGACAAATATAGTGAAGTCTATGCTGTATCCAGCCCAGAAACCGATTGATATTAAGTTGACCACTAAATCCGGCGAAAGAATAGTAACGCTTAATAGGATAAAGGTTGATACTGGCTATTTGATACTGGCTGAAATAGGGCAAACGATCAAATTTAATCTTAAAAGTGATCTTGAAAAACAGGAGACTAAATTCAGCTATGATATAAAACAAAAACGGGCAAAAAATTTGCATGAATTGATTTTAGATTATGAAACTGCAGTGGCTTTTTGCAGGTATTTATTTAAAAATGAGGATCAGATGAAAAAGATTGAATCTGATTCAAATCGGTCTGAGATAAATAATATCAAAGGAGTCATTGATTTTTTTGACAGATCATTGACGATGTTTGAACATTTGGAATATATTTGCACCAAGTTTAAGCTAGATGTTTCGCCTGTAGATTTTGGCGAGAATAATAATTATTCAGATGTAGAAGAATTATATTATTCTACTCAGGGAATACCATTAAGAAGTGTCGAATCTTTTGGTTCGTTGAAAACCAATGCCAAGGATTTGGATTTGACAAAGAAAAATGAATTAATAGGGACTGCAGTAAACTTGACTTTTGTATCAAACG
>NZ_JAILGZ010000144.1 GCF_024696245.1 Treponema sp.
CAACAGGATCAATTCCAAGATCAGAAGAAGTTTTCCGAACATTCTCTATCTTACTTAAAGCAGAGGCAGATGACAGTCCAATGGAAACTTCATAACTGTGAGCAACTAAAGCTTCACCACCTGTAGAACTTCCCTTAAGACAAATATAGAAAGTAGAAGGTAAACCATCTTCAGTATCAAGAGGAATGGAAATTGTTCCGCCGTCTTTTACGCTGACCCAGTCGCTGCTTCCTAAATCTTCATTTGTTCCATCGGAAGACAAAAAGCCCTTTCCTTTAAATACAAAATCTTCAGAACAGTCAGTAGAATCTGTCTTTGTAAAAATAATTTCTACAGCTGATCCACTCTGATAATAAATTCTTTCTGCTTCAGCTATAATTTCAATAGAACCATGATTTGTTTCAAGTTCAGTCTGAATACCAGGTTCATAACAAGTATCAATTGTAAAACCATTGGCAGAAAGATTACTATCAATTGTGCTCTGGAACTCTTCCATAAAGTCCAGACCAATCTGACTTGTAGAAGAACCACTTACACTAGGTACAGAAATTGTCTGATCAAAATTAAATCCAAAATCTGCACTTGAAAAAACACTGTCAAAATCCAGGTCATCAAGATAAGAACCTATATCAATAGGAACTTCGTAAACCGGATAGTGAAGTACATAACTCAGAATATCGCTTTCATCTTCATCAGTTTCGTCATCGTCATCCTGGATATAATTGTAAAGCTCCAGACTGTCTCCAAGACTACTCTGCATCTGTTCTGTAATTGCAGAAGTACTCAAAGAGTCAGACAAGTTGTATTTAAGTGTTCCAAGATTTACATTGTATTCAGCATCAGTTGCTACGGAAACTGTTTCCGGAACCTGCATGTTAAACAGGTCCTTACAGCTTAAAAAAGAGAAAAGCCATACTGTCAGTGCCGCAATTTTAGCGGACTTTATAAAAAATCTCTTCATAATTTGAATTTTAACATGTGGTAACCTTAAATTCAAATTTGAGACATTAAAAAAGCACCACCTGAGAAAAATTCAGATGATGCTTTTCTTCTATATAATAGCGTTTATTTACCGACTGTCTGAATCCAGAAATTAAAATACCTTAAGATTCAAACACCGGATTTTCTTACTTTCTATTATTTTTCTTTTAGTTTCTGAATGAATGAATTGGAGCAGGAATACGTCCACCGCGGTTAATAAAATCGGCACAACTAAAGTTATTAACAGGCATTACAGGACATCCTCCAAGAAGACCGCCAAACTCTACCCATTCACCGGCTTTTTTTCCAGGAGCTGGAATAAGACGGCAGGCTGTAGTTTTGTTGTTAACCATACCAATTGCAAATTCATCAGCAAGAATTCCAGAAATAGTTGTTGCACTTGTATCTCCAGGAATCGCAATCATATCAAGACCAACTGAACATACAGTTGTCATTGCTTCAAGTTTTTCAAGGCAGATTGAATTCTGTTTAACGGCATTAATCATACCTTCATCTTCTGAAACAGGAATAAAAGCACCGCTTAAACCACCAACGTTTGTTGATGCCATAACACCACCCTTCTTTACCATATCAGTAAGCATGGCAAGAGCAGCAGTTGTACCAGGAGCACCTGCACCTTCAAGACCAATTTCTTCAAGAATGCGTGCAACAGAATCACCTACTGCAGGAGTTGGTGCAAGACTAAGATCAAGAATACCAAACTTTACGCCAAGACGACGGGCTGCTTCTGTACCAACAAGCTGACCCATACGTGTAATCTTAAATGCCATCTTTTTAATTCCGTCAGCAAGTTCGTTAATAGGCTTACCTTTAAACTGACGTGCAGCTGCAAGAATAACACCAGGTCCGGAAACACCAACGTTAATTACAGAATCACCTTCTCCAGGTCCGTGGAAAGCTCCGGCCATAAACGGATTATCTTCAGGTGCATTGCAGAATACTACAAGTTTTGCACAGCCATTTACCGGATTATTTTTAGAAATTTCTGCAGTCTGCTTAATGATTTCTCCCATAAGCTTAACTGCATCCATGTTAATACCATTTTTTGTTGTACCAACATTTACGGAAGAACAAACATTGTCTGTTACAGAAAGTGCTTCAGGAATAGATTCAATTAAAGTTTTATCTGCAGGAGTAATTCCCTTCTGAACAAGAGCACTAAAACCACCAATAAAATTTACACCAAGTTCTTTTGCACAACGGTCAAGTGTCTTACAATAAGAAACATAACTTTTAGCGCCGCTTGCTCCTGCAACAAGAGCAATAGGAGTAACGGAAATTCTTTTGTTAATAATAGGAACTCCCATTTCTTTTTCTATATCCTGTCCGGTTTTAACAAGGTTGCCGGCATAGCGCATTATTTTATCGTATATTTTCTGATTAGCTTTTTTTTCATCAGAGTCTGCACAATCAAGAAGGTTAATTCCCATTGTAATGCAGCGTACATCAAGATTCTGATGACTGAACATGTTAACTGTTTCTTCTATTTCTACAGGTGTAAAAATCATTTAAGTCCCCCGATTTTGTTTGCACTATTTTATAGAAAATTACTGATTTTTGCTATGCCATTCAATTGTAAAATCAGAGGCTATCTTTTTTGCCAGCTTTTTAAGGCTTTCGCGCTGAAGCTTTTCTGCTGTATAAGCCAGGGTTTTCTGCTCTGTTTTTGTATTAAAGGTATAAACGCTTTCGTCCCCATACATAAGACTTATTTCTACACTAGGAGTTGCTACATAAATCTCATCTCCCGGCTCTCCTTCTGCAGTTTTATTAAGATCAAGAATAACTTCTGCCCTATAAGTACCTTTACCCTTGCTGATAGAAAGACCTGCTTCCTTAAGGGAACTTTCTACCTGATTATAAATTATATTTTCAAAGTCACCATCAATTTTTGCAATCTGAACCGTACTCTTTTTTAAACAGTCACTTTTATTTTTTTCAAGCAGGGAAACTTTTTTAATACAATCAGCATAATCAGAAGAAGCATCAGAAGGATTAATTGCCATAAGCACACTTATTTTTTCTATAAGGGCCGGTGTGATTTTTTTTGCATTTTCATAATCTGCATATGCCGACAAAGGATCTTCTTTTGCTGCATTATCATAAAGTTCAAGGAACTGGCTTTTTAAAATACCTGTTTCAAGATTAACCTGGTTATATGCTTTTGAACGCTCAATATAAGCGGCAACATAATAAGTTTTTTTTGGCTGAAAAAATTCAGAATACTCAAGACCTGTAAAAGTAAAGTTTGTCTTTGCAACATTAACAGTTGAATAATTTTCTACTGAATCAAGCTTACCATTACTTTCTGAATAAATAGTTTCTATTTTTACATCAGAATTTATTACCAGCTGAATGTAACGGCTGATTTCTGCAGCTGCATTTGTTCTGGCTTCTTCTTTTGTTTTTCCTTCACCAACTGCACTTAAATACATTCCATTATCATAATATTCATGGCAGTCAGAAATATAATCAGGTACTGCAACTTTTGCAGATGAACATGAAACTAAAAAAAATACTGTTAAACCAATAAATACTTTTACTATGCTTTTCATATTTTTATTTTACAACTCCACGCCTACATTCTCAACACTGCCACTCATAACCATATTTACTTTTTCATTCACAAGTGGATTTTTATGTGTTATACTGAATTTTACCACTAATCAAATTCAGGAGGTATTAGTATGGAAAAGAACGAAATGTACAAAAAGCTCATAAGTGAAGCCATTAAAATGCTGGATTTTTCTTACGTACCTTATTCACACTTCCATGTTGGAGCTGCTCTTTTAACTGACCAGGACCAGATTTACACAGGATGTAATATTGAAAACTCTGCTTTTGGACCAACAAACTGTGCCGAAAGAACCGCTTTCTTTAAAGCCATAAGCGAAGGAAAAAAATCTTTTAAGGCAATTGCTATTGTAGGCGGACCAGATGGAAAAATTAAAGACTACTGTCCTCCATGCGGTGTATGCCGTCAGGTAATGCGTGAATTCTGTAAAAATAATTTTGAAGTTATTCTTGCTAAATCTCCAGATGAATATATCGTTAAAACACTTGAAGAAATTCTTCCTTTAAGTTTTGGCAGTGAAGATTTGGAAAAATAATTTTCAAAAACCTATTGAGACTTTATCAGCTTCATTTAATAATAGTTTATATGGAATATGTTTTACTGGGAGGATCACTTTTTGTACTTGTGCTCCTCCTTAATTTTTTTATCAATTACAAAGCTTACGGCAAACAGGAAAAAGAATGGAAACGCCGCCGTCAAAAGAGAGAAGAAGCAGCTGCCAAAGGTCTTCTTGTAAACTGCCCTCTCTGCAACAGTCCCCTTTACCCTGGTGAAGATTTATTCACAAGAGTATACCGTCCTATGAGTGTAAGCGATCAGCTCTGCATCATAAAAGGTTGTCCCCACTGTTATCCAAGAGTTGAAGAAGGTTTAAAAAGAGAATGTCCTGTCTGCCACAAACAGATTGATGGCAAAACAGGACATCTTGTAGCTCACCTTTTTAACAAAACTAGCGACGGCAAAAAACACGTTGTCATTGCCGGCTGCAATTTATGCTGCAAAAGCAAACTTAATTAGATTCAGCTGCACCTGGAAGTCCGATATCCTTACGATAGAACATTCCTTCAAAGTTTACGGCTTCCAGTGCCTGATAAGATTTTTTCCATGCTTCATCAAAAGTAGAACCATGAGCAGAACATGCAAGTACACGTCCGCCGCTTGTCTTAAGGCTTGTAGCACCAGCTTTTGAACAGTCAAGGCTCTTGTCTTCTACAGCACCTGCAATAAAAATCTTTGCACCGCTTTCTTCAATCTTTGCCTTGTCTTCGCAAATCTGCATTCCCTTTTTATAAGACTTAGGATATCCGCCGCTTACAGCAACAGGTGCTACCTGATAACCAGACTTCCACTTAAAGTTAAAATCCTTAAGTTTACCATCGATGATTGCCTGACACATTTCTACAAAATCAAAATCCATCATTGGAAGAACTGCCTGAGTTTCCGGATCTCCAAGACGAACATTGTATTCAAGAGCTTTTGGTCCGTCTTTAGTAAGCATGATTCCAAAGAAAATAAATCCGCGGTAATCATAACCTTCTTCTACAAGACCACGTAATGTTGGGAATTCAATTTCTTCATAGAATTTTTTCTTTAAATCGTCAGTAAAATCATCAACAGGACAAATAGCACCCATTCCACCTGTATTAGGTCCCTTTGCTCCATCAAGAAGACGCTTGTGGTCGCGGGCACTTAAGAATGATGCTATGCAGGCTTTTCCTTCTTTTGCATATTCAGGAGTAACACTAACTGCTGCAAGAACAGAAATTTCTACTCCCCTGAGATATTCTTCGATTACAAGTTTTTTTCCGGCGTCACCAACAGCTGTTCCTTCCATAAGATCTTTAACAGCCTGTCTGGCTTCTTCCATAGTAAGGGCAACAACTACACCCTTTCCAGCAGCAAGACCATCTGCCTTAAGAACAATTGGTGCACCCTGTTTTTCTACATATTCAAGAGCTGCCTTTTCGTCTGTAAAGGTTTCACTTTTAGCACAGGCAACTCCATACTTCTTCATAAAAGCCTTAGCTAAATCTTTGCTGGCTTCAAGCTGTGCACCTGCTTTTTTAGGACCAATTACAGGAATTCCTGCTACCCACAAATCATCAGCTGCACCTTCAGAAAGAGGATTTTCCGGACCAACAACTGCAAGACTACAGCCGTTTGCCTTAGCAACTTGAGCGTAATTTCCGTCAGACGCTTCTACATTGCGGCATTTATTTTCTAATGCTGTACCACCGTTACCAGGAATACAGATTACTTCTTCTACATTGCTGCTCTGAGCAATTTTCCATGCGATTGTATGTTCGCGTCCACCGTTTCCAATTACTGCTACTTTCATGGAAGTGTATTTTACTTTATTTGAAAAATGTTGTCAGCAGTTCCCGTAAAAGTATGCAAAAAACCCTAGAATAGTTTCTTAACCTGCCTTACATAAGAATACTTATTGGTCTTTTTTCTGCTGTAGCGGATTCCCACGTCAACATGATACTGCCATGAATAATCAAAAGGCTGAATATTTTTATTGGTTCCAAGGTTTGGATAATCAAGATCAAAACCTGCATTAACAAGAATAGTCCAGCGGTGGGCTACAGGAAGTTCTGTTCCGGTCAGAAGACCCAGGCCAAGATAATGAAGATGATATTCATCACTAAGCTGATACATATAATGCAATCCAATACCGTACTTTAAGCGGACATATTCCCACATGTTTGTTTCAAAAATAGGACCTGCAAACAGATCAAAGGCATACAAAATTGTCTGTTTTGCAATCTGTTCCACATCATTAAACTCATGGGAAAAAGGATAATAGGCACTTATTTTTATCATGCTGTTGCAAGGCTTCATGTTTACACTTTGAACTGCAAAATAAGCTCCTATCATATAATCCTGCCAGACAAAGTTAGAACGACCTGACATTTCTTCAAGACGAACTACTGTTGCAAAAGTAACCCCTTCATCAAAAATAATATAAGGCCTGTCTTTAATAAGAGGAAAACCTGTTTTTGGATTTATATCTTCTTCAGTATTTTCTGTTCCACCATTGTTTTCTGTCTGTGTCTGGGCATAAAGGCAAAAACTTAGTGAACAGAATACTGCAGCAAGTAATAATAATTTTTTCATCAGCCAGCTCTCTATTTACTTGTATGATATAAAGTCAGATGCTTTGTTGTATCATCAGTAATCCAGTCAAGATAAAGCATAGCTCCGCGAATATCCCATTCACTGTTCATTGAATAAGATTTGCTGTCCACTGAATATTTAAATACAAGAACATTATCTACTACAGTATAACTGCCTTCATAATCAACTTCATCTCCTTCTGAATTTTCTACTGTTGCAGAAAAAGTTCCATCGCTCATAAAAGAAAGTTTACTGCCATTATTGTCAGCCCATGTTCCGTAAAGTGGACTTGGTTCATAACAAGCTGTAAAAACCAGTGCCAGTAAAATACCTGCTGTCATAAAAAATACTTTTTTCATTTATCTATCCTCTTCTCCTACTTTCCAGTTTACCTCTTCACTTGTGTAGACTTCATTGCCTTCAAGATCCCAGGAACTTATAACATAATAGCCGCCGCCTGCAGCTCCATTTTTAATTTCAAGATTGTTGTAATAATTTGAACCAGGATACATACCTGTACAGGTTACTGTTCCGTTCATACTTCCATTTGCACTCATGTTTGATGATGTATTTGAATTACCATCAAAGACAAAGTGCGGCTCAATTACCCATTCACCATTTGTGTAATAGGTATAGTTGTAATCCGCATAGTCTGTATACTTCATTACGATTTCTGCACCAAGACCTGCAATAGCTGCCTTATAATAAAGTGTTCCGGAAATATCACCGTTAACAGTTTCCGATCCCAGCTTATCCATGTCATTAGCTTTATGCATAAGGGTCAGATGTTCCTGAGACCTGAGACTTGTTTTGTTATATTCACGCATCCACTGGTCAGGAGTAATTGCACCATAACCATAATCAACAGTTCCCTTATTTCCCTGATAAAGATTATTCAGTGAAACAACTTTGTAATAATAAATTACACTTGCTTTTGCCTTAGTGTTGTAATCAATGTAAACAAGATCAGTTACCGGTTCATCCGTAAGTTTTTTAAATCCTGAATCAGGAGAAGATGAACGGTAAACATAATATGCTGCAGGAATATCATTTTCCGGAGCAGTCCATTCAATCTGAACAGGATAAACATTATTTGAATTATAAGAAGTATCCCAGTCACTGATAGAAATTTTCTGAGTCTTAGAAGCAGTAACACTTGCAGGTGCAGCCGGCATTGGTGCATAAGCTGAACTCAATACACTTTCCGTATCAGTACCATCAGGATTTTTTGTAAGAAGCTTGTAGTAAGATTTTTTTACAACTTCATATTCATAATACCCTTCAGAATTTTTTTCCGTAACATCAGGTTCTACCAAAAGTGTATATGTACCATCAAGATCATCACAATAATAAATTCCGTAGCTCAGATTAAGTGAATCAATTTCTGCACCGATTGCATCCTGCCATTCAACAATAACATGATCATCATCACTACCATCAAGTATTTGAATTTCTGTAGGAGGACTAAGTAAAAATCCCAGGGCAGGACTTTCTGAATCCTTACCGCTCTCAGAGAAAGGACTCTTCATTACAGTTCCGTCCGAATCTTCTCCAACTGCCTGAACATAATAATAGTAATAAACACCTGTCTTTAATCCGGACTTGTCAGTGTAAAGAGCAGTAGTTAAATCAGAAGCCAGCAGAGTATACTCACTATCCTGAGAAGAATTTCTGTAAACACAATAAGTAACTGTTCCGCCGTTATAATCAACTTCATCCCACATAACATTCAAACCGGAAGAACCCCTGCTGATTTCTCCAAGACCGTTGTTAACACAAACATTTTCCGGAGTAGAAGGAGCACCTGGTAAAAGTGAATAACCCATAGCTATTGAACTTAATGCAGATGTAGTTCCTTCGCGGGTATAAGCATTTACCTTGTAATAAAATTCCGTTCCCTGTTCCGAAGAAAGAATGTCGTTTTCATAATAAGTCTGATTTCCGTAAACAGTGTCGATTAATTCCATGGAAGTACCGTTGGATTTTTCTCCACGATATATTCCATAAGAAACAGCATTATCTACAGCATCCCAGGTAATTTTTACAATTTCAGTAGAAGTACCTTTTGTTGCATCAGTATTTTTTGGACATCCTAAAAGCCAGCCGCATCCTTCTGTTTCTGACACCTGTGAATAATCACTTTCTTCATAGCCTGCACCAATATTTTTTGCAGTAACTTTATAATAGTAACGATAATCATACTGAACATTAGAACTGCCTGGTGTTTTTAAAATCGTATCAACATAACTTGTATCAGAACAATATTCAGACACAACAGAAAAATCCAGTTCATCATAATTCACAGTTGAAGTTTTATCTTCTACATAAGCACGCTCAACTGTATAAGATGTAGCATCACTTACAGCAGACCAGGTAATTTTTATTTTACCTGAATAAATTCCCTGAGAAGCAAGAACCTGTTCCGGAGCATCAAGCTGATCAATTTCTACATCTGGTGTTAAAAAATCAGAAACCGAACTCTGCTCATTATCAGTATCCATTGCAACTTTTCCCTGAAACCAGTCAGCACAGGATGTTAAAAAAAACAATGACAGACCTGATAAAAATATTTTTTTACTAAGTTTTCTATTTATTACTTTCATTTTTATTACCACCATGGAGAAACATAAACCGGAACAGTATCATCAAACTGTGTAACTTTTGAATCATGTCCCGTTCCAATGTTATAAGGGAACCATTTAAGGAATGTATCCTCATCACTTTCCGTAATACTAAAACTGTAACCATTATCACGGGTAAAGGCACATATCCATGAAAGTTTTACACCATCACTTAATGCAGTCCATCCCTTGCTTCCCATTGTTCCAGCACTTACCGTAAATGTTCCTTTATAAGAATCAAGACCGTTAGAACATTCAACAGCAACTTCTGCCTGTGGAAGATAATACAAAGTATTTCCATCAACAGCAGCTCTTGATGAGACATCAGCAATTGTAATTGTCCATGGAGATGTAAATGAATTATCTGTTGAATCACTTGTTGTATTTAAAGTAGTTCCACCACGGAAAATGTGAGTATATTTTTCTCCACCAGTTCCCCAGGTTACAGTCTTTGTTGCAGAACTATGAGTTATAGTAAAGGTTCCTGTTGAACCAGTACAAGTTCTGTCACCTCCAGAAGAAATTCCGCACTGGAACAAAGCATCACCAATAATAAGATTGATACACTTAACCATTTCTTCATCACTAGGAGCACGGGTTCCCCACTTAATATATTCATCCTCAGTACCAAAAGTAAATTCGGTCGGAGCACTATAACAGTATTTTGAATCCCTGAGCACATAACTGCGTACGCGATAAAAATGTTTGTAATCA
The DNA here is from genome assembly GCF_024696245.1 of Treponema sp. GTDB lineage: Bacteria > Spirochaetota > Spirochaetia > Treponematales > Treponemataceae > Treponema_D. The sequence goes on from NZ_JAILGZ010000144.1 coordinate 10,033, forward strand.
CGAAGAATCTTTGTAGCATCACAGGCAGAACCATCAAATGAATAGCTGTAACTTTCACTTGTATCTGCTGTATCAAATGAATAAGCTGCCACCTGAGTCCAGTCACTTAAATCATTACTGATAACTTCTATTACATAACCATCAATTCCATAGTTGGAAGTATCATCTATTTGAGCTGCAGACCATATAAGTTTTTCTGTAGTACCAAGTGAATCCGACTGATTTGCAGAAGTAACCTTAGGCTGGGAAAGAACCCATCCTTCATTTATAGATCTGTCTGAATAATTTGAATCAGCATGTTCATCATAATAAGAAATATTGTAATCCCTTTCATTTTCATTTTTTGCAGGATAAGATCTGGCATTACCACAACTCATACCAACAAGATAGCGGTAAACTTTTCCATAAGCTGCACTTGTATCTGAATAATACAAATCAGAAGTCTGACCTTTTTCTTCCCAACTTGAACCATCATATCTGTAAACATAATAAACAACATCACCAGACGGAACTTCAGGCTTAGACCAGCTTACATAAATAGAAGTATTATCTGCACTGTCTTCCTTATTAAGGGTAGAAGTCTCCCATCCTTTAGATGCATTTACTTTAAGACCATAACCTAAAGCAAAACCTGTTTTAGAAACAGCACTGACACTTCCGGAATAAGATGCACCATTTTCTATATCAAGAATTCCAGAAGCATAAGTTCCTCCGATTTTATCCGTCTCTTTTAAAGGCACAACGATATATTCAAACTTCTGTCCCCAGGCAAGACGGGCCTGCTGTTTTCTATACACTTCCTTATAATCGCTGGAAGTAAATATTTCTTCAGTAACAAGATCCGTTAAAGTATAAACTCCGTCACTTAAAGAAACACTTGATGCACTTGCAGACTTCTGATTAACCTCAGACAGTTCACAGGTAGAAGCATCTATCCAGTAAGTAATTACATCATCAGACCAGGCAGCCGGACTTAAAAGAGAATCATAGAATCTTCTGATAACAATGTAAGAACCTGCACCGTCAAAAGCATCCCATGTTACATTTATTTTTCCAGAATAAGTTCCCTGAGAAACACCAGCAACAGTTGCAGCCGGTCCAAAAAGTTTCATTGATTCAGAAACAGAAACTTCATTATCAGAATCTACACTTGAATTAAGGGCAGTAACATTTACCTTAAGAGGAAGTCCCGCATACTGAGCATTATTGTAGCCGGCAATTTCATTAAACTGAATTTCAAAATTACCATATTCATCTGCATCATCAGAAGTAAGGGTTACACTCTGCCCTGCTGAATCTGAATCAAGGGCAAGTGAATCAGTATCGTTATCATAAACATAAGTAACTGTATAAGTATCTGCTTTATTTACAGCAGCAAAAGAAACTGTCATACCTTCATAACTTATGTCAGAAATACTTACCTCTGGAGTACCAAGTGTTCCGCATTCAACAGCATCTGCCCCATCACCTTTTTCTGCAGACTCAGTTTTATAAACATCAGCCTTAAACCATCTTGTCTCACCACTGACAATATCTTCCGGAATATATTCATAACTATAATCAGAACTTTCAGTACAAACATAATTTATAATTTCAGTCCAGTCCGATTCACTTTCAGAATTTACAGAACACTCTTTTACTATATAAGTATTGCCTGCTGTTGCAGAGAAAGAAATATCATACTTACTTAAATATCCATCACTAACCGCAAAATTTTCAAGAACAAGTGGATTTAAATCTTCAGTAATATATCTGCTCTTTGAAGAAGTTACAGTTTCTACATTAGTCTGACTTGCATTACTTTTTATAATAACTGAATAAGAATAGCGGCCGTTCATAGAAGGCAAAGGTTTTATTTCATCAGTATAAGAATTCAATTCATCAATAGAAGTAAATTCTTTTGTAAGATACTCCACTGTCTCTGAAGCATCTAAAGTTACCCTCTTTCTTGAAAGTATATATTTGTAATTTGACTCAAGGTCACTGTCATTAAAAGTAAATTCAAAAGATAAACTTGCACCACTATAACTTTGAGCTGTCACTCCATCTTCTGCATAAACAATTATATAAACAGGATTACCAACAGAGAAAGAAGTTTTTCCTAAAGGCCATCCTGATTCTTCTGCAGCAGAGGAAGAAGAAGTTGTAAGTTTTGAATATGAAGTTGAAGATGCCGATGCAGCCGAAGTATTTTCATCATAATAATAATCTGTATAAGGCTGAATCTTATAATCGTAACGATTATTACGCAGAACATTTTTATCTGTAAATGTAATTTTGTAACCGCTGATATAATTTGGATAAAGTGAATTTTCCTCAACAGATTCTCCAGCTTCAATTGTAAGAAGAGAATTATTTGTTGAACAATCCTGAGCATTAAAAGTATAAACTGTTTTTGAACTGATATATGAACTTACAGCACCTGTACTTGAATTACAGTTAGAACCAATATAAGCAATATATGGAACTGAATCAAAAGCTGAATCTGTAGAAAGCTTCCTGAAAATTTTAAAGTAAACAGGACGACGTGCATAAGTTGAACCTTCCTTTATGTCAACAAATGAAGGAAGTGTCCATGATAAAGTTACGCAATCAGTTGATTCACCCTGCCCTGCTGCAAAATCAGAAATTTTTTCCGGAGTAAGTTTTCTTGCTGTCTCCGAATCAAGTATGTCACTTTTTTCTTCGTAAGCTCCCCCCTGCAAGGAAGCAATAACCTGAAAGTAATAAGTTGTGTTTGGCGAGAGTCCTGTTATCTGGGCACTTAAACTTCCATCAGTTATAAAAGGATCACTACCGGCAGTAGCACTTCCCTTTTCATCAGTATAACAGACAACTTCATATTGAATTGAAGAATAATAAGTTTCTGCCGTACAGTTTTCCATCCACCAGTTTACAGTTACAGAAGTTTCATCTGAATCTGAATCCTGCTCTACAGAAGTTATTACAGGTGTTGCTAAAGTTGAACCGCATACAATTGTACTGGCCGGCCCTTCCTTTTCATCAGCATCAACTGCAGTTACTTTAAAATATTTTGTTAATCCACTATTTAAATTAGAAATTGATTTACTTGTTGAAGAATTTTTTTCAGTTTCAGAAAACAATACAAAATCATCTTCATAAATTGAATCTGAAGCATAGATTTTATATCTTAATGCACCGGAAACAGCTGACCAGGACAGATTAATACTCCTGTAGCCGCCCTGACTTGCCTTTAAATCCTTAGGTGCTGTCAAAGTTGAATTATTGTAAATATTTGTACCGTTTCCAGAAGGTGATGAAATAAGATTATCTTCACAAGCGGTCAAAACACAAATAAGGCACAATGTGCCTGCTAAAAATCCCACCACTTTATTCATGCTTTTATGTTAAAAAATAACTTTATTTTTTTCAATATCTTGTTATAAGACATATAATTAACTTTAATTTCAAAAAAATTTCTAAAAATTTTTATTTTTTTGCTAAAGTAAAATTTTCAATCTCCGAAATAAAAAGTATAGGGTGAGAAAAAACCCGGGAGGGCGGCAGACCACTTACGGCAACTGCTTGTAACTCTAGAAATTGTATAAGGAGATACATTATGGTTATTAATCACAACATGAGTGCAATGTTTGCACAGCGTTCAGAAGGAATCACGGAAGTAAATCACCAGAAAAACATGGAAAAACTTTCATCTGGTATGAAAATCAACCGCGCAGGAGACGATGCTTCAGGACTTGCAGTTTCTGAAAAAATGCGTTCACAGATTCGTGGTTTGAACCAGGCATCTACAAATGCTAAAAATGGTATTTCTTTCATCCAGACAACTGAAGGATACCTCCAGGAAACTGAAGATATCGTACAGCGCATCCGTGAACTTGCAGTTCAGTCTTCAAACGGTATCTACACTGATGAAGATCGTATGCAGATTCAGGTTGAAGTTTCTTCACTTATCGCTGAAGTTGACCGCATCGCTTCTTGTGCACAGTTCAACGGTATGAACATGCTCACAGGACGCTTCGCTCGCCCAACTGGTGAAAACACTCCAACAGCTTCTATGTGGCTCCACATTGGTGCAAACATGGACCAGAGAACTCAGGTTTACATTGGTACCATGAGTGCAACAGCTCTTGGACTTCGTAACGTCGGAACTGAAGAAATCATGACTCTTCAGACTCCAGACGACGCTAACCGTGCAATCGGTACTTTGGACGAAGCAATCAAAAAGATTAACAAACAGCGTGCTGATCTTGGTGCTTATCAGAACCGCCTTGAAAAGACAGTTGTTGGTCTTGATGTTGGTGCAGAAAACCTTCAGGCTGCTGAATCACGCATTCGCGATACAGATATGGCTAAGGAAATCGTTGAATCTACAAAGAACCAGGTTCTTCAGCAGGCTGGAACTGCTATGCTCGCACAGGCAAACCAGTCTTCACAGAACGTACTTTCACTTCTTCAGTAGTTCACGTAAAGCAGCCTAGAGCTGCTTAAAAAAAGAGCCGGCCGTGTGATTCATGAAATACGTTTCATAAATCACATGGCCGGCTCTTTTATTTTAAATTTCTTTTTTTATCTTACTCTAAAATCATCTATATTAATATAAACCAGAATATCTTCAGATAATAAATTTTTTCCGTTATAAACACTTAAGTACATACTTTTAGGAAAATGATATCTTTTATCATATGAAATTTCATAACGTACATTTTTAAATCTTCCGTAGGAATATTCATCCTTAACCTTCTGATAAGACTCATAGATTTCTGCAAAAACATCATCAATGGACCTTATATCCCATTTTTTTGATGAATATCTGTCAAACTCAATTTTACCAATACCATTCTTTACCGTAACTTTTCCACTAAAATAATCATCAAAATCAGAAGACTCACCGGTAATGTCAAAAGAATAATTCTGTAAATCCAAATCCTTCCAATCATTTCTGGCAGAAACAAATTCATCCTCATCAAATTCAAGATAATTATAATCCAGACTACATGAAGAAAAACCTAACACAATGGCGGCAATCAAAAATAAACTTTTTTTCATTTTTACATTCCTTTAAATATTTTAGATTAAATTAAGAAAATATTAAGGAATATTTAAGGAACAATCAATCCACTAAACAAAAAAAAAGACCCGCCCCTAAAATCAAGAAAATCTTCTTAAAGCCAGGAGCAGGTCTCTTCTATATATAAGATATTTTTACCTGATTAAATTATCTTCTGCGTTCAGCATAGTAATCATCAAGCTGTTCCTGCAGTTCTGCAATAACAGTATCAATACCATACTTCTTAAGTTCAGCACGGAATTCCCTTACATAAGCTTCAGGATTATCCATCTGACCGTAAGTAATATTCTTCATATACTTATCACAAACAGCAGTAAGTTTAATGATTTCCCAGTTTACATAATCAAGGTTCCATACGATTTCACCAAATGGATAAACTGTCTGCAAGCTTGTATAAAGCTTGTTGATTTCTTCAAATGAATCCCATGAACCAGAAGCATCACGAAGTTCAAGATTATCGTTACGACCCCACCAGAAGTTTGTAACGATTCCATCTCTGTCACCGTTATAACCAGCAGGTTTTACAGCATAGTTATTGCCGTCTCTTCCTCTTGAAATCTCATACTGCTTTCCTTCAATACCATTACATAAAAGACGATAACACTCAGGATCATTACGAAGAAGATCATAAACAGCAAGTGCACGTGCCTTATGTTTAGAAGCAGAAGAAATTGCCATAGCACCATGAGTAATACCCATAGTTGTAATATTTCCAGTTTCTTCACCAAACCAGAAGAAGCCTACATCAGAACCAGGGAATCTCTTATCCATTTCTCCCTTAACCTGTGTATACCATGTCTGTGTATGATGCTGTTCAACACCAGATTTACCAGTATAGAAAGCTGTACGGTTATCAGGATTAGCTGTAAGAACATTCTTTCTCCATACACCCATGTCATTCCAGCGTTTCATAAGCTTTGCAAAGTTAACTAATTCTTTACCCTCAGTATATGGACTGTAAATTTTAGTCATATCAGCTTTATGAACACCAAAGAGGCCGTAAGCATTAACACCATCAAGAACCATAAAGTCTGAATTAGAAAGAATATATCCGCCGGCAATATCTGTAGCACCCTTTGCATCCCAAGGATAGAAGTTTGGTTTATTCTGCTTTAAAAGGTAAGAGAAATATTTTGTAAGGTCATTCCATGAATGAACACCCTTAAGACCTGCTTCTTTTGCCCAGTCATTGCGGTACATAAATCCGTGGTTAATCCACTGTGCATAATTGTCTTCAGGAATCAAATAAATCTTTCCCTGATACTTACACTGATCCCAGTGCCCCTTTGAAGCAACCTGTGAATATGTCTGTCCTGCATACTTCTTAAGATTTTCATCAGAAAGAACTGCCAGATTTCCAAGCTTTGCATTTTTCCATGCATCAAGCCAGTCAGTAGCTGTACCAATCAGGTCAATCTTTCCGTTTTTACGGGCAAGAAGTCTGTTATATTCATTAAGATAGTCATTCCAAGGTATATACATTATTTCAAGTTCTGCATTTACCTTTTCTGTAAGAATGCTGTTAAGCTTATTGAGCATTTCTCCAGTAGCGCCGTTACTTGGAGGATTACCCAAAGTAAGATACACAATCTTTACATGTTCAGAATAATCATTGTACCAGCCAGTTTTAATCAAACGATTTTCTTCAGCAGTGTAAACCTTCTCCTGTGCATTTTTATTTCCGCAGCTTGTAATAAGTACAGAAACCAATGCCATAATTACCACAAAAACCCTTTTCATATTGACTCCATTAATATGTTTTTCGTGTTACTCTACTAAATAATATTTTACACAATATATTGATATCTTAACAAGCATTTATTGTTTATATGGTAAGAAATGCTTTATATGCCTTATATGCCTCTTCTATATCAAAAGCAGCTGTTATTTCCCATGGAGCATGCATACTCAAAACAGAAACTCCTGCATCAAGAACATACATTCCATATTTTGCAGCAAGGTATGCAATTGTTCCGCCGCCACCCTGATCTACTTTACCAAGTTCAGCCATCTGATATTTTACCTTGTTATTATCAAGAACACTTCTCAACTTAGCAATAAATTCTGGAGAAGCATCACTTGCACCACTTTTACCCCTGCTTCCTGTGTACTTGTTGAATACAATTCCGCCGCCTAAAAGAGATGCATTTGCCCTGTCATACAAATCTCCGTTCATAGGATCAAAGGCTGCATTAACATCACTTGAAAGCATATTTGAATTATTAAGTGCACGACGAACCTTAAGTTCTGAATAATCACCAAGGCGGTCTACAACTTCTGCAACTGCATTTTCAAAGAAGTGGCTTGCCATACCAGTTGCACCAACACTTCCAATTTCCTCTTTATCTACACAGATACAAACATTTGTTCTTTTACCTGCATTACTTTCAAAAAGAGCCCTTGCACTTGTGTAAGCACAGCTTCTGTCATCCTGTCCGTAAGCAAGAATAAGTGAGCGGTCAAATCCAAGATCCCTTGCTTTTCCTGCAGGAACAATTTCCAGTTCTGCTGAACCAAAATCTTTTTCTGTAATTCCATAAGTTGATTCAAGAAGCTTAAGAATATTTTTCTTAGCAGCATCTTTTTCTGCTTTTGAATGTGAATCAGAATTCTCATCTGAAGAAGGCTGTGAACTACCAATAATCAGATCAAGACTTTCACCCGGAATAAAATCACTTGCACTTTCTTTCATCTGCTTCTGTGCAAGATGTGGAAGAATATCACTGATACAGAAAACAGGATCGTCTTCCTTTTCTCCAATATTTACATTAACAACGCTGCCGTCTTTTTTACAAACAACACCATGAATAGCAAGAGGAAGTGTTACCCACTGATACTTTTTAATTCCCCCGTAATAATGTGTGTTCATGTAAACAACAAAATCTTTTTCGTAAACCGGATTCTGCTTTACATCAAGGCGTGGTGAATCAATATGTGCACCAAGAATATTCATTCCCATCTCAATGTCATCGCTGCCAATATTAAACAAAGCTATTGCCTTGCCAAATTTTGTAACGTAAACTTTATCTCCTGCCTTAAGAGACTTTACATCAGAGATATTTTTGTACCCGTTTTTTTCTGCAAGCTGAACGATAGCATTACAACATTCACGTTCAGTTTTACCCGTGTTTAAAAAATTTTTGTAATCGTTAATAAGTTCTGTGTTCATAATTAATCTCCAATTTCAAAATTATTTTAACTTAAAAATTGCCGAATGTCTTTAAAAAGTGTAAATTCATAATATGAAAATATTACTCATTCAACCGCCATTAGTTCAGCTCAATACTGCTTATCCAAGCGGTGCATATTTATATTCTTTTTTTAAAAAACTTGGACATGACGTAAAATGGTATGACCTGAGTATCGCTCTCTTTCATAAAATATTTTCAAAAGAAGGACTCACTAAACTTTTTTCACTTACAGAAAATAAAGCCCTGGATCTTGCAGAAAAATCAAAGGCCCATGGAGATATAAACACATACACAAATATTCTTTCTTATCTTTCACAAAGTCATTCGTGGATTAACTGGATTGATACCATCGTAAAAATTCTTACAGACGGTTCCGGCTCAAGCTCCAGGGAATTATGCCATCGCTTTATTTTTTCACCAGACATTCCTCACGGTATGAGAATGAATAATTATCTTGAAAATCTGGATCATGAAGCGTCGATAGATGATGCCCGTTTTTTAGCAACCATGGCCCTTGCAGATATGGCAGATTACATAACAGCTGTTTTTGATAAAGAGTTTGCCTTAATCCGTTACGGAGAATCCCTTGCAATAAACGAAACTTCTTTCAGTCAGATAGAGAAGGGGATAGACTCCCCTGTACTTACAGTTTTTTATCAGGAAGTTTTAAACGATATTTTTTATGACAAATCTAAGGAATCCTTTATCCTGCCTCAAATTCAGTCACAAAACCCAGCGCTGGGCTACCAAATGGTTGCAGATACTACCAAGCAGTCTGACACCGATACCTCTGCCACAGCAGGTGAAAAAACCCTTATCTGTATAAGCGTACCTTTTGCAGGAACATTCTCAGCTGCCCTTTACACAGGCAAATACCTTAAAGAACATTTTAATCAGCAGGTATTCATCAGTGCAGGAGGAGGCTTTATAAATACTGAGCTCCGGGAATGTAACGAACGGTCGTTAGTAAACTACTTTGACTCCTTAAGCTATGACAGGGGTTACGGTTCCTACCTGGCCTTGTTTGATTCAGGAATACTACCTGGCGTTCAGCAAATAAATATAACAACCGAAAGTTCGTTAAACATCCGGACAGAAAATACCTCAGAACCCCCTGTTTCTCACACTTCTGACCTGACTAACGAACGTAAGCTTTATAAACTCAAGCTTTTCCTTACAGACAAGGTAATTGAACATACGGAAGTTAACCCGGACTTACAGAAATTAGAAGATGAATATACGGCAACAATTATTCCTGATTTTACTGACATTGATTTTTCAAACTACCCAAGGGTATGTGATGATACAAATCCAATGCAAAGAATGTGGAGTGATGGTGCCTGGGTAAAAGCTTATCTTGCCCACGGCTGTTACTGGCACAAGTGCGCATTTTGTGACACAACACTGGATTATGTTAAATCTTACAAACCAACAAAATTACAGCCTCTATTTAAAAGCCTTAAAGAACAATGTGATGCTAAAAAAGTTTATGGCATTCATTTTGTTGACGAAGCATTACCGCCAAAAGCCCTCTGTGAATTTGCCAGATTAAACGCTTCTGAAGGCAACAAACTTTCTTACTGGGGCAATGTCCGTTTTGAAAACATCTATTCA
>NZ_JAILGZ010000158.1 GCF_024696245.1 Treponema sp.
GTATGGTTCAAGAAGACGGATAAGGGAAGAAATCTTTTCTTCACTACCTGTAGCTTCTACAATAAGGGAGTTCTCTGCTACGTCAACAATGTGAAACATCTGAAGAAGATAAATCAAGAATGACAATTGTTGTTCGCGGTGATGAATATATTCTTGAACAGATAGAAAAACAGCTTTCAAAACTGGTAGAAGTAATCAGCATTAAAAACTGTTCTGCCGGAGAAACAACTCAGAGAATGACAGCCCTTATTAAAGTAAAGGCAAGTGGTTCCAGCAGGGGTGTTATTATCGAAACCTGTGAAATCTTCCGTGCCCACATTGTTGACGTAGCAGAGAACTCCCTTATTGTAGAAGCTACAGGTAGTGAAGAAAAGATTTCTTCCCTTATCCGTCTTCTTGAACCATACGGTATTCTTGAACTTCTTAAGTCTGGTCTTGTTGCAATGGACCGCGGCGAAAAAACAATGTAATTAAATTTTCCTGGACTTTATTTTTTTAATTTAAGCCATCTGGTGTTAAAAAAAGTCCAGGAGTTATTTTTTAGTATCAGGTCTGAAAATTGAAGGACAGATATTTTTAAGTCCGGTACTTTCATAAAAGCGGATTCTTCTGTTAAAGGCAGGGGATTTCCGCTTTTTTTTATGTCTGCGATTTTTATCTTAAGGGACTTTTCTTTTTGTAAAGAGTCCTCTTTAAAAGTGCATTTGAAGTCCAGGTAAAGTGCCTGGCTTGTATTTGAATAGGAAACTTTTTCCAGAATAAGGTCTGAAAGGTTTTTGTAAATATAATCTGATTCTTCATCTTCCAGAAAAAGAGAGAGGGGCCAGACAGGTAAAATTTCAATTCCAGGATAGTTAAGGCATGTTTCTTTAAGAAGCTGCCGGGTATAATTGCAAAGGGTAAAAACGGTATCCTTATGAAAATGCAGGACTTTCAATGTTTTCTCCTTAAAAAACTGCCGGCTTAAGGCTTTTGAACCTTATATAAAAACCGTAAAAAGTGTAGCATAAATCATGGTGAAAAAAAATTACTTTTTTATTTTTAGCCTGATTATAGCAGAATTATTATTTTTAAGTTGCAGCGGTAAAAATTCAAGTCTTTATGCCGCCGGAGAAGCCCTTATTCCCCTTAATGAGGAAGCAGAAAATAATACTGTGGATTCTCCAGATGATTCTCCCTATCTTTTTTACCGGTTTACGGATGGTCAGAAATCCCTGATTAAGGAAATGCAGTGTTACGAAGATGGGGTTTCCCTTAGAATAAATGTTTCTCCAAAAGAAAAAATGGGTAAATTCTCTTTTGGTTTTTTATATAAGAATGATTTTCTATCCGAAGAAAAAATCCTTACACCTTTAACTTCCCGTTATCAGGTAAGGGGAAATTATTCAGATGTAAAAAATAAAAACTTCGGACTTAAGTTCTGTATAAAAAAAAGTGATGAGCCTGAAGGCTTTTATTATTATTCAACAGCTAAGGCAGAAATCCTTGAATGTGAATTGGAAAACTACGCTATAGGAATTGATTTTGCCCGGTCCCTTTTTGCTTTTGGAACGGAAGGTGGAAGTCTTTCTTCTAAAGTGGCAGCTATTGATTTTTCCAGGGCTGGAACAACTTTTTCTTCCGATAAAATGCTTGTCCTTAAAATTAATAAGAAAAAGGCAGAGAAGGCAACTTCTACAGAAAGAATTGTTTTTGAAAATCGTAATGAAAGTTTTTCAGTAAGACTTGCAGGCAGCAAGGAAATAAAATTCCATGAAAAGGGATTTAAAAACGGCCTGAGTAAAGTAACAATAAAAAGCGGTCTTGAGTATGTGGACAGTTTGATGCTTTATAATGCCGGCAGCCAGAAAGCAATTTCTGCCGATATAGGAATGATTCTTGGTTGGCCTGAAGAATCCTGGAGAAGAAGCGATTTTGAATTATTCAGATGGGATGCTTTTCCGGGAGTTCTCTTTTTTGATTTTGCCACTTATAGAATTCAGGACTCCTTTTTAACCCGTCTTGCCTACTTTGTAGAAAAAACAGGTTATAAGGGAACCTTTGTAGATGATGATTTTATACTGAATAATCACGGTTATAATGCCCATGACTATAAGGCTTATGACATTGCAAGATTTTTTACAAAGGCAAAGAAAATCGGCTTTGTCCTTAATGAAAATGAAGAACTTTTAAAATCCATTCTTATTGAAAATGGAATAATTACTGTTTTACCGGATGGAACTTATGAAGAGGGGACAGGCTGTATAATTTCAATTTCAAGGGAGAGCTCTCCTTATCTTAGGAATCAGCTTGTGGCCCATGAGTGCTGGCACGGAATCTATTTTATGAATGAAGGTTTCAGGGATTACGTAAAAGAACTTTATAACACTTTTAATCCAGAGGCCATGAATTTTTTAAAATCCTACTGGGCAACTGCTCCAGGTTTAGGCTATGACTTAAATGATGAATATCTTATGAAAAATGAATTTATGGCCTACCACCTTCAGCTTGGACCAGATGTTACAGGTAAGTATTTTCTTACAAGATCCTACTGGTCAAACATGAGGGAGTTTCCTGACCTTGTGCGCTATGTTCAGCATACGGAAGGCAAGGCTTATGAAGATATTGCCTACAAACTCAGTGATTATGTTTATGAACACTGGGGCCTGTATGGGGGAAGAACCTTCCTTGTTTTTAGGGAAGAGATTCAATAGTTTAAGGCTTAACGTCCAGGTTAAACTGTTTTTCTGATGCAACTGTAGTTGGCGGCCCGTGTCCAGGCATGATTACGGTTTCATCGGTCTGGGAAAATATTTTTTCCTGTATTTTGCTTTTTAAAAGATTTTTTGAATAGGAGGATGCAGTTTCTCCAATGATTCCGGAGGTAATTGTATCTCCTGTAAAAAGGGCATTTCCGATTTTAAAAACCATACTGTCAGAGGTATGGCCTGGTACAGAAAAATACTGCACCTTAAGGCCTGCTGTATTTATTTCTCCGTCTCCCTGAAGAACAGTTACCTGCTTACCTGCAACTTCATAATCTGCTGCATAGATTCTTGGGGAATAAATCTTCATCAGGGTAGAAAGTCCCTTTACATGACTTGTATGGTTGTGGGTTATAAGGACTGCAGTAACTTTATACTTATCCCTTTCTATAGTTTCTATCATCTGGGGAGTGATTACACCCGGGTCTACAATTATTGCTTCCATTACGGAAGGGTCATCATTTACTATTGTGTAGCAGTTGGTAAAGTCGTCAAAAGAGAGGTTAAAGTAAAATTTCATATCTGCTGTATCTCCTCTGAGTTAAGGATGTCTTCATCAGGAGCAGATGCTTCAAAGTCTCCCATAAGACCTCCTCTGTTTCTGTCTACAAGGGCTTCCCTGGTATTTGAAAGTTTAAATGATACGTGTTCCCTTACTGAATTGTAAAATACTGTTTTTTTAAGGTTGCAGTTTCTCATGGAAGTATTAATCAGAACTGATTTGATAAAGCGGCTGTTATAGAGGTCTGAATCATCAAAACTGGACTGGTAAACGGTAACGCCGTTGCAGTTTATATGAATCAGGTCACTGCCTGTAAGAATTACGTGTACAAGTTTGGAACCTGCAAAAGAGGTAAACTGTATGTTGGAGTTTATAAAGTCGCAGTCGGTAAAGGTTGAGCCGTCATAAATACTCATTCTTATTCTTATACCGTCTGCATGAATGTTCTGAAAATTGCAGTTTTGAAAGTTGCAGCCGTAAAAGCGTTTTCCGCTGAGGTTAAGGTTTTTTATTGTAAGTCCGTGACAGTGAAGTCCTACAACCTTGTCATGGCTCATAAGGTATTTGCATATTCTTTTTGAAATATCATCAATGTCAGTGTTGTGTTCATGGCAGAAGCCGCTGCTGATTATATTTTCATCGTCGTCAATTGTGCTGATGGCAGTTTTTGAACATCCCTCGCACTTGCACTGGTTCATTTCGTACATGCTGATATTGTAACACTTAAGTTTGACATGGTAAATGCAAAGGAGTAAACTTCTGCCTGCGTGTTTAATATGAATGTTTATACAGATTTTGCTTTTTTAGACAGCGGAACAGGGGGACTTCCCTATATGGCTGCCCTTAAAGAAAAAATTCCTCATGCTACCTTTGCCTATCTTGGAGATACCAGGAATTTTCCTTATGGAGAAAAATCTGTAGAAGAGGTAACTGAATGTGCCTCAAAAGCAATTGAACTTATTTTAAGCAAGTGGAATCCCCGTACTCTTGTTATTGCCTGTAATACAATCAGCGTAACTTCCCTGGATTCCCTCCGCAAAAGATTTCCTGAGCTTCCTATTGTAGGTACTGTTCCTGCAATAAAACTTGCTGCTTCCTTTACTAAAAACAAGAGGATTGGTCTTCTTGCAACAAATGCAACTGTTAATAATCCTTACTGCCGCCGCCTTGAAGAAGATTTTGCCAGTGACTGTCAGGTAATAAGCAGGGGCGATCCGGAACTTATTGATTTTATAGAACATGATTTATTCACTTCAACAGAGGAAGAAAAAATAAAGGCTGTAATGCCTGCCCTGACTTTTTTTAAGAAAGAAAAGTGTGACACAATTATTCTTGGCTGTACTCATTTTACTCATCTGGCTGAGGTAATTCAAAAAGCTGCAGGGGATGAAATAAAGGTTGTAGACAGCAGGGACGGTGTTGCAAATCAGGCCCTCAGACTTCTTAATTCGGAAAAAGCCCTTCCTCAGATGGAAGTTTCTGATAAGGGTGTAAGTCATTTAAAATCCGGTGCCTTTTATGTAACTGCTGCAGATAAAGCTCAGGAAAAGGAATACGAAATTCTCTGCCGTAATATGAAAATTGCCTGGGGCGGGGTAATCCTTTAGAAAAATCCATTTTACTTTTGTCTCATTTATTGTAGAATGCAGCTATGTCAAAACAGATGATCATGGGAAATCAGGCTATAGCACTTGGTGCCCTTAAGGCAGGCGTTAATCTTGTTGCAGGTTATCCTGGTACTCCCTCCAGTGAAATTATTGAATTTGTGGCTAAATATAAAGACAGAACTGGAACTTATGTAGAATGGTCTGTAAATGAAAAAGCCGCAGCAGAAGTTGCAGCCGGTGCTTCTTATGCCGGCAGTCGTACCCTTGTTACCATGAAGCAGGTAGGTCTTAATGTTGCCAGTGATCCTGTAATGTGCCTTTCTTACGTAGGTGTAAGGGGTGGAATGGTAATTGTCTCTGCAGATGATCCTGGACCTATTTCCAGTCAGACTGAACAGGATACCCGTCTTTTTGCGGAATATTCAAAAATACCTTGTTTTGATCCTTCAACTCCTTCAGAAGCCTATGAGATGATTCAGGATGCTTTTGCCCTGTCAGAAAAATATCATACTCCTGTTCTTTTAAGACCTACTACCAGAGTAGATCATGCCTATGAAAGCATGGAATTTCCTGAGCTTACTCCATCCCATGATAAGGGTGAGTTTGAAAAGGACACTAAGCGCTGGGTAATTTTTCCAAGAAGTTCCTACATGAATCACAAGAGAATTTTTGACAGAAATGAACATATTCTTCCTGATGAATTTTCTTCTTCCAGATGGAATTATACTGAGGGCAGTGGAAATGGAAAAACAGCTTTTGTTTCCGGCGGTATAAGCTGGTGTTATCTTAAGGAAGCTCTTTCACTTTTAAAAAGTCAGTATCCTGACAATAAAATTTTACAGGAAGCAGACCTTTTAAAAATCGGTACACCATATCCTTTCCCTCAGGCTCTTGCTCAAAAATTTATTGCCGGCCATCAGAGACTTGTTGTATTTGAAGAACTGGATCCTGTAATAGAAAAGGCACTTGTAATGACCTGCGGAAAAAGCGGAAGTGACTGCTGTATTTCCGGTAAGCTGGACGGCCTTGTTGCAGAAGCCGGAGAACTTTCCGTAGAAGCTGTAATGTCTGTAATAAAAAAGATTGCAGGTATCCAGGATGATGAGAAAAATCTTTCTTCTGCAGATATGCCGGAACTTCCTGTAAGACCTCCTGTTCTTTGTGCAGGCTGTCCTCACAGGGCTTCTTTTTATGCTGTAAAACAGGCCATGAAGGGAGAGAAAACTGCCTACTGCGGAGACATAGGCTGCTATACCCTGGGAAACGCCCAGCCACTTGATATGACAGATACCTGTCTTTGTATGGGTGCAGACATTACAATGGCCCAGGGCTTTTATCACAATGAACCTGACCGTCACTGCTTCAGCTTTATCGGGGATTCAACTTTCTTTGCCAGCGGTATTACAGGAACTGTAAACGGAGTATACAATCAGGCAAGGCAGACAATTTGTGTTCTGGATAATTCCACTACTGCCATGACAGGTCATCAGCCTCATCCTGGAACAGGTCGTACCATGATGGGAGAGACTGTAGAAAAAATCAGCATAAAGAAAATCCTTGAAGCTTCGGGAGTAAGTCCCGTTATAGAAACAGATCCCTTTAATCAGGAAGAGGCAGTAAAGGCTGTAAAAACCGCAGCTCAGTCTCAGGGAGTAAGCGCAGTAATCTTTAAGTCTCCATGTATTGCTGTGGCTGCTAAGCTTGGTTATAAGTTTAAGGGATCTAAAAAAGTTGATTCTTCAAAATGTATTGGATGCCAGAAGTGTATAAAGGAACTTGGCTGTCCGGCTTTAAGTCTTTTACCGGATACCCTTAGGAATAAAAAACATGGGGTAGGTATAGATGCTTCCCTGTGTACCGGCTGTGGTCTTTGTGAAGGCCTTTGTCCTGTAAAAGCCATAAGCTGAGGAAGGTAATAATGTCAAAGAATATATTGATATGCGGTGTTGGCGGACAGGGTACTGTTCTTGCTGCAAAAGTTATTTCTCAGGCGGCTGTAAGCAGCGGACAGAGGGTTCTTTCTGCAGAAACTATTGGAATGGCTCAGAGGGGCGGTTCCGTTGTTAGTCATGTGCGTATTGGAGATGATGTTTATTCACCCCTTATACCTTTAGCCTGTGCAGATGTTATAATTGCCTTTGAAGCAGCAGAGGCTGTAAGGAATCTTCCTTATCTTAAAAAGGGTGGAACCGTAATTGTAAGCAGGGAACTTGTTCAGCCTGTTACAGCCAGCCTTTCAGGAAAGTATTTTGATTCTTCCCTTATGACGGATTACCTTAAGGAACATGCCAGGGTAATTTCTGTAGATGTAAAGGAAGCCTGTGAGCGTCTTGGAAGTTCCCGTGTGGCAAATATGGTACTTCTTGGTTCAGCATGTAAGTCAGGGGTAGTTAATGCAGAAGAATTAAAATCAGCCCTTAAGCTTCTTGTCAAACCTGAGTTTTATGAGTTAAATGTAAAGGCTATAGATTATTCTAGTGCCTTATAATTATAAAAATGGCGGAGGAAAAAATGGAACAGTCAATTAACACAAAATGTGTACAGGCAGGTTATACACCAAAAAATGGTGAACCTCGTCAAATACCTATCGTTCAGTCTACTACCTTTAAGTATGACACAAGCGAAGATATGGGAAAACTCTTTGATCTTGAAGCTTCTGGATATTTTTATACCAGACTTCAGAATCCTACAAATGATTACGTTGCTGCAAAAATAGCTGCACTTGAAGGTGGTACAGCTGCAATGCTTACTTCCAGCGGTCAGGCTGCAAACTTTTTTGCAATCTTTAATATTTGTGAAGCCGGAAGCCATATTGTTGCCAGCTCTTCAATTTACGGCGGAACTTTTAACCTTATTGCAGTTACCCTTAAAAAGATGGGTATCGATGTTACTTTTGTAAATCCGGATGCTTCAGAGGATGAACTTAATGCTGCATTTAAGCCTAACACCCGTGCCATGTTTGGAGAAACAATTGCTAATCCTGCCCTTACTGTTCTTGATATAGAAAAGTTTGCAAAGATTGCTCACGCCCATAATGTTCCTCTTATTGTAGATAATACTTTCCCAACTCCTGTTAACTGTCGTCCTATTGAATGGGGTGCTGATATTGTTACTCATTCCACTACAAAATACATGGATGGTCATGGTGCAGCTGTAGGCGGTTGTATCGTTGATTCAGGTAACTTTGACTGGATGGCTCACAAGGATATGTACCCTGGTCTTACAACTCCTGATGAAAGCTATCATGGAATCACTTATGCTGAACGTTTTGGTAAGGCCGGTGCCTTTATTACTAAAGCAACAGCTCAGCTTATGAGGGACCTTGGATGTATTCAGTCTCCTCAGAATGCCTTCCTTCTTAATCTTGGACTTGAATCCCTTCATGTAAGAATGCCTCGTCATGTAGAAAACGGACAGGCTGTTGCAGAATTCCTTGAAAAAGATTCACGTGTAAGTAAGGTTAATTATTCAGGTCTTCCATCTGACAAGTACCATGCCCTTGCAGAAAAATATCTTCCTAACGGTGGTTGTGGTGTTGTTTCATTTGAACTTAAAGGTGGAAGGGCTGCTGCAGAAAAATTCATGAAGGCACTTAAGCTTATTGCTATCGAAACCCATGTTGCCGATGCCCGTTCATGTTGTCTTAATCCTGCTACATCTACTCACAGACAGATGACTGATGAACAGCTGGAAGCTGCCGGAATTCCTGCAGGTCTTATTCGCGTAAGCTGTGGTCTTGAAGATAAGAAGGATCTTATTGCAGACCTTAAGCAGGCTCTTGAAAGCATTTGACAATTATAATTTCATAAGTTACTATATATAGTAACATCTTAAGGGGGCGGTAAAGTGAGTATTCATTTTACAGCCCCCTTATTAATTCAGGATAGAAAAATGAAAATGACAGAAAAACAGCTGGAACAGATTCGTTCCCAGATTGCCAGGGTTAAGGCCTGCGGCAATCCTTTTTACACTGAAAGATTTAAGAATGTAAATCCGGAAGATATTAAAAGCCAGCAGGATTTTGAAAAACTTGTACCTTTCTGCTCAAAGCAGGACCTGCGTGATGCTTATCCTCTTGGACTTGCAGCAGTACCGGAAGAAGAAATTGTTCGTATTCATTCTTCAAGCGGAACAACCGGAGCTCCTGTAATAGTTCCTTATACACAGAAAGACGTAGATGACTGGGCTATAATGTTTTCCCGCTGCTATGAAATTGCAGGTATTACCAATAAGGACCGCATTCAGATTACTCCGGGCTATGGTTTATGGACCGCCGGTATAGGTTTTCAGGCTGGATGTGAACGGCTTGGTGCCATGGCTATTCCTATGGGACCGGGAAATACAGAAAAGCAGCTTCAGATGATGCAGGACCTTAAGGCAACTGTAATCTGTGCTACATCTTCTTATGCCCTTCTTCTTGCTGAACAGGTAGAGCAGAGGGGAATCGGAAAAAACATTAAGCTTAAAAAAGGAATTATCGGTTCAGAGCGCTGGGGCGAAAAGATGCGTAACCGCATTAAGAATATTCTTGGCATTGAACTTTATGATATTTACGGACTTACAGAATGTTACGGTCCTGGAATAGGCATTAACTGTGAAAAGCAGACAGAAGGAATGCATATTTTTGATGACTATCTTTACATAGAGATTCTTGATCCGGTTACCGGAGAACCTGTTAAGGATGGAGAAGTAGGTGAGATTACCCTTACAACCCTTGTAAAGGAAGGAGCACCTTTGTTCCGCTTCAGGACTCATGACCTGGCTTCATTTATTACAGAACCTTGTCCATGTGGAAGAAGCTACCCACGTATAAGCCCTATTCTTGGAAGAAGTGATGACATGGTAAAAGTTAAGGGTAATATTATTTTCCCTTCTACCATAGAAGATGTAATCAAGGCTGTTCCAGGTACTTCCAGTGAATATCGTGCAAAGATAGAACATGTTGACGGAAAGGACCGCATGACACTTTATGTAGAAGTAGAAATGGGTGTAGACCGTGCCGAAACTGCCCTGGGAATTCAGTACTTCTTTAAGCAGAAGTATAATATGACTCCGGATGTAGAAGTTGTAGGTATTGGTGAACTGCCAAGAAGTGAAAAAAAGACAAAGCGTATAGAAGACCTTCGCTATAACTGATTTTTATAACTGAATTATTGAAGCTTTAAAATAAAAAAGACTGCCTTTTGCTTAAGGGGATTTATCTTAAGAAGGGCAGTCTTTTTTTTAGCATTGCGGCTAAAGTGACCGGTCCTAAAAAGGACCAGACTTATTTATTTTGTTGCAAGAATTGCAATACCAGGAAGTGTTTTTCCTTCAAGGAATTCAAGAGATGCACCACCACCAGTAGAAACGTGGCTCATTTTGTCAGCAAGGTTGAACTTGTTAACGGCAGCAACAGAATCACCACCACCAACTACAGTCATTGCACCACGACCAGTAGCATCAGCAACAAGCTGAGCAACAGTAGCAGTTCCCTTTGCAAATGCATCAAATTCAAATACACCAACAGGTCCGTTCCATACAACTGATTTAGCTGTAGCAAGAACTTTCTTGTAAAGTTCGATTGTCTTTGGACCAACATCCATAGCCATAAGGTTATCAGGAATATCAGCACCATCAACAGCAACTGGAGTTGCGTTAGCGTCAAACTTGTCTGCAGCAACATGGTCTACAGGAAGAACGATTTTAACTCCCTTAGCTTCTGCATCTGCAAGAAGTTTTTTAGCTGTATCAATAAAGTCGTCTTCTACAAGAGAAATACCAACTTTGTGTCCCTGTGCCTTAAGGAATGTGTAAGCCATACCACCACCGATAACGAGGGCAGAAGCATTCTTAAGAAGAGATTCAAGAACAGCAATCTTTGAAGAAACTTTAGCACCACCGATAATAGCTACCTGTGGTTTTGGAGGATTTTCTACCATTGGCTGAATGTATTTAACTTCTTTTTCCATAAGGAATCCGCCAACAGATGGTACTGGCATGAATTTAGAAATAGAAGCTGTAGAAGCCTGGTCACGGTGAGCTGTACCGAATGCATCGTTTACGAAGATGTCTCCGTATGTTGCAAGTTCTTTAGCCATTACATCGCGTTCAGCTGCATCTTTAGAAGTTTCTTCCTTGTGGAAGCGAACGTTTTCAAGCATTGCAACTGCACCTTCTGGAAGGGCATCAATAGCTGCTTTCTGTCCAAGTGCATCTGGAAGGAATGTTACGGCTTTGCCAAGTTTTGAAGCAAAGTATTCTACAACAGGCTTCATGCGGTTTTTACCGTTGATGAATTTTTCTGCATCAGCGTCAGTCCAGGTTTTTCCTGCTTTTTCAGCCTTTTCCTGTGCCTTTTTAACGTCCTTTTTTGGATCACCAAGGTGGCTCATGAGAACAAGTGAGCGTGGGTTCTGCTCAAGGATGTATTTAATTGTAGGAAGAGCAGCCATGATACGAGTATCATCCTGAACTACTCCGTCTTTCATCGGTACGTTGAAATCAACGCGCATAATAATGCGCTTACCTTTAAGGTCAACGTCTTTTACCGTCTTAATCATAATATTCCTCCATATGAATATCAAATATCGCCAATACTATACAGGCTTTTCCCGTTAAATTCAATGTCGCACAAGCAAAGCAACCACCAGGATGAGCCAGAAGGAAGCCGGGAGATATATAGCCCCCCTCATAACAACAAGACATGTCACATAGTACAGACAGGCCGCGTAACAAAAAATCCAAATTTAGTCTCTTGGTTGCGCAGCTACCACCAAGATGCCCCAGAAGGAAGCCGGGAGATATATACCCCCTACAGCAACAAGACATGTCACATAAGAAAAGACAGGCCGCGTAACAAAAATTAAAAATTTGGTCTCTTGGTTGCTAAGCAACCACCAAGCTTAGCCAGAAGGAAGCCGGGAGATATATAAAGCCCCACAGCAACAAGATATGTCACATAAGAAAAGACAGGCCGCGTAACAAAAATTAAAAATTTGGTCTCTTGTTTGCTAAGCAACCACCAAGATGAGCCAGAAGGAAGCCGGGGAATATATAAAGCCCCATAACAACAAGACATGTCACATAAGAAAAGACAGGCCGCGTAACAAAAAATCCAAATTTAGTCTCTTGGTTGCGCAGCAACCACCAAGACTAAATTTGGATTTTTTGTGAAAGCCGCCGTTCTTTTCATATTTATGCCTCTCTTGTTGGTTAAAAAGTGTATATATCCCCCGGATTCCGACCAAGCCTGTTGACTTAGTACTTAAAAATTTGTTAAGATTTTGCACTATTGGAAACGTCAGCAAGGAACCCGTTACTCCTTGCCGAAAAAAAAATTCAGAGGTTTTAAAATGTACGCAATTGTTGAGTATAAAGGCAATCAGTACAAGGCAGAAAAGGATGCCGTTCTTCAGGTTAGCAAAATCAGCGATGCCAAAGAAGGCGACACTGTAACAATTGACACTGTTCTTCTTGTAAGTGATGGTGATAAAGTTTCTGTCGGAACACCTTATGTAAAAGGTGCAAAGGTAACTGTTGAAGTTGGTAATACTTTCAAAGATGAGAAAGTTCTTGTTCTTAAGTATAAGTCAAAGAAAGACTACCATCGTCTTATCGGTCATCGTGAGGAATACACAAACGTTACTGTAAAGGACGTTGTGCTTGCTTAAGTGACAGATATTCTTCTGGTATGCAATTCCCGGGGAGAATTAACCGGCCTTAGTGCTAAGGGACACGCGGGATTTGCAGAAAAAGGCAGCGATATAGTTTGTTCTGCAGAGTCAATTCTCATGGGAACAGCTCTTGAACTTCTGGAAAATACCAGGGGACTTTCGGTTAAGTCTGATACGGCTTCCCGCGGAACTCTCGCATTCAGTGTGGAAGTTTCAGCCGGCCTTACGGAAAAAGAAAAACTTCTTCTGGGGGAACGGTTAAAATGCACTGCGGATTTTTTAAGAAGCGGATTAAAATCTGTTTCTGAGCAGTATCCGGATTATGTGCAGCTGCGGGAAAAATCTGAAGAATAATAGTCTGGCTTTATAAGTCAGCGGAGGATTAAAATGGGAAGATCTAAAGGTGGTAGCGGTGCTAAAAACGGCCGTGATTCAAATCCGAAGCACTTGGGCGTTAAAAGATACGGCGGAGAAGCTGTAACAGCTGGAACAGTTATCGTAAGACAGCGCGGTACACGTATTCACGCAGGTGATAATGTTAAGCGCGGTGGCGATGATACATTGTTTGCTACAGCAGACGGTGTTGTTCAGTTCAGCGAACGTATGAACAAAAAGCTTGTTTCTGTAGTAGAAGCAAAATAAGTTTATAGGTTAACATTTTAGCTGTATATCTATGAAGCCCGGTTAGTTGATTTTCTAGCCGGGTTTTTTTATTCAGTTTTTTGAGGTCAGGGGTAAATCATGATTCAGTTTGCAGACGAAGCAGTAATCCGTGTTGTTTCAGGAAAAGGCGGTAACGGTTGTGCTTCATTCAGAAGGGAAAAGTACATTCCAAACGGAGGACCTAACGGCGGTGATGGCGGCCGTGGTGGTGATATTATTTTTAAGGTAAAGAACAATTTAAGAACACTGGCTCATCTTCGCTTTCATCCTGTTTTTAAGGCACAGAATGGCGGAGACGGAATGAGCTGGAATAAATATGGTAAAAACGGAGAAGACAAGATTATTCCTGTTCCTCCTGGAACTGTAATAAAAGATATAGAAAGCGGTCAGGTTATTCATGATTTTGTAAATGATTCTGAAGATGACCAGTTTGTATTTTTACGTGGTGGAAACGGAGGCTGGGGTAACGTTCACTTTAAGTCCAGTACAAATCAGGCTCCAAGAAGGGCAAATCCTGGTGAACCGGGAGAAGAAAGGGAACTTCGCGTAGAACTTTCCATAATGGCAGACATTGGTCTTGTAGGTTTTCCTAATGCAGGAAAATCCAGCCTTCTGGATCTTTTTACAAATGCCCGTCCAAAAATTGCACCATATCCTTTTACAACTAAGGTTCCAAATCTTGGAGTTCTTCATGTAGATGAAGAAAGTGACCTTATTATTGCCGACATTCCTGGAATTATTGAAGGAGCCAGTGAAGGTGCAGGTCTGGGTGTAAGGTTTTTAAAGCATATATCCCGTACTGCAGGTCTTCTTTTTATGATTGACTGCAGTGACCCTGACTGTATGAATGCCTATTCAATGCTTCTTAAGGAACTTGAAGGCTTTGGCGGAGACCTTATTAAAAAGCCCCGTATAGTACTTTGCAATAAAATTGATGTTGAAGGTGCTGCAGAGGCTGCTGAACAGGTAAAGGCAAAAATTGCTGCAGAAGATCCTGAGGTAAAAATTATCGAAGTATCTGTTGCCGCCAGAACAAATATTGACGAAGTAAGAAGGGAAATCATTTCTCTTGTTCAGAAAATGGACCGTCTTCGTACTCCTGGAAAAAATCATGGGGACGGAAAAGAAAAAAGCCGTTTTATGTCATCCAGGGCAGTTGATACAAGTATGGAAGTTCAGTATCCGGGGCATCAATGAAAATAGCGGTGCTGGGAGGAAGTTTTAACCCTGTTCATAATGCTCATATTTCTCTGGCTAATCAGGTATGCAGCCGTTTTGCCTATGACAGGGTACTTTTTATTCCGGCATTCAGGCCTCCTCATAAAGAAGTAAAGGATGAAATTTCCTGCCAGGACCGGATAAAAATGCTGGAGCTTGCCTGTCAGGATGATCCCCGTTTTGAATGTGATGACTGTGAGATTCGCAGGGGCGGGGTGTCCTATACTTATGACACAATTTGTTATATTGAAGAAAAATATAAAAATCAGCTTACAGATAAGGTTGGTCTTATAATGGGAACTGACCTTTTTGCAGGCTTTAAATACTGGTACAGGGCTGAAGAACTGGCTCAAAAATGTACCCTTATTCTTGCCGGCCGGCCGGAAGAAAAGCTTTTGTCCCTTCATTCAAATAAACCTTCCGGAAAATTTGCAGAAGTAGATGACCGGCATTTTAATCTTAAAGATGAACCCCTCTTTGATTCAGCTTTAAAGCTTGATAATCCCCTGTTAAAGATAAGTTCAACCGCTATAAGGGATATGGCAGCCAGGGGAGAGGATTTCTCGGCTCTTGTTCCGGAAAAAGTTTTCGATTATATTGTGAAAGGTAATCTTTATGGAAATAACAGCGGAACTTGTTGAACGTGTCCGGAATTATGCGGCTTCTCAGGAAAAAAAGAAGCGTTTTCAGCATTCCCTAAGGGTAGCAGAGACCTGCCGCCTTATGTGTACAATTTACGGGGAAGATCCGGACAGGGGTTATTTTGCAGGCCTTGCTCATGATATATGCAAGGATATTGACGAAAAAGTTATGGAAGAACTTGCAGGTCAGGATGGATATGACCTGTGTGAAGCAGAAATTAAAAAACCGGCTCTCCTTCATGGAAGGGCTGCAGCTGTAGTTTTAAAAAGGGATTTTGGAGTTGATGATGAAGAAATCCTGCAGGCTGTTGCAAGACATACCCTGGGCTGCGGCAATATGTGTACTCTGGCAAAAATTGTTTATGCTGCAGATAAAATTGAACCCGGCAGACCTCAGTCTACAGATGAATACAGGGAAAATTTATTTTCCATGCCTGTAGATGACATGGTAAGGGCTGTTCTGGAAGAAAATATGGAATACCTTAAACAGAAAGGTAAAAAATCTTCTCCTTTAACAATGGAGTTTTATAAAAGCGTTTCAGATAAAAAAGAAATGGAGGGGCGTTAAATGAATTATTCTTCCAGTAAAAAAAACGTAATTTTTCTTCTTGTAATTCTGGTTCTCCTGCTGGGAGCAACAGCATTTTTCTTTTTCAGTATTAAGATAGACGCTGTAAATGACATTCTTAAGAATAATAACAGTATTGTTTCCATTCTCTGGATTCTTAAAGACGAGGATGAAACAATGGCTTCAGAAATTCTTGTAATGTACCCTCCTACAAAAAAGAGTGCCCTTTTTGATATTCCTGCAAACACAGGAGGTATTTATCATACTCTTGAAAGGGTAGACCGTCTTGATCAGGTTTATAAAGAAAAGGGATATAAGGCTTTTAAAAAAGAAGTAGAAGGAATTACAGGTCGTGAACTTCCTTTTGTCATTGAAGTAACTCTTGATGATTTTGCATCCCTTACAGATATTCTTGGAGGACTTAAGATTTTTGTAAGTGATCCTGTTTTTACCAAAGATGAATCGGGTCAGTATTTTATGTTTCCAAGCGGAGGTGTAACTCTTGATGGAGACAAAATCCGTTCATATCTTCGTTACAGGGCAGAAGGTGAAAATGAAAATTTTGTAAAGGACCGCCGTCAGAATACCCTCATTTCTTTCTTTTCAGCCTTAATGGACAACAGTTCTACAATACTTAAAGGAGATGATTTCTCTCTTTACAGTCATTATTTTAAGGGGCATATTAACGACAGAAATCTTGATGATGAAGAGCTTCTTAAAGTTTTAAGCCTTCTTCTTAAGATGGATTCAGACCGAATTACAACAAACTCCATTACCGGAACAACAAATATAGTAGACGGCAAGCAGCTTCTCTTTCCGGAAGATAATGGAAACAGAATTAAAAAGGTTCTTAACCTTACTGTAACAACCCTTCTTTCTGAAGAAATGTCTGCACAAAGCCGTGTATACGTTCTTAAGATTTTAAATGGTACGGAAAGGGCTGGTCTTGCTTCAAGAACTTCAAAAATGTTCCGTGATGCGGGATATGAAACCCTGCCGGAGGGTAATGCTGAAAAAAATTATGAATATACTACCATTGTAAGCCACATTGGTAATTATAAATCTGCGGAAACCATTGGAAGTTTTATTCGCTGCAGTAATATCGTTGAAGACGAAATTGATGCTACAGGACTTCAGGCAGGCAGTGCTACTGCTGACTTTACGATTATTCTGGGTGAAGATTTTAACGGAACTTATGCTACCAGCGGTTATACGGGAACAAATAAAGCAGGAGAATAATTTATGTCAAAGACTTATGAAGAAAGGGCTATGGAAATTGCAGCCCTTATGGAAGACAGCAAGGGACAGAATGTTACTGTTCTAGATATTTCTCAGCTGAACAGCTGGACGGATTTTTTTGTAATCGTAACAGTTTCCAGTGGAGTTCAGGCTCAGGGTATGATTAAGGAAATAAAGGATTATTCAAAAGAAAATGATCTTGAAATTCACCTTACTCATCAGAAAAGTGAACAGGGAGAAGACTGGAATCTTATAGATCTGGGAGCTATTGTTGTTCACCTTATGTCAGAAGAAGCAAGAAATTTTTATGAACTTGAAAAACTCTGGCATAGTGGAAAGGTTCTTAAATAGAATTTTTCTCAATATAAGTGTCTGATAAATACCTGTAAAATGCAGGTATTCAAGTAAAAGTAATAAAAAAGGCTGAATTCCAGAAAGATTTTCCAGAAATTCAGCCTTTCTTTTTTATGTAAAGTGTTAGAAATCCAGATCAGCAGGGTCGCTGTCTTCTTCTATTTCTTCTTCTTCGTTATAGAAACCGTCATCAAAGCCCCTGTGGCGGTTATCATAACCGTCTTCTGCTTCCTGATCATCAAAGGGCTCATCATAATCGTCCATTTCATCCTCGAAAGCTGAGTCGTAATCTGATTCAGCTTCATCATCATCGTAGTCGTCTTCAAAATCATCTTCGTAATCGTCGGCAACGTCGTCGCGATAATCCTCATATTCATCTGAAAAGCCCGCACTGAACATGGTATTCTCCAAAGTTAAAAAAATAATTACTGTCTGCAACAGCCATACAAAATGTAAATTAGGACATTCTTTTAGTCAAGTAGACTGTATTTGTTTAAAGGCTTTCTTTTTGAGGTCCCCTTTTTTTATGGTCTTGACTTAAAGAGCAAAACTGATTATAGTCAATCTTCGTATGACTGACAGTCTTACCATTGTTTCTCCGGCAAAGATTAATCTTGGCCTTAAGGTTTTTCCTAAAAGAGATGATGGTTACCATAGCATAAGCAGCATTTTCACTACTGTAGATCTTTATGATGAACTGCAGGTGAGTCTTGTAAAAGAAAAAAATGTCTGCCAGGTTGAGTGTAAGGGAATGGAACTTCCACCCGAAAACACTTTTACTGCTGCATACAAAGCTTTCTGCGTGCTGACCGGTATTCAGGACGGTGTATCCGTAAAGGTTACAAAAAATATTCCTGCCGGCGGTGGATTGGGGGGCGGCTCTAGTAATGCTTCTTCATTTATCCAGTCTATTGATTTTTTATTCAACACAAATTTGAAAGCTTCCCAAATGCATGACATTGCAGGTCAAGTCGGTAGTGATGTTTTCTTTTTTACAAGTGCCCTATGGCATAACAAACATCATGAATCTGATTCTTCCCGTTTTGCGGCTCTTGTTAAAGGCAGGGGAGAAATTATCAGTCCGATAAAAGCCCGTAATGATTTTGCTGTTGTACTGGTTTTTCCTGGTGTTGGCGTTTCTACCAAGCGTGCCTATTCCCTTATAGATGAATGGTACGAAAAAGGAGCGCTTACCAATGATGCAGAAGAAACTTCATTGGAACACATTTATAACTCAGGCATAAAAGAGTGGTCTTTTGAAAACACTTTTACTAAGCCTGTAGTCAGCTCTTATCCGGAGATTGGTCTTGCCCTTAATGATTTAAGGAATGCCGGTGCTGACTTTGCAGATATGTCCGGTTCCGGTTCTACGGTATTCGGAATATTTGCTGATAAAAAGGATGCTCTTAAAGCTTCTGAGCGCCTTTCTGAAAAATGGAAAACCGTTCTGGCCTAACAGAACTTATGGATACACGTAAGGAGGAGGATGTATGCAGGTTTCAGAAATTCGTATTCGCAAGGTAGAAGGCGAAGGAAAATTGAAAGCTTATGTAACTGTTACTTTTGACAGTTGCTTCGTTGTTCACAATGTGAAGATTATTGAAGGAAAGACAGGTCTTTTTATTGCCATGCCTAGCCGCAAGACAGCTAATGGTGAATATAAGGATGTGGCTCATCCAATCAGCCCTGACTTCCGTATTGCACTTCAGAATCAGATTATCAGCGAGTATGAAGCTGGTCATGTTGAAACTGGATCTGCAGAAGACTAATAGCGCATTTTATTTTTTATATAGGAGTACAAAATCAAATGGAGCAGTTTGTAATTAATGCAAAAACTCGCAAAGAAAGCGGAAAAAAGTATGCTAAAGACCTCCGCAAGGCTGGAAACATTCCTGCTGTAGCATACAACGAAAAGGGAGAATCTATTCTTCTTGAAGTAAGTGCTGCAGAATTTTCAAAGGCATGGAGATCAGTAACAAAGGCAACTCTTGTTAATCTTAAGATTGACGGACAGGACAACCAGGCTTATATCAAGGACACAGAATATGATATCAAGACTGACAAAAACCTTCATGCAGATTTCTACATCGTAAGCGGAACAAAACCAGTTGTATTCAACTACAAGGTACACTTTACTGGTACACCAGCAGGTGTTCTTAAGGGTGGATTCATGGTTAAGCACGTTACTGATGTAAAAGTAAAGGCTCTTCCACAGGACCTTCCTGCTACTGTTATTTGTGATGTTTCTAAGGTAGAAATCGGACAGAAAGTTACTGTTGCAGACCTTAACCTTGGTGACAAGATTACAGTTCTTACAAAGGCTGATTCAGTTATCATCACAATTGCACCACCAAAGAAATGATTTTAAAGGCTTAAGCCTTTGATTTTCTTTAACAGGGATTTTCCCCTCTTTTGCGAAGGAGTTTTTCCGGCATAAAGCAGGGGACTGTCCCTTTTTTTATTTTAAACGCTATACTTGTAACATGAGTTTTGTTTCTGACAACTTTATTAAATCAGTAAAGAAAGGGCTTGCTTGCTGCGGAGTTGACTTAAGCAGAAGCCTGCGTATTGGAGCTGCAGTTAGCGGCGGTGCTGATTCCATTTCCCTTTTATATTCACTCTCTGAAATTTTTAAGCCTGAAGATATTATTGTAATAACTGTAAATCATAATATAAGGCCGGCAGAAGAAAGCGGTGGTGATGCAGATTATGTAGAAAAGTGTTCTTCTTCCCTGGGAATTAAGTGTATAAGGGAAGAGGTAGAAAGGGGGAGTATAGAAGCCCTGGCCCAGCAAAGAAAAATGGGGCTGGAAGAAGCTGCCAGAAAAGTAAGGTATGATATTTTTGAAAAATATATAGAAGAAGAAAAAATAGATTATTTTTGTCTTGCCCATAACAAAAATGATGCTGGAGAAACCCTTCTTATGCGTTTTCTTAAGGGAAGCGGTACAGAAGGGCTTTGTTCAGTGCCTGCAGTCAGGGGAAAATATATCAGGCCCCTCCTTAATGTAACCCGGGATTCTATAGAAGGTTTTCTTTTTGACAGGGGAATAGCTTACAGAACAGACAGTACAAATTCAGATTCAGCCATGACAAGGAATTTTTTAAGGAATGAAGTGATTCCCCTTCTGGAAAAAAGAATGGCAGGCTGGAGGAATGCTGTAATTTCTGCTTCTGAAAAAATCCGTACTGATGAAGACTTTCTTGAACAGCAAAGTGACCGGGCTAAAAAAGAAGCCGGCTTTACTGTAAGGACTGTTGAAAATAACTGCAGTAAGGATGAATGTGAAGTTTTTTTTGACGCAGGCATTTATTCTTCTTTTCATGAAGCCTTGCGTATGAGGATTCTTCTTAATGCCATAAAGGCAGCAGGACCTGACTGTCTTGTAAGCAGGGATTTTATAAGGGAAGGGGATAAAAATATTTGTAAGGGGCAGGATTTTATTTCTTTTGCTGCCGGTCTTTCCTTAAGCTTAAAAAAAGGACAGGTTTTTGTAAGCCGTAAAAATCTTCTGGCGACAGAAAGGGGCTTTTCTGTTATTATAGACGGTGAAGGTACTTTTAAGGCCGGTGATTTGTCTGTAAATGTATGTAAATCGGAAAAAGGACTTTTACTGGACTGCAATGGCTCTAGTCTTCTTCTTGAAGATATGGCTTTTCCGTTTGCTTTCAGGAGCTGCCAGCCTTCTGATAAAATACGTAAGGCAGATGGTTCCTGTAAGGCTGTATCCAGGATTCTTGATGATTTTAAGGCAGGTGAGCTTAAATACTTTATACCTGTCATTCAAAAATTATCCTGCAGTAAAAGGGATGATTTTCTGGAGATAAAATGTATCTTTGGAAGTCCCTACGGCTTAAAAAACTGGATTATAAAATAAAAGTACCGGGGTATTATATGAAGTCTAATATGAAAAAAAATTTTATTCTTTGTCTTGCTTTAACTTTATCATCTGCACTTTTCTGTCTTGCACCGGTTAAGACAGGAGATTCACTTAAAGACAGTGCCCTTCAGGCTAACAGAAGAACTGCCCTCAGGTGCCTTCAGCTGGCATCTTCCTATCTTTCTGATAAAAATTATGAAGCTGCCATATCTCAGTCATCCCTGGGAATTGCCTATGATGAGACTATTTCTGACTTGTGGTACATACTTGCTTCTGCAAAAAATTCCCTTCAGTCTCCTAAGGCAGAAATTCTTCCCCTGCTGGAAAAATCTTTTTCACTTAACAGCTGGGTTAACTATAACAGGGACAATGCCAGAATAATGCATGCAGATATTCTTTCTGATACAGGTCATTCAAGGGAAGCTTTAAGCGTTCTTGATGCTTCTCCTTCTGTTTTTTCTGCTGATGCGGAATACATAAGGGCAAAGGCTTGTTACAGACTGGGGGATGCAGAACATATTTCTACTGCCCGTAACAAGATTGATGGAGCAAGAAGAATTTATCCGGATGATACAAGGTTTCCCCTTTTGTTTTTTAAGTATGAATCTCCTGCAGAAGATAATGCTGATGTAGTCCGCATTAAAAAATATTTTATTAACATGATTACCCAGTATGTAGAAGTTTCTCCTGATAAGGATGCGGAGCTTGAGATATATGCAGCCTGGTTTGCTTCCGGAAAAGAAAGGGAACATCTGCTTAAGTCTTTTAAAGCAAGGGGACTTTCTCATCCTGTTTATGCTATAGTTGCCCTTGATTCAGGAATGCTTTCACAAAAGGATGCCTTTAATTACGTTGCAGATTTTGCAGATACTGCCATTGATTATGAGATTCTTGAGGAATTCCTTCAGATGCTGGATGAAGAGGAGACTCTTGAGCTTGCTAAGGAATACTTTGATTCATACAGTGGATTTATACAGAGGGATACTGACGGAGATGGTTTAAGCAATCTTTACGTAAAGTATTCCAGGGGAAGACCTCAGGATATTTTTTATGATGAATCCCAGGACGGTGTTCTTGACTGGAATGTTGTCTGCGATTACGGAAATCCTGTAGGGGGGACTTTTCCTTCAAGAAAAATGAAGTTTACCTGGGAGAATTTTCCTTACCTTAAGACTCTTTCCTATTCGGCTTCTTCACTGCCGGATTTGTCCTTTACTTTTGTATCAGAAGCTTTAAGCTGGTCTCCTGTTATGATTAAGGAAGATACATTGATTTCTTCCATTACAGGTTCCCGCTTTTTCTTTCCTCAGGTTATTGATAATCCTGACTCCTTTGATGCATCAGACCTTCTTGCTTCTGCTTCCGGTTTTGATATTCCGGGGCAGGAGAGGGAAAATTCCAGAATTCACTTTACCATTCTTGATGGAGAAATAGTTACTGCTGATTATTTTGAAGGTGAAAAAAAGTTTGCTCAGGCCTGGTTTAAGGATAATCTTCCTGATATGAGGGTTTGTGATAAAGATGGTGACGGTATTTACGAAGTAAGTGAATTTTATGCCGTAGATTCAGAGAGAAAAATGAAGGTTCATTCCCTGGAAGATATAAGGTCGGTTACCGTAAATCTTTTTGGTATTCCTTCTGAAGGAAGACAGTTTTATCTTAAGATGGTTCAGATTGATACTGACGGTGATACTTCTCCTGATTTTACGGAAGAGTATATTGATGGTCAGGGAAAAATTGCTTCCTGGGATAATGACAGTGATGGAAAATGGGATGTCCGTCATGTAATTATTTCCGGTGGAGAAGAACTGAGTATGTTCTATGATGTTCTTTCTGACCGTATGATTACAGTTACAAGTATTGATGGAAAGCCTGCTGCTGTTGGTGACGGAATATCGGATTTTTCTATAAATAAAGATCCGGTTTATGATTTTTACTGGATAGAAAATGAAGTTTCTCATCCTAAGGAATACTATTCAGAGGCAGCCCGTATGGCCTTAAAAAAATTGTCTTCAGTTTCTTCTTCCTGCTATTGCGAAATTATGGAATTTAAGGATTCACGTTTTATGGCTGTTAAAACCGGGAATATTTATATAGGAAAAATGATTCCCAGCTTAAAGTATGAGGCAGAAGGGGATGCCGCTTCCGAATCTTCCGAATCTTCTAAAGTTGAAGAAAATTTAAAAATTGAAAATGATAAAAATAATTAAGGTGAATTATGATGAAGAAGGGCAATATTTTTATTCCGGCAGCTTTGTCTTTTGTACTGCTTTTTAATTCCTGTATATCTGCAGAAAAAGAAAGGGAGCCTTTTGTTCCCGTTGATTATACGGAAGAAGATGCAGTTAATGATGAAATTGATTCAGTAAGAAAACTTCTGGAAAAAAATTCCGTAAATGCTTTCTGGAGAAGTTTATTAATAAAGGAAGAGGTTCCTGAAAATCAGAATGCCCTTCTTTTGTATAAGGATGCAGAAAATAAAGTTATTGAAGATTTTTCTTCTGCCATAAAAGATTCTGATTATATGAATGCCTTAAAGCTTTATAAGTCTCTTTCTGTATGCGGCTGTAAGGATCCGGCTTTGGCTTCCTGGTCAGAAAAGACTTTAAGGGACTTAGCCTTTAAGAATGTTCCCGGACTTTCTTCTGAATGGAAAAAGCAGTCTGTTCAGGAGCTGATTAAGGGAACGGTTACTGTATTTGTAGACAAGGGCCTTAAAATAGAAAAGGGAATGGGCTATGCCGACGGAGTTTTAGGCAGCGGATTTTTTATATCAGAAGACGGTTATATTATTACCAATCATCATGTAATAAGTGATCTTGTTGATAAAAAATATGAAGGATTTTCCCGTCTTTATGTAAAGCTTGCAGAAGATCCTGATACAAAAATTCCTGCAAAGGTTATTGGTTATGATTCTGTACTGGATCTTGCCCTCCTTAAGTGCGAGATAAAGGCACCTGCTGTATTTACCCTGGGGTCTTCTGCAGACCTTAAGGTTGGTGACAGGGTTTATGCTATTGGTTCTCCACTGGGACTTGAGAAAACCCTTACCAGCGGAATTATTTCTGCAACGGACAGGCAGCTTTTTATGGCCGGACCTGTTTTTCAGATTGATGCAGCAGTTAATTCCGGTAACTCAGGTGGTCCTTTAATTGACGAAAACGGTAAGGTTCAGGCTGTAGTTTTTGCAGGAGTTCAGAATTATCAGGGACTTAATTTTGCCATTCCTGTAGAATACCTGCGCAATGAACTTCCTTTCCTGTATTCAGGAGGGGAGCGTAAACATCCATGGGCCGGGGCTTACGGTAAAACCCGCAGGGCTGCAGGCAGTGGAATGCGTAATGAAGGTCTTGATGTTTTTTATGTTCTTCCAGGGGGAAGTGCTTTTAGAAGTGGTGTAAGGGCAGGAGACCTTATTGTAGACTTAGATGGAAAAAGTGTAACATCAGTTTATGATTTTCACCGTTACCTTATGTCTCTTGAAAGTGACACAATTGTAAGCTGCAGGACAAAAAACAGTGACGGCGAAGAAAGCCAGCATCTTCTTTATCTTGAACAGAGGCCTGAAAGTCCTGGTTATGAATTTTATATTCATGACAGGATTGCAGATTCAATGCTGCCTGTAACAGGTATGAAGCTGATTCAGGTTTCTGCTGCAAAGAAGGAATACATAATTGACAGTGTAATAAAAGGTAGTGCTGCTGATGATGCCGGTTTTAGTGAAAATGACACCCTTAAGATTGTTGATTTTCAGGTATCAGAGGATAGAAGCATGGCTGGTATTGCAGTCTATGCAAAACTCAGGAAAAAAGGTTATCTTGATGTAAGCATAGGTTTTTCAACGCCTTTGGACAGTACATTTTATTTTTAAAACTGAATATATATAAGGAAAAATTATGACCGAATTAAAGTACAAGCGTAATTTCTGTATTACGGCCCACATTGACCACGGAAAGAGTACTCTTGCAGACCGCCTTATTCAGAAGGCAAAGATTATTGAAGACCGCCAGATGATGAATCAGATTCTGGACAACATGGATATTGAGCGTGAAAGGGGTATTACCATTAAAAGTCAGGCAGTTACCATTCCCTATCATGCAAAGGACGGCCATGACTATGAACTTAATTTTGTAGACACTCCGGGGCACGTAGACTTTTCTTACGAAGTTTCCAGGGCTATTGCCAGTTGTGAAGGAGCCCTTCTTCTTATTGATGCAACTCAGGGAGTTGAAAGTCAGACAGTAAGTAACATGTATCTTGCCCTTGAGCAGGATCTTACCATTGTTCCTGTTATAAACAAGATTGATCTTGCCAGTGCTGATATTGCCAGTTGCAAAAAGCAGATTGATCATGATCTTGGTCTGGACAGTTCTGATGCCCAGCTTGTAAGTGCAAAGACAGGTGAGGGTATAGATGACCTTATGGAAGCAATCGTTACAAAGTTTCCGCCTCCAGAGGGTGATGTAAATGCTCCCCTGCAGGCCCTTATTTTTGACTGTCACTATGATGAATATCGTGGTGTAGTTGTTCATATCAGGGTAAAGGAAGGCCGTATTAAGGAAGGTGATCAGATCCGCCTTATGAGTAATGGTGCTGAATATAAGGTAGAACAGGCCGGTATCTTTAAGATTAACTATGAAAGGACAGGTGTTCTTGAAGCAGGTGATGTAGGCTATCTTATTACAGGAATTAAGACCGTAAGTGATGTACGCGTCGGCGATACAATTACTACTGTTGCAAATCCGGCTGCTCAGGCTCTTGCAGGTTTTAAGGATGTAAAGCCGGTTGTATTCAGTTCAATTTATCCTATTGATTCCAATGATTATGAGGAATTAAAGGAAGCTATGGAAAAGCTTAAGCTTAATGATGCTTCCCTTGTATATGAAAAAGATAATTCCCTTGCTTTGGGAAATGGTTTCAGATGCGGATTTTTAGGTCTCCTTCATCTTGAAATCATTCAGGAACGTCTTGAAAGGGATTTTGACCAGGTTGTTATTTTTACGGCTCCAAGCGTACGCTATAAGGTTCAGACTCCGGGCCATGAAGAAATACTTGTAGACAATCCGGCTGACTTCCCTTCCGGAAAGATAGAGCATTCTCAGGAACCTTACATTAAGGCAAGCATTATTACTCCGTCTGAATATCTGGGTTCAATTATGGAACTTTGCCGCATGAAGAGGGGTAATCAGACAAACATGCAGTATCTTGATGAGAAGCGTGTTGAACTTATATATGAAATGCCTTTAAGTGAAGTTCTTTTTGATTTTTATGACAAACTTAAGTCTTACAGCCGTGGTTATGCCAGCTTTGATTATGAAGTAATTGATTACCGCCCTACAGATCTTATAAAGATTGATATTCTTATTAACTCAAAGCCTGTAGATGCCCTTGCCCAGCTTTGTTACAGACCAAGTGCAGTAGAAAGAGCCAAGGTTGTATGTGAAAGGCTTAAGGGGGAAATCTCAAGGCAGCAGTTTAAGATTGCAATTCAGGGTGCTATTGGTGCCCAGATTATTGCCAGGGAAACAGTTAACCCTGTAAGAAAAGACGTTCTTGCCAAGTGTTATGGTGGTGACGTTACCCGTAAGAGAAAGCTTCTTGAAAAACAGAAGGCCGGTAAAAAACGTATGCTTATGGCCGGAAACGTTGAACTGCCACAGAGTGCCTTCCTTGCAGTCCTTAAGGAAAAGGAAGATAACTAGGAATCAGAGGGGTATTTTTCTGTGTAAATGGGAATATGCTGTTGACAAAAAATACCTCTTTATGATAAATTAACCGCCGTTGGGGTGTTAGCGAAGTTGGTTATCGCGCTGGCCTGTCACGCCGGAGATCACGAGTTCGAGCCTCGTACATCCCGCTAGCCTGCTCAGATTTGAGCAGGTTTTTTTTATTCCCTTTTAAAATACGGGCAATAGCGCAGTTGGTAGCGCGCTACGTTCGGGACGTAGAGGTCGCCGGTTCGAATCCGGCTTGCCCGAAAAATTTTTCAAAGGACGCGCCAGCGTCCGCCCCGGATTCGAAGCCGAACAGCTGTGCTGTGAGGCAGTGGCTTGCCCGAAAATTTACAAAGGACGCGCCAGCGTCCGCCCGGATTCGAAGCCGAACAGCTATGCTGTGAGGCAGTGGCTTGCCCGAGTTTATCGCATAGGACGCGCCAGTCAAAGTGCTGCCTTGCAAAAACTTTTCCGATTATTGAATAAATCTTAAAATATCTTTACCTTGTAAGAGGTGGAGAGAAAAGTTGTGAAAAAACTTGGGCTTATTGGCGGTACCGGGCCGGAATCGACTCTTGTTTATTACAGGGAAATCAATCGAATTGTAAATGAAGCTTGCGGTAAAAAGCATTTTCCTGAAATTGCCATAGAAAGCGTGGATTT
>NZ_JAILGZ010000003.1 GCF_024696245.1 Treponema sp.
GATGTTTACCCATGCCCTGGGTATTTACAATTACGTGCTTAAAAATGAGCTTGAACTTAAGGGAAAAAAGATTCAGCTGATAAACTGTATCTGGACCCTGGATAATCCTTTTGAAGAAGAAAAGTACCGCCGTGAGTTTGATAATATTCTTTTTGAAGAAACAACTGAATTTGCAAAGTTTAAGGACTGCATGTTTAACGTTACAAATCTTTTTGAAAAGAAAGGCATAGATTTTTCTATCTCCCTTATTGAATTAAAGGACCTGCTCTCTGATATGGAACTGCCGGCAGAAAAACAGGCCTGGCTTAAGCGTTATCTTTAAGGGTAAGGATTTTAAATGGTGAACTGATTTATCTGGTCACCGATTTCTGTAATAGTTTCCTTAATCTGTGTAGAAATAAGAGAAAGTGAATCCTTGCTCTGTGTGATAGTGCGGGCACTTGAATCCATCTGTGACATGGTTTTGTTAATGAGCTGTGATGAATCCTGAAGTTTCTGTACTTCTCCAAGAATCTGTTTGTTTCCTTCGCTCATTTCCTGAGAAGAATTCTTTACTTCTGTTGTTGTATCATTCATTGCGTGAAGTGCCTGAATAATCTGCTTTGAACCTTCATTCTGTTCTTCCATCGCTGCCTTGATCTGACGAACAAGCTGGTCGGTATTTTTGATTTTTGATGATACTGAATTAAAGGCCTGACTTGATTCCATAGAGGCAGATACAACTTCTTTAATTGATTCCTGAATCTTAAGGAGCTGCTCTCCGATTGTCTTTGACTGACTGCCAGAAGTTTCTGAAAGCTTTCTGATTTCGTCTGCTACTACGCTGAAACCTTTGCCTGCTTCTCCGGCATGGGCTGCTTCTATTGCGGCATTCATGGCAAGGAGGTTTGTCTGTTCTGCAATACTGGAAATTGCCATGTTTGCTTCCTGTAAAAGCTGTGACTGGGTTTCTATCTGACTGATTCTTTCGTTTACTGCTTCCTGTTTCTGGTTTCCTTTCTGGGCGTCTTCTTCCAGTGTATTAAAGGAATCAGCCATTTTTTCTATGCTGGTGTTTACGGAAGCGATGTTTTCTATCATTTCTTCGACTGCAGCACTGGCCTGGGAAACCCCGTTTGCCTGGGCAGAAATCATTTTTTCAAGGGACTGAATGTTTGATGCAATCTGGTTTACTGCTCCTGCTGTTTCTTCTACTCCGTGACCCTGATTCTGAATCTGGCTGGTAACGTCAGAAATGTTGTTGAGAATGGTTTTAATAGCTTCTGATGTATCCTGGGTACTGCAGTCAAGGTTTGTTCCTGCATCAGAGAGAATATGCTGGGACTTAATAAGATCGCCGATTATTTTTTGCAGCTGTTCTGCAAATGAATTAAAGCCGTTTGAGATTTCGCCGATTTCATTTTTAAGGTGAAAATGCAGTCTGTTGGTTAAATCTGCATGTCCACCTGAAATTTTAGTAAGGGCAATGGCAATATGCTTAAGTGGATGGGTAATTCCGATTGAAATGAAGAGTGAAATAATTATTGCCACAAAAAGTGCGGCTGCGGCAATTATAATTATAACTTTAAGACTGCCGTAAAGGGTTGAATAAAGTTCACTAAGGGGACCATAGGATACAATTGTCCATCCGCAGAGACTGGACATTTTTCTTGCAGCAAAGTACTGGCCATTATTGCTAAGATTGATGTATGGACTGTTGTCAGGAATCTTATTTTTAAGGGTAGAAAATCCGTTTTCGCTGTAGAAGTTTTCCTGTGCGACTTTATTTGTATCAGGATTTGTAACGTATATTCCATCGGAATCTATCATGAAAGCAGCTGCACTTTTTGTAAGCTTTACTTCATCTACCATTTTTACAACTTCATCAAGAAGAAGGTCTACACCAACTACACCTGCAAATTCTCCCTTTTTGTTTTTGAAGGCTTTAGAAAGAGTTACGACAATTCCTTTAGATTGTTCATCAACATAGGGATTTGAAAATACAATTGTTCCCATTGAACCTTTGGCACCAGAGAACCAGGAACGGGTTGTTTCATCAAAGTCAGAAGGTGCTACCCAGTGAATGTTGGTAAAGGTAAATCCTCCCCGGCATGTCGGAATAGCGCTTGAAACATAGAGCATGGAATATTCACTGTATCCTGTGGCCTGAGCTACAAGAAAGTCTTCGATGTTGTCTCTGTTGTAGCTTTCCAGGCTTTCCATGTAAGCAGTAACAATTTCTATAGTGTGCTGGGGTTTGGACAGAAAATTGTCAATCTGAGTGTTTACTTTTTCTACCTGCAGCTCTGATATTTTTGTGATTTCTTTTTGAAGTGTTTTTTGCTGGGTGATAATGGCTGCTGCTGCAATAAGTATAACTACTAAAAAAGTAAGGGTTGTGTGGCTTATTATAAGCTGATGGCGGATTCTCATTATTTGTCTCCTTTTCTTTGCTAATTAATTCTAACTGTGAAAATTTGAATACACAAGAAAATTATTTATCAAAAGTATTTGTTGCCTGGCGGCGGTAGGTAACGAAATAAAAAAGGCAGCACCTTCAGGTATATTTATATTTACATGTGTTAATTTTAGTGTTGAAGCTTTTGAATTTTGGTTGTATTATGTTTCTACATATAAAAACATAATATATCGGAGATACAATTGAACACTGAAAAAATTCCTTACAAAATCTATCTTTCAGAAAATGAACTTCCAGATTCCTGGTATAACGTTCGTGCAGACATGAAAAACAAGCCTGCTCCTCTTCTTAATCCGGCAACACATCAGCCACTTAAGTTTGAAGAGTTAAGACCTGTTTTTTGTGATGAGCTTATTAAACAGGAACTTAATGACACAGACGCATATATTCCAATTCCCCAGGAAATCAGGGAATTTTACAAAATGTACAGACCGGCTCCACTTGTCCGTGCTTACTGTCTTGAAAAAAAGCTGGGTACTCCTGCAAAAATCTATTACAAGTTTGAAGGAAACAATACCAGCGGAAGCCACAAACTTAATTCAGCAATTGCTCAGGCTTACTATGCTAAAAAGCAGGGCCTTAAGGGTGTAACTACAGAAACCGGTGCAGGTCAGTGGGGAACAGCTCTTTCTATGGCATGTTCTTATTTTGGGCTGGACTGCCAGGTTTATATGGTAAAGTGTTCTTATGAACAGAAACCTTTCCGCCGCGAAGTAATGAGAACTTACGGTGCAAACATCACTCCTTCACCTTCAGAAACAACAGAAGTAGGACGCAAAATCCTTGCTGAATTCCCTGGAACTTCCGGAAGTCTTGGTTGTGCAATTTCTGAAGCTGTAGAAGCAGCCTCAAAACAGGAAGGCTACCGCTATGTTCTTGGAAGCGTTCTGTCTCAGGTTCTTCTTCACCAGACAATTATCGGTCTTGAATCAATGACTGCAATGGATAAGTATGGAATTAAACCGGATGTAATTATTGGTTGTGCCGGCGGTGGTTCAAATCTTGGCGGTCTTATTTCTCCATTTATGGGAAGAAAACTCAGAGGAGAAGCTGACTATCAGTTTATTGCTGTTGAACCTGCTTCATGTCCAAGCCTTACCCGCGGTAAATATGTATATGACTTCTGTGATACAGGTCATGTATGTCCTCTGGCTAAGATGTATACCCTTGGTTCTGAATTTATTCCTTCTGCTAACCATGCAGGTGGATTACGCTACCACGGAATGAGTTCAATTCTTTCACAGCTTTATGATGACAAACTTATAGAAGCCCGCAGCGTTGAACAGACAGAAGTATTCAGGGCAGGTCAGGAATTTGCCCGTGTAGAAGGAATTCTTCCAGCTCCAGAAAGCAGCCATGCAATTAAGGTTGC
>NZ_JAILGZ010000015.1 GCF_024696245.1 Treponema sp.
CCCTAATATATGTTAGATAATGCTAACGATTGTACAAATTTTAAGAATTTATGCAAGAAACCCCATAAAACTCCAGAAAGATGGATTTGACACGGATGTCACTAAACAAAAGCGACAGGAGGTCGCATATAAAGTGTATGAATAAATAAGTATTTCCCGAGTTTTACGAAGTAAACCTCCAGAAACATGGAATCGACAGGAGGTCACTAAAAATAAGCGACAGGAGGTCGCATATAAAGCGTATGAATAAATAAGTATTTCCCGAGTTTTACGAAGTAAAACTCCAGAAAGATGGATTTGACACGGATGTCACTAAACAAAAGCGACAGGAGGTCGCATAATAAGCGTATGAATAAACAAGAATTTCTCCGAGTTTTACGAAGTAAAACTCCAGAAACATGGAAACGACAGGAGGTCACTAAAAATAAGCGACAGGAGGTCGCATATAAAGTATATGAATAAACAAATTTCTTCCGAGTTTTACGAAGTAAAACTCCAGGATAATGGAAACGACAGGAGGTCGTTTCCATTATTACTGACACTATTGCAAAAAATGTCATAGTGGATTATCATTATTTAATTATATTATCCTATTTTTTTATGGAGAAAATTATGGCAGTAATCAAACCTATGATTCGCAGCAACATCTGTATTAATGCTCACCCAATCGGATGTGCAAAAGAAACAGTTAATCAGATTAATTACGTAAAATCACAGAAAGCTAAACGCGGAACAAAAACACTTGCAGAAGGTGGAAAAGGTCCAAAGACAGTTCTCGTTGTAGGATGTTCTACAGGTTACGGACTTGCAAGCCGCATTTCAGCTGCTTTTGAATATGGCGCAGATACAATCGGCGTAAGTTTTGAAAAAGAAGCTTCACAGACTAAGGGTGGTACACCAGGATGGTACAACAACCTTACATTCGACCGTGAAGCAAAAGCTGCTGGTCTTAAAACAGCAACATACAATGCAGACGCATTTGCTGATGAAACTCGTGCAACAATCATTAACAAGATTAAGGAATGGAATACAAAAGTAGACCTTATCATTTATTCTCTTGCAAGCCCTGTTCGCACAGACCCTGATACAAAAGTTCTTTACAAGTCAGTTATTAAGCCAATCGGTCAGGTTTATTCAGGTGCATCCCTTGATATGATGACAGGAAAAATCACACAGGCTTCTACTCAGCCAGCAGAAGGTGATGAAATCCCTAACACTGTAAAAGTAATGGGTGGAGAAGACTGGGAACGCTGGATTAAACAGCTTAAAGAAGCAGGTGTTCTTGCTGACGGTTGCCGCACACTGGCATACTCATACATTGGCCCTTCATTAAGCCACGCAATTTACCGCGATGGTACAATTGGAGAAGCTAAAAAGGATCTGGAAAAACGTGCACACAACATTGATGCAAGCCTTAAAGAAATTGGTGGTGCAGCATATGTTTCTGTAAACAAGGGTCTTATCACACGTTCAAGTTCTGTTATCCCAATCATTACTCAGTACCTTGGTGTTCTCTTTAAGGTAATGAAGGCTAAGGGAACTCACGAAGGTTGTATCGAACAGATGGAACGTCTTTTTGCAGAACGCCTTTATACTGGTGCAGACAATTCAGCAGACAAGGTTCCTGTAGATTCAGAAAACCGTATCCGTATGGATGACTGGGAACTTGAAGCAGATGTTCAGGCAGAAATTGATAAGATTATGCCAACAGTTACAGAAGAAAACCTTGAACAGACAGTTGATATTGCAGGTATTCGTCATGACTTCCTCGCAATCAACGGTTTTGATGTAGAAGGTGTTGACTACACAGCAGATGTAGCTGATATGTCAAAAATCGACTAAGTTCATATAATCAGGTTTATATAAACATCTTACCCCGGCAGTATTTTTCTGTCGGGGTTGTTTTTTTTGTCTTTGAATGTTGAATTAGCATGGTCTAAAAATAATTTGCAAAATTAAAGATGTGAACTTATAATTTTAAATATGACACAAATTCAAAATCTCGTTGAATATTACGATGAGTTATTTTCAACAACACAAGAACAAAAAGATTTTTATAAAGATTTAATTTCAACATTTAAGAAACCTGCAAAATTACTTTCCTTAGGTTGTGCAACAGGAGCATTCGAAAACTATCTCTCTCAGCAGGGATGTGATGTTACCGGAATCGAAAGTTCACCGGAACTGTTAAGAAGCGCTAATCTTAAACGTCGCAATCAGCTTATGTCGGTAAGATTCTTTCAGATGAAGCTGGCAGAAGTAAATAAATTTCTTACAAAAAGTTTCTACGATATTGTTTACTGTCATAATTCCCGTCTAATTTTCTGCGCAGAAAAAAATGCACTTTCTGTTTTCTATAATGATTGTAAAAATGTACTTTCACCTGGAGGAGCAATTGTTCTTCATCTTGTAAACATAAAAGCCCTTAAAGGACGTCCTATGTCCCAGTTGCCAAGTCATCAGAATGTAAGGGTTAAGCTTTTTACTGAATTGTGGGTGCACGAAGATAAGAGTCAGACTATTGTTCAGAATATAGAAACAGGCAACGGTAAAATGCTTTCTGTTATGGAAGATCAGCCTGTTTATATTCCTTCACCGGAAGAAGTAGAAAGTGAAGCAAAAAAAACGGGCTTTAAGAAAGTCTCTTTTTACAGTGACTTTAATAAAAGCCCTTTTACAGGAAATGAAGATTACTTTATAGCTGTTATCAGTTAATCTTCCAGTGATTACCTTCTTTAACAAAGCGTTTTGCATTTACTTCAAGTAAACGTCCGTCTTCTCCTGACATTTTAATCATAAAGGTAATAGGGTTTACTTCTGTTACCCTAAAGTTTGTACCGTCATAATAAATACGAATACCTTCATTAGGAAGACTCTTGCGGGCCTGGGCATACCAGTCATATTCATAGCTGAGACAGCAGAGAAGTCTTCCGCACTGTCCGCTTATTTTCATTGAATTAAGGCTCAGGTTCTGGTCTTTAGCCATTCTGATGCTTACAGGCTTAAGTTTATCATTAATACTATGGCAGCAATAAGGACGACCACAGATACCAAGTCCCCCTGTAATACGGCTTTCATCGCGAACACCTATCTGGCGAAGTTCAATTCTCATCTTAAAAACAGAAACCAGGTCTTTTACAAGTTCACGGAAGTCTACACGATTTTCACTTGAGAAGAAAAAGAGGGCCTTAGGTTCACCAACTAAAAAGTGTACGGAAATCAGTTTCATCTCAAGGTGATGATAGGCAACCTTTTCCTTAAAAGTAATAAAAGCAGTTTTTTCTCTTTCAAGAAGGTCTTTTGCATGGTCAAGGTCTTCTTTAGTTGCAGCCCTTATTACCTGAACAATATCATTAGGTTTAATACCAACAGGCTGCTTGCTTTTACCAAGGTTACGGGCCAGGTCGTTGCCATAGCGGGTAGGTATAATTACAAAATCTCCCGGATTAAGTTTAAGTTTATCTGGAACAGATGCATA
This sequence comes from Treponema sp., assembly GCF_024696245.1. Classification (GTDB taxonomy): domain Bacteria; phylum Spirochaetota; class Spirochaetia; order Treponematales; family Treponemataceae; genus Treponema_D. The sequence continues at coordinate 3,479 of NZ_JAILGZ010000015.1, forward strand.
AACTCCTTCGCAGGAATATTCGAGTTTTAATTTATATAGGTTGTCTGGAAAAACAAAATTGCCTGAGTTGTCTTCTTCAAAGTTTTCGTCTTCAAGGGAAGAAAGGTCTTCTGATTCAGCAATATCCTGTTCAAAAATATCTGACATTTATAACTCCATGTTTTTGAGCATCTTTTTAATAATATATTTAACTTGCCAATAAGTCTACTAAAAGTCCGGAGATTTCATTTAGTTTGGCAAGCATTTTAAGTGTGTCTTTCTGGCTTGAAAGAAAATAGGCGGCCATTTCGTCCAGATCTTTATTGATGATTTTAATCTGAACTCTAGGTGGCAGGGGCTGTCCTTTTGAATTGAAACCCTTACGCTGTTTTACTTTTACTTCAAAATTATTTTTTTCGATATAGCGCATAAAAACGGAAACTTTTTTACGGAAGTCTGCAAATTTATCAGGCATCTGGCTTTGTCTTAAGGCATCAGCGGCTTTTTCGGCTTCATCCCTTAAGTAAACGGCTGCTTCTTCAGTTTCCATTTCTGCTATTTCAATAGGAAATCCTTCCTGAATAAGTTCACTTTCATAAGCAGATTTTTCTAAAGCAGAAGCAAAAGACTTTTTTTTGATTTTAGAAGATTTCTGTTCCTTAGAAACCTGGGCACCAGCCATAGCGGCAGAATTAGCAGCAGAAAAAAACAGTCCGGTAGAATCTATCTGCATTCTCAGACCTTATAGGAACTTGCAGAAACAGCCAGGCGGTTGTTCCATTCATTTACAGCGTTGTTGTAGTTTGTATCATCAGAAAGGGCGATACAGTGTCCGTGCAGGAATACATTTTCTTCTGCACAGATTTTGTGTGACTGAATGTCACCGATAACAGCACTTGTAGAAAGCAGGTGAACAGATTCCGGGGCAAGAATATTACCTTTAACAATTCCCCCTACAGTTACGGATCGGGCTGTAATATTACCGTTTATGCGGGCCTTGCTTCCTATAATGACATTACCGCTTGTTTCAAGATTACCGTCAAGATCACCATCGATTCTTGTAAAGCCGTTTATTTTAATATCGCCTTTTATGGAAGAACCAAAACCTATAAGAGTATTAATGGAAATGTCATCGTTAAAGATTGCCATGATTTTTTTACTTTAAGTTAATGTATTTAGCCGGATCAACTACGTCAGAACCAATGTGAACTTCATAGTGAAGGTGTGGACCTGTTACAATACCAGTACTTCCGATTGTACCGATAACCTGTCCCTGAGTTACACTGTCACCCTTAAATACTTTTGTTGTAGAAAGGTGGGCGTAACGTGTATAAATACCATGCTTATGTTTAATAATGATATAGTTACCAAAGCTGTCGTCGTAACCTACAGTAACAATCTGTCCGTTTGCAGTAGCTACTACAGGGTCACCTGAACGCCAGGTACTAAAGTCCAGACCTTTGTGAATGTACCACTGCTGTTTAATAGGGTGAATACACTGTCCAAACTTCATGGAAATATGTCCGATACCATTTTTTATAGGCCAGATGTTAGGAATATCTGTAAAAAGTGTGTTCTGGTTTTCAAGCATTTTTCCAATCTGTTCAAGAGGCTGGATTGTGCTTTCAAGATAAGAAGTAGCCTGTCTTAAGTCAGAAGTTTCTTTAAGTGTTCCGGAAGAAATGTCCTGAGTATCAAAAAGTGAAGAAAGGTCACTGTTTTTAGATGTAGCGCTGGAAATCTGATTGCTCTGGCTTGAACCTAAAGGAGAAAACTGGGAAAGGGTTTTCTGAAGTCTTTTTATAACCTGAACATTATCGTTGGAAGCATTTCTTAATTCATCAAGGTTTGCCTGAGTTTCAAGATGTTCTTCGTGCTCTGTCTTATTCTTTGCATAAAGTTCAATATTTACACGGTTAAAGTAAATAAAAGAAGAAGCAATACCGGCAACAACAAGTATTCCCAGAACAAGGGCAAAAACATTTGTACGGATATTAAAAACTTTTCCCTGTGAATGGGGAACAACCATAAGTGTAAGCTTCTGATTGAAAATACTAAAAATACGACCAAAAAAATGACCGGTCTTCTTTAAAATGGATGCGAAAAAATATATAACTTTTGAGACGAAATTTCTGTCAGTTTTCCTGTACTTTTTTGAACGTGCCAAAATTTAACTCCATTATAAAACTGTAAGAGTATATCACAAGCATGCTATTTAGGTCAAATGAAGTCTTTCGTTGACTTTGCGGCATGGGTATGGTATTTTATCGGTATAAAGTAGTAAAAACTTGAATCGGATCTTTATCAGGCTTTTTAATTCAGACTGTCCTGTTCTGGGTTGAAAAGACATTTTCTATAATTTTTTAAGGAAAAAGCAATGCAGTTTTTTGATACTCATGCCCACATAGGCTTAATCTATGATAGCCCTATAGAGCAGTTTCGCGTTATTCAGCAGGCAAAAAATGCCGGCGTTACCAGAATTGTAAGTATAAATAATAGTCTCCATGATTTTAAAAAGGAATATACTGTTTTAAAGGCAAAGGCCGGAATTTTTCATGCAGTAGGTGTAGGTCCTTCCGAAGTTACTAATCCGGGACCAGACTGGATTAAAACAATAGAAGAAAGTGTAAAACTTCCTAATGTTGTTGCCATTGGAGAAACCGGTCTGGATTATTGCAAGCAGTATGGTGATAAACGCAGTCAGATTGAACTTTTTATTACTCAGCTTGAACTTGCTCAGAAACACAACCTTCCTGTAATCATTCACAATCGTGAAGCAGGTCAGGATATTTTTGAAATTCTTAAGGATCGTATTCCGGACAGGGGAGCTATCTTCCATTGTTACAGTGAAGACGGTGCCTATGCAAAAAAATGTCTTGATGCAGGTCTTAATGTATATTTCTCATTTGCAGGAAACCTTACTTACAGAAATGCCCGCAACCTTCATGAAACAGTTCTTTCAGTTCCTACAGACAGGATGCTTATAGAAACAGAAAGTCCTTTTATGATTCCGGCAGAATTCAGGGAAAAAAAGCGCACTATGCCTGCAATGCTTCCTTCTACAGCAAAATTCCTGGCAGATATGCTTGAAATAGATCTTGAAAAACTTGCAGATCAGCTCTGGAAGAACAGCTGTAAGATCTTTAACCTTCCGGAATAATTAATGGCACTTTATCATCCCGTAAAAATCGGAAATGTGGAGCTTGAAGGTAACCTCTTTCTTGCTCCAATAGCAGGTTACAGTGACAGGGCTTTCAGGACACTTTGTGTTGAATATGGAGCGGCTTTTTGTACTACAGAAATGGTCAGTGCAGAAGCTTTGACCCGTGGATCAGACAAAACTGAAGGCCTTATGCGCCGTTCTCCTGCAGAAAAAAAGTATTCCGTACAGATTTTTGGCGGGAATGCAGATGTTATGTTCAGGGGAACAAAGCTTGTTCTTCAAAAAACAGACTGCGATACAATCGATATAAATGGCGGCTGTCCCGTACCAAAGATTATTAAGTCCGGGGCAGGTTCCATGCTTACCAAAGAGCCGGACAGGCTTTATTCAATAGTAAAATCCGTAAAAGACTCATGTGCTGAATATGCCAGGGAACACCCGGAGAGGGGTAATGTGCCTGTTACCATTAAAATCCGCAGCGGCTGGGATTCTTCCAGTATTACATGGAAGGAATGTGCAGAAGCTGCTTTAAGTGCCGGGGCTGATGCAATTACAATTCATGCAAGAACAAAGGCTCAGGGCTATGCAGGTCATTCAGACTGGAATATTCAGCGTCAGCTTGTGGAATATATTAATGGAAGAATTCCGGTTTTTGGTTCAGGTGATGCTAATACTCCGGAAACTGCCCGCCAGATGCTGGAAGAAACAGGTGTAGACGGAGTTATGTTTGCCCGCGGTGCTATGGGAGATCCTTTTTTGTTTAAGCGCACTAAGGATTACCTTCTTACCGGTCACTATGTTCAGGAAAGCGTTCAGGAACGTATCAGGGCCGGCTTTAAGGAACTTGAACTCAATATAGAAGACAATGGAGAAAAATCAGCCTGCCTTCAGATGCGCAAGAAGTTCTGTGCCTACAGTTCCGGAATTCAGGGTGGGGCTAAACTCCGCAAGCAGATAGTAGAGGCTCAGACAGTAGCTGAATATAAAGCTATTTTTGCTGAATATTTATAAACCTTTTGTAAAAGATTGGGGCTTTTTATTTTACAGCTGCATCTTCAGGTCGACACAATTCCCCATATCTATTAAAATAATTCTATGTCATTCATTCAGAGTATAATTGAATTTTTTCAGTCTATATTCCAGGCCTCATCCCCAGAAGTAAAAAAGCGCCAGGAAAAGCGTAAACTTGAGAATGACCTTAAAATAATTGCCCCTGGTTTTTATAAGGACGGAATGGTTCAGCCTAATTTTGCAGAAGCCCTCCGTCAGTTAAGCATAAATACTAAACCTATCAATGAACTGCTTTCTGCTACAATGTGTACGGAAGATATAAGCAGAAACCGTCGTTTTGAAGAACAGCTTCTTTTAACTGGCTTTGACAGAGAAGCCCAGATGTTAATTCAAAAAATGGATTACGAAAGCCGTAAAAATCGTGCCCGGGAAGCAAAATCCCTTAACCGTTACTTAGAAGCTGAACACAGGGATGTAGAAAAAATTGCCAGGGAGCTTAATTCACCTTCATTTGCAAAAATCGAAGCCGTAATGAATAAAATCAAGCAGCTTAATGATATCTGCAAGTACAACTATTCTTCTACCCTCCGTCTTTTTGACCCTAATTACCAGGGGGTGGGGGATTACACTCCGGAATATCAGGAAATAGCAATAGACCTTCTTGAAACAGCCCTTATGGATTTGTATTACGTTATAGCCGACATGGATATTTCTGTTGCTGTTTATAATGCCCTTAGTGCCCTTTATCAGCTTTATCACAGGACAAGTTACACAGAACGCCGTTCCAATGGTATAGAAGAAAGTCTCCGCAGGCTTCAGGGAATATTCCGTCATATTTTTACAAAGAATGCCCTTCTTGCAATGATTAAGCTTGCCAAAAGAGATCCGGATTATGTTCCCCAGAAGGCTTCTTATGAGGGCAATTACCGCCGTAAGTATGCAGAATTCCTTGAGGAACGTTTTAGTGTTGATGAAAAGCGTCTTAAAGTAGAAATTCAGGATGAACAGATTATTGCCAAGGTAAATGAGCTTTTTGGCGGAAAGACCCTTATGCAGTCACATGGTTATAATAATGAAGTTAATACCCAGCTTAAGCAGAGTACACCGGCTTCCTTTACATTTGTACTGCCTTTTCAGGTTCTTAAGACCTTTGTTTTTCAGTTTTATGAAGACGGAATTAAATCCCTGCTCAATGATATCGTAATTGAAGGATTGTTTAATAATCCTGCCTATAAGACAGACTTTTCTGCAGTTGTATTTGCATGTAATGACAGTTATGAGCGTGTCTCTGAATTTGAGAAGAAATTCCTTCGTGGTGGTGAATTTGATGAAGCCTTGATTACGGGGCTTATTCATGACAGTCATAAAGACAGTTCTTTTGGTTTTAAGCTTAAGGAAATGGTAGACGGAGTAAACCGTTCCGTAAAAAAACTGCTTCAGGATGAAACAAACAATTTCTTTCAGTTAAACAAAATTCTTTCCGATATTATGATAGAGTCGAAGAAAGTAAGTTCAGATTCAATTACAAATCTGAAGGTTCTGATGATTTCTTCAAGAAACAGGGACAAGGCTGAACAGCTGGAAGTACAGTATCCGCTGTGGAAAGTATTCCTTGAAATAATGAAGAATTATGTTATAATCGGCAATATTGAGAAAAAATAATGCGTAGAAGTGTAAGGCGTGTTAAAAACATAAAGAAAAGCTCTCATTACCCCAGATTACAGCCTCTTGTTGCAATTCAAGAAACAATGACTATTCCTATGTATGAGAAGCAGATTTATGACTTACAGCAGCTTCTCGAAATAAGCCGTTCCCTTTGTTCAACCCTGGAACTGGATAAACTTATAGAATCAATCTTTTATATTGTAATGGCTCAGATGCGTGTAAATGGCGTTGGTCTTTTTATTAAGCCCGGCATTGAAACAGAAAAGCTCTCTTTAGGAAAAAACTATACAGGTCTGGAACTGGATTCAACAATAAAATATGAGATTTCCATGGATTCAGAGTTTTATGAGCAGACTTCTTTCTATAGAATACCTTTTGAACTTAAAGAAATGAATTCATCTGCAAGGAATACGGAAGAATTCAAGATGATGTCTTCGTTAAAACCTTCTATAGTAGCTCCACTTGTTCTTAAAAACCATGTAAACGGCTATCTTGTTCTTGGTGAACGCCTGGCTCTGGATGACGAAAGTGCTTCTTTTAGCGATTACGAAAAGAATGAATTGTTTAACATAGCTTCCCTTGCTTCTGTAGCAGTTAATAATGCTTCTCTTGTGGAACAGTCTTCTACTGATATGATGACCCGCCTTAAGCTTAAGTATTACTTCTTTAACATGCTTACAGATAAGATTGATGCAGCCTATCTTCGTAATGAACCTTTAAGCGTACTTATGTTTGACATTGACTTCTTTAAGAAATTTAATGACAACTATGGTCATGCCTGCGGTGACTATGTGCTTCAGGAAGTAGCAAGAATAATCAGCGAATCTATTGGAGCATCAGATATGGCATCCCGCTATGGTGGAGAAGAGTTTACTGTTATGCTTCCGGGTTCTAAAAAGGAAGAAGCTCTTGAAATGGCAGAGAAGATTCGTGCCAAAGTAGAAGCAAATGACTTCTTTTACGAAAACCAGCATATGAAGGTTACTATTTCCTGTGGTGTTTCGGAACTGAGCATGACTTATAATCCTGTAACTTCGGCAAAAGTATTTGTAGATCAGGCAGATAAGGCCCTTTATGTTTCTAAAAGGAACGGCCGAAACTGTGTAACTTTTGCAGATGAATCCATTTTTAATTAATAATATGTTTTTAAGAAAACCTTTCAGATACACATTTTTTAATGCAACACTTTATCTCATAGCAATTAATGTAATTATTTTTCTTTTAGGTTCCCTGGGCTTAAGGTTTTACATTAAGAATGCAGTTTTTGACCTTCAGTCATTGTTAAGTGCCAATTATTTTGTAATTAAGGTGTTTAAGTTTTACTGGCAGCCATTTACATACATGTTTGTTCATTCAAATATGACTCATCTTATTTTTAATATGATTGGTCTTTTGTGTTTTGGCTACGGTGTAGAAAAGGCTATTGGTTCCAAAGAATTTCTTTTGTTTTATCTTTTCTGCGGAACTATGGACGGTATTATTTCAATATTGATTTATGCAAATACGGGTTATCAGCATGTGTGGCTTATGGGTGCCAGCGGTGCTATTTATGCCGTTCTTTTTGCCTATGCAGTTATTTTTCCACGTAATAAGATTTTTATCTGGGGAATTATTCCGGTTCCGGCTCCTCTCCTTGTTCTTGGTTATGGTGTAATTGAATTTTTGAGCCAGTTTAATCTTAGGGCAGGTGATAATGTTGCACATCTTACTCATCTTGCCGGTTTTGCCCTTGCCTGGCTTTATCTTTTTGTAAGAATGGGAGTACATCCGGTTCGTATATGGAAAGACACTTATTTTCGCTGATATTTTCTGTATTTACGGCGGCGGCTGTATTTTCTCAGGCTCCTTCACAGATAGATCAGTTAAGGATTCAGGTCTGGGCTGATCTGGATCCGATTCCAGGGCTTTTTGAAGAGGATGGTGAATCTGTAGCTTCCGGGGCAGATTCTGATTCTAAGGCAGAGCCTGGTTCTTCAGTAAAAGATTCAATTAATTCAGACAATTCAACTAATTCAACAAAATCAGATAATTCAACTAATCCGGATAATTCAACTAACGCAATCAACTCAACAAATTCAGCTAATTCAACCAATTCAACCAATTCAGCAGAAAGTGAGGAACTGTCTTTAAAAGAGAAGGTTTTTCATCAGAAATTTGACTTTGCCATTAACAGAACTAAAGAAATAGCGCCTTTTTTAATGTCGGGAATGCTGGACGGCTGGTATTTTGAATACACTCCTTATGATAAGGCAAGAAAAGTAGATGAATACTGGGATTTTAAGGAAATTATGCCCTTTAACAGTAAGGTAAATACCCTTACTTACAATAGTCCTGAGGTAGAAGAAGACAGGCTGGTGTGCTGGGTTTACTGTAACCGTACGGAAAGCCAGAAAAAGGCCTTTAAATCCTGGAATTCCATTGTGCATCCCCATATTCATGGAAAAGGGGCAGGTAATGTTCAGGACGGCTTTAAGGGAATACAGGATGCGGTATCGGAAGCGGCAAAAAATGCTGTCCGGGAATACTGGCGCATGTATATTAAAAATAAACCCAAAGAAATTTCAGGAAAAGTGTTACTTATCCGTAATCCGCGCATTTATATAAAAGGGGGTCAATATATAGTTGACCTTGATTTTTTCATGGAAACTGATAGAATAGTTTTATACAACTACTATTGAGTTAAGGAGGCTAATATGAAAAAGATTCTTACATTGATTTCAGTAGGTTTGATTGTTGTTGCAGCAGCATTTTCTCAGTCTGCCTCAGGCGGTTTTGTTGAAAGTTCAGACAGTTATGCAGATACTTCAACCCAGGTAATTCAGGTTGAAGATAAATATGGTGATTTGCATCAGAAGGCTAAATCTGTAAAGATGGAGCTTGAGTATACACCTCTTACCGGCGAAGTTCGTCTGTATTACACTTGTCTTGCAGCTGCTTATGATCAGGGTGAGGCTATGAACACAGCAATGGCTGTTTATGAAGATTTTGCTGCTGAGAATAAATACAAGCATTATTCTTACAAAGGAAAGGATAAGACTAAGTATTTTAAGGATGAGAACGGTATGAGAATGGCTACATACAGTTCTTATGTATTGTTTACCAGGTAATTTTTCAGCTGCTATGCTGAGTGACGGTGGTTTGGAGATTACTCAGCCACCGTTTATTTTTTTAAAGGATAAATTAAAATGATTGATGTTAAAAACTTGATTAAGAACCTTCATCCACTTGAAACAAAAGTCCTCCTTAAATACGGACTTAATGATGAACTTACTTCTGCTAAACTTCAGAAGGAACTGGGTTATAAGGAAGGTCATGCAAATCAGGCTTTCAGCTGGCTTTCGGGAAAAGAACTTCTTAAAGAAGTAAGCCGCACTCCGAAAACTTATTATGAACTTACTGATTTTGGTCGTAAGGTATTATCTGAAGGTTTTGCAGAAGAGAGAATTGTTGACTATCTTAAGAATAATGGTGCAAAAACCCTTCCAGAGATTGCAGCTGCCCTTAACATTGAAAATAAAGATGTAGGATCTGCTTTTGGTCCTTTAAGTAAAGAAGGTGTTCTTTCCATGAATTCAGAAAAAAAGGCTGAATACACAGGAAAAGAACTTCCATCACGTTTTTCTGTAGCTAAGGCTCTTATAGAAAAGGCTTCTAAGACAGAAGACGGACAGCTTGATGCTGCAAACCTTAGCAAAGATGAACTGGATATTATGTCTGGTCTTACTAAGAAGCGTGGTATTTCAGAAACTCCATTTAAGACAATTGAACGTGAAACCGTTGCATATAAACTTACCCAGGCATTTAAGGAAGTAGTTGATGCCCTTAAGTCTGCCGGTATTACAGGTAACGAAATCGGAGAAATTACTCCTTCTATGCTTGCAAGCGGTGAATGGAAGAAGGGTACATTCCGCGGATACAACATTACTATTCCGCCGGCACGTATTATTCCTGGCCGTACAAATCCTTACGTACAGTTCCTTGAAAGTGTAAAGGACAAGCTTTGTTCCCTTGGTTTTCAGGAATTTGATGGACCGCTTGTAGAAACAGAATTCTGGAATGGTGATGCCCTCTTTATGCCACAGTTCCATGCTGCACGTGATATTCACGATGTTTACCGTCTTAAGAATCCAACACATGCTAAAGTAATTGAAGAACCATTTTTAAGTAATGTTGCTGCTGTTCATAAGAATGGTGGTAATACAGGAAGCCGTGGATGGAATTATGAATTTGACCACGAGTTTACACGCCGACTTATTATGCGTTCACAGGGAACTGTTCTTTCTGCTCACCAGCTTGCAAAGGCAGAGATTCCTGGTAAATATTTTGGTATTGCACGTTGTTTCCGTTACGATAAAGTTGATGCTACACACTTAAGTGACTTTTACCAGACAGAAGGTATTATTCTTGGAGAAGATGCTAATCTTCGTAATCTTCTTGGTATTCTTAAGATGTTTGCAACAGAAATTGCAGGGGCAGAAGAAGTAAAGTATGTTCCTGGTTACTTCCCATTTACAGAACCTTCAATTGAAGTTCATATTAAGCATCCTAAACTGGGCTGGTTTGAACTTGGTGGTTCCGGTATTTTCCGTCCTGAAGTTACTAAGGCTATGGGTATTGATGTTCCTGTTCTTGCATGGGGTATTGGTATTGACCGTATGGCACTTATGGCACTTGGGTTGAATGACTTGAGGGAGTTATTTTGCGAGGACATTGAACGTGTTCGTTTAAGAAAGGCTAAGTTTTAGGACAGGTCCTGAGTGCGGGGGCACTCAGGCATGCCGGCGCCTGCTGTGACTCTCGCAGGCTTGATTCCGGCATGTCTGTTCGGATATTGAGAGAGTACGTTTAAGAAAGGCTAAGTTCTAGGACAGGTCCTGAGTGCGGGGGCACTCAGGCATGCCGGCGCCTGTTGCGACTCTCGCAGGCTTGATTCCGGCATGTTTGTTCGGATATTGAGAGAGTTCGTTTAAGAAAGGCTAAGTTCTAGGACAGGTCCTGAGTGCAGGAGCACTCAGGCATGCCGGCGCCTGCTGCGACTCTCGCGGCAGGCTTTTTTGATTTAAATTATTTACAATTAAAATTAGATTTTTGACCTTTTGTGCAATATGGTTAAGGTATTGGTGCACAGGAGGTTTTTATGAATAAGAAAATTTTTATTTTATCATTTATAGCTGCCTTTTTTCTTGGGAATGCACATGCCTATGATTTTGGATTTAGGGCAGAAGCAGGTGTGGATTTTAGTTTTGTAAATGTTTACACCTATGAAGATTTAAGTTTTAAGATTGAGAGTGATGAAAGAATCGGCGTAGAAGCTGGTGTTCGTTTAATGGAAAACTATGCTTTTGTGCCTCATTTGTATACTAATCCCTTTATTCAATTTGATGTAAAAAACTGGTATCTGGGAGGAGGTCTTATGCTCCCTTCTGATATGCAGGGAACTTCTGATCTGCTCTGGTTTGTACGTACTGGTTTTATGGTAGGTAACTGGCAGATGGGAAGGGGGACAGGTGCCATTGATATTGGTTTTGAATTATCTCCTACGATTTACAAAGATGACTCAGAAGATGATGGCGGTGCTATAATTGCATCCGTTTTTGGTACGATATTTAATATTCCAAAGTTGAATATTGGCTTTTCTTATTATTTTCCACTAAAAAAATCTGCCCCAAAGGTGGAATAAATTTTTTTTTAGAGTAAATATTTGTGAATTTTTTATTTCGGTCTTATAATTGAAATTCAGGGGTAATTATAAGGAGGAATAATAATGTCCATAAAGAAGTTTTTTCAAAGTCTCCAGTTCAGGCTTATTGCTATTGTTTTACTTATTTTTATTGTTTCAAATGTAATTCTTGTTTCTATATCCCTTAGTGTTTCTACAAAAACTAATACAAAGACTGTTGAGGAACTTCTTGCAGCTGTTACTGAATCTGCGGCTGGAAAAGTAAAGGGTGAAGCAGAAAAACAGTTTCGTATGCTGACTGCTGTTGCCGAAATGGATTTTCTTAAGAGTCAGTCTGTTCCTTTATTGGAAAAATGCAAGGCTCTTACAAAGATTGCTAAAATTTGTCCTGAAGAATATGAAAACATAGGTTTTTATGATTTGCAGGGAAACAGTTATACTGCAGCCGGACAAAAAATTCAGCTTAACAGACCTTATATTGACGCAGCTGCCCGTGGTGAAACATACGTAGCTGATCCTGCCATTAACCCAGTAACAAATATTCTCTTTCAAATTTATGCCGTTCCTGTTTTTGATTATGATAAGCGCCCTGTTGGATGTATAAGTGCCAATATTATGGGAGAAACATTATCTAAGAAAATTGAACAGGTTACTTTTGGAACCAGTGATTCACATATTCAGGTAATAAACAGAACAACTGGTCATACAATTGCTTCAAATGTTTTTGAGGAAGTTCTGGCTTTTCAGAATGTAACGGAAGATGCAGATGCGGGAGTTAAGCCTGTTCTGGAAAAAGTTGTTAATGGAGAAACAGGAAGTGATATTTTTAAAATACCAGGCAGTGGTGTAGAAATGCTTACTGCTTTCAGACCTGTTCCTGGAACTGACTGGTCCGTTTTTGGTGCATGCAGTAAAGATGACTTTTTTAGGGATATAGACCGTATGTCTTCTATTATTGGAACTCTTGCACTGATAATGCTGGGTGTAACTTTCTGTTGTGTTGGAGCTACCATGTCCATAAGTCTTAAGCCTCTTCTTAAAGTTAAACGTGCTGTTGATGACGTTGCTTCCGGTGATGCAGACCTTACGAAGCGTGTTGAAGGAAAGGGTAATGACGAAGTTGCAGATGTTGTCAGAGGCATTAACAACTTTATGGAAAAACTTCAGAATATTATTTCACAGATAAAAAAATCAAAAGAAAAACTTGGAACAGCCGGTTCAGATCTTCAGGCCAGCACGGAAGACACTTCATCTTCTATTACAGAAATTCTTGCAAATATTGAATCAGTTCACGGACAGATTACAAATCAGTCTCATAGTGTTCATGAAACTGCAGGGGCTGTAAATGAAATTGCATCGAATATTGAATCTCTTGAACACATGATAGAAAAGCAGAGTTCCGGGGTGTCGGAGGCATCTGCTGCTGTTGAACAGATGATTGGTAATATTCGTTCTGTAAATAATTCTATGGAAAAGATGTCTACTTCATTTAATGAACTTACACAGAATGCTCAGAACGGACTTCAGGTTCAGCTTGAGGTTAATGAAAAGATTGATCAGATTAAGTCTTTGAGTGAAACTCTTCAGGAAGCTAACGTTGCAATTGCTGCTATCGCTGAACAAACAAATCTTCTTGCCATGAATGCAGCAATCGAAGCGGCACATGCAGGAGAAGCAGGTAAAGGTTTTGCTGTAGTAGCAGATGAAATCCGTAAGCTTTCTGAGACTTCTACCCAGCAGTCTAAAACAATTGGTGAACAGCTGACAAATATTCAGAATTCAATTACTTCTGTGGTTGGTGCTTCTGAACAGTCAAGTCAGGCATTTGATTCAGTTTCTAATAAAATTAAGGAGACTGATGAACTTGTAAGGCAGATTAAGGCTGCTATGCAGGAACAGAATGAAGGATCCCAGCAGATTAGTGATGTCCTTCATGTTATGAATGACAGTTCTCTTGAAGTTAAGACTGCCGGTCAGGAAATGGCAGAAGGTAACAAGGCTATTCTTGAAGAAGTAAGAAACCTGCAGGATGCAACAGGTGTAATGGAAGACAGTATGAAAGAAATGTCTCTTGGTGCTACAAAAATTAATGAAACCGGAGAGGCTCTTAGGGGAATTGCCCGTCAGCTGGAAGTTACAATTGCAGAAATTGGAAAAGAAATAGACCAGTTTAAAGTTTGATAGTTTTCCTGGGGAGGAAGATATTGTCCCAAAGCTAAAAGCATGTGTCACAGCCTTTAGCTTTGGGCGTTTTTTTGGGGTTAAAAAATTATAAAAGTTTCATTCTATCTAAAAGAGTTTTAGTAAAAGAATTTTCTGCTACGTTGTTATGGATAAATTTAAACAGGCTTTTTAATATAAAAAAGCACGGGCTCACAAACAGTAAATCCGTGCTTAAATTATGTTATTAGTAAAAATTATTTTTTATCCAGCTCTTCAACTTCCTTAATAGAAAGCCCACTAACCTGAGCGATTTGTTCTATGGAACCAAGTTTCATTTTAAGCATGTTTTTTGCAGTTTGAATTTTTGCTTCACGTGCTCCTTGAGCAAGTCCTTCATTTCTACTTTCTTCCATAATATCATAATCATGTAAATTCACGGCCATGAACCTCTAACTTTGGCTTCGCCAAAGTTGCCGAGTTTTGCTTTGCAAAACTCGCGAATAGTTTAATGATAAAGAGTCAACTTTTTATTAAAAAGTGACATTCTTTCCAAAAGTGTTTTGGTAAAACTACTTTCCGCTTTGTTGCTGCTGATAAATTTAAAAAGGTTTTTAAGTTCCTCGTCCTCTGATTTATCCCAGGCACTTGCATTATAAAACAATTTTACTGTTTTGTCTGTTTTGTCATTAATGGCTGTCTCCTGACATGAGGTTTTAAATGTGTAGCAGGGGATTCCCTTATTAAAGGGATCATTTTTACAGATAAAGATTACAAAGCTTTCAGG
>NZ_JAILGZ010000078.1 GCF_024696245.1 Treponema sp.
ATTGAACAGACTGGTATGAACAAAGCTGATTATAAAAAACATCTTAAGAATGTTCTTGTAATGCAGCAGTATGTTGTTCAGAAAAATCAGGAAGAAATTCAGAAAGTTGCTGCAACTGATGAAGAAATCAGACTTGCATACGAAAGCAATAAATCATCTTTTGTATGGAATGATATGGTAAAAATGCTTCTTGTGATTGTACCAAAGGGAACTTCCCCAGATACAGCAAAGCAGAAGGCTACAGATTTCCTTACAAAATATAAGGCAAAGGCACTTACAGCAGAACAGCTTGCAGTTCAGTCACAGCAGGAAGGTTCTGGTTTCCAGGCAGGACTTGGCTTGTTTCCTAAGACAGAAGCCGCTGCAGCAGGAATTGGAATGTCTTTGCAGAATCTTATTTATGTATTTACTCAGGGTGAAGGTTATATTTCTGATGTAGAAGAAACAGCTAATGATTATCGCTTCCTCAGCGTAATCAAAAAGTATGATGCAAAAATGCTTGGAATTAGTGATCTTGTTCAGCCGGAAACAACTGTAACAGTTTATGATTATATCCGTTCAAGCCTTACTCAGCAGAAACAGCAGATTTATTTGAACAATGCAGCTACAAATGTTGCAAAAGAACTTCACACAGCCGAAAATGTTGATATGAAGAAAACTGGAGCTGCTTTAGACAAGCTGCTCGATTGGGGGAACTAAGTGTCCAGAAGAAATGGTAGAGTAATTGCCTTTCAGGCTGTTTATTCATGGGATGTAACAAAGGCTTCTTTGGATGATCTTTTGACATTCGAATGGCTTCAGAAAGATAAAGAAATTGACGGAAGTATTGATCCTGCAGATCAGCCTTTTGTAGAACTTTCTGAAACTTCAAAGGAAGAAAGAACTTTTGCAAGCCTTATTATTGCAGGAACAATCAGTCATATAGATGAAATTGATAAGCTTATAGAAAATCATCTTTCAAGTTCATGGAGTATGGATCGTATAAGCCGAGTTGCGCTGGCAATTCTCCGCACAAGTGTTTATGAGATTTTGTTCCAGAACGGAGCTGAGGCAAAGATTGTCATTGATGAGGCAGTAAATATTGCCAAAGACTTTGACACAGACGATTCCTATAAGTTTATTAATGCAGTGCTTGATAAAATAGGAAAAGATGAGCCGAAGAGAGCTTAAAAAAATTTTATTAACATTCCTTTTATTTTCTTTGATTTTGTTCTGCTTTCCCGCTTGTCGGATGAGGGCAGAACAAAACTCGTTAACAAGCCAGTTTGATGTAATTGATGCGCTGGTGATGCAGAATCAGATGCAGTCGGCGCTCAAAGAACTCAAAAAGGCTGAAAAGCGCGCTTACGATTCGTGGACCTGGATTGGAATATACAAAAGATATATGTCCCTCGGCGAATCTAACCTTGCTGAAAAGACTCTCAAAAAGGCCTTAAAGAAAAACGGCGGCAACGTTGAGCTGCAGGCGGTTTATGCGGCATTTTTATTGAGAGAAAACCGCCTCGGAGAGGCGGGGAAGGTGGCGGAAAAGCTGCGCGGAACTAAATACGCTTCTCTTTATTCCGAATATATCCTCCGCGATTCTGCAGAAAAAGCAGCTGCTTCTGGCGGCTCTGGTTTTGATTATTATACCCGAAAAGAATTCTATCAGATTTATTTAGATGCCTATAAAACTTCAAAATCTTCAATGTGGCTTCGTAACTGTGCTGTATTCAATCTTATAAACGGTGAATATGGTCTTGCTGCAGCCCTTCTGCCGGATGCTTTTATTGATGCAGACGAGGCCTTTTTCTGGGCAACTGTTTGTTATGATGCCGGCCGCTTTTATGAAGCAATTGAGGCTATTGAAACTTCCCGACGTCTCATGACCGGCTATAACGGAACTGTAAATTTCAAGACTTCAGTAGTACAGCAGGCAGCTCTTGAATCAGATGCTTATATGGCAGTTTCTGATATGGAAGCTTCTGAAGCTGCTCGTCGTGGAATTGTAATGAATCTTGATGAACTTAAGGTTCGTAAAACTGATGAAACTCTTCTTTCAAATATAATTTTGAACAGTGCCCGCTGGGCAGAAAATCAGGGATTGGATGAGCAGAATGCAGACCTTCTTTTTTATGTTGTAAACCGCTGGCCTGATAATATTCCGGGACTTATTCTTTATGCTGATTTTGCCTACCGTTCAAATCTTGAACGCGAAGAAGACACAGAGATTGCTGCCCTCAGAAAAGTTGGAATCCAGACTCTGGAAATGGAACGTTACGACAACCGTAGAAAAATTCCTATGAGCGATGCTCAG
>NZ_JAILGZ010000097.1 GCF_024696245.1 Treponema sp.
CGAAATCCCTCTTACACGTATGATTTCTGAAAATGTTGATGTACCTGTAATTGCAAGCGGCGGAGGTGGAACGCCTGAACATCTTGCGGACGTTCTTAAAAACGGTAAGGCTGATGCGGCTTTGATTGCAACTATGGTTCATTCAGGGCAGTACACGGTGGGCAGCATAAAAGAAGAGCTTGCAAAAAACGGCGTTCCGGTAAGAATTGTGTAAGCCTCTGCTCTTTTTCAGCAATTATAAATTTTTATTAATAATTTAATATAAAACCTTTCCCCTATACTCGACTCTTTTCTTCCATGCTAGACTTTTTTCATATTTAGCACGGGAGCGTACAAATGAAAAAAATCTTAAAATTTGTGGCAGCAGGTATTTCTGCCCTACTTTTATTTTCTACAGGATGCAACAATGGAGCATCAAACAATATTGGTGGAAAACCTGGTGAAGAAAGTACTGGTGAAGAAAGTACTGGTGAAAAAGATGCTGCAATAGACTCTTACTCAGGAAGTCATAATGGAGTTTCTACCGAAAATACGGTGGATGGCAAAACAAATGTCATCACAATAAAGGGAGATAAACTTTCTTCAGACGACTGGACTTTTATAGATTTTTCTCTGAAAGAATATGGAGATAAAAAGGTAAAACTTAATTTTTCCTGCAACATGAAGGTTGTAAATGATGGAGAAAAAACAGAAAGGCTGATGTGGCAGGTAAATCTTAGTGATTATCCTGTTATTGCAGAGCATTCTTTTACAAAAGGAAGTTCGGACTGGACAAGTCTTACAGGAAGTTGGGAAGGAAATCTTTCTTCTGATAATGTTTTTTACCTGTCTACTCATGAAACTCAAAAAGAAAATCTTACAATCTATATTGCAGATTTCAAACTTAAAATTTCTTACAGTGAAATTTCTTCTACCAAACTTTCATGGCTGGAAGAATCTGTGCCTTCCTTAAAAGAAACTTACGCAGATATTTTTGATTCTTTTGGAATTGCCTGTGAATACCGTCCATGGAATCATGATCCGGAATTAGCTTCTGAAACAGTTAGAAAGGGCCTTACAAAACATGCAGATTCAATCACTATGGGAAATGAATTTAAACCAGACGGAATCTTCAGCATTTCATGGGGACAATCAAAACCTTCAATTGCTTCTGAAAAATTTACAGCAAGTAATGGAAAAACTATAGATGTTCCTGTTTTAAATGGATTTACACAGATGGATAACATTCTTGCAGACTGTAAAAAAGCAGGTCTTAAAATGCGCGGTCACGTTCTTGTATGGCATTCACAGACTCCTGAAGCTTTTTTTGCAGAAGACTACAATCCTCAAAAATCTGATGCCAAAATTACAAATCTTGTAGACAAAGAAACTATGACAGCCCGCCAGGAATGGTACATTAAAACTGTTCTGGAGCATGTTGCTGCATGGGAAAAAGCAAACGGTTACGGCGAAGGAAATCATCTTGTCTGGGCTTGGGATGTAGTAAACGAAGCTATGGCAGATGATGCAGGCAAAGTTTACAGCGGAAATGGTCAGAACTGGCTTAGGGGTTCAACGAGTGATACTAAAGACAAGGCTCCTGACAAGGGAGGTTCCCGCTGGTATCAGATTTACGGAAACGAAGAATTTATTTTAAATGCCTTCCGTTTTGCAAATGCCTATGCTCCTGCTGACGTAAAACTCTGCTACAACGATTATAATGAATACATGGATTATGATGGTAATCATGGCAGCTGGAAAACAAGTGCTATTTTACATATTATAGACGAACTTAAAAATGATGCAGGTATCACTCTGGACGGAAAAACATTTAAAGCAAGAATTGATGTAATGGGAATGCAGTCTCATGTCGGTCCATCATGGCCAGGTGCAGGCGGATACGAAAATGCACTTAAACGCTATCTGGCTGCCGGTGTAGATGTTCATGTTACGGAGTTTGACATTTCTGCAACGAGTCAGAACCAGGCAGCAAGTTCTTATAAAGAATATTTCAACATGCTGAAAAAATACGGAAAAAATTATTCAGGCAGTCACAAAATTACAAATGTAACGGTCTGGGGAATCAGCAGTGAAGACTCTTGGATTAGCAATAATGGAAGTCAATATCCATTGCTCTTTAACCGTTCCGGCTCTAATTATTACACAAACTCTGCTTTTGATGCCGTAATAGCAGCTGCAGAATAAATTCTTGAGTGGGAGTTACACGCACGGATTGAAATTGTTAGTTTTTCTTTATATATTTTAACTTCCACACAAAAACTTCCACACAAGAAAGTAGTCAAAAAATTGCAAAAGTGCTTTTTTTTTGTATAATAGTATTGTATGCAAGTAATAACAGGCTTGCATACAGAAGGAGTTAATTATATGAAAAAAACGCATTCAAAATTTAAAATGCTTTTGGAAGTGCTGGCTATGTCGGCATTCATAGTTACTTTTACAGGTTGTCCAGATCCAAATGATCCAGATAAACCTCAGTCAACAAATATCATTCCAGAAGATCCTAATGATTCAACTGATGAAATTGTAATTGAGATGAAAGCTGGTGAAGTTGGCTACATAAAATTACCAAAAGCAATTCCATCTAATTCTGGTTATACCACTCTTTATGCAGAACTTAAATACGAATCTGAAACAGCAAATAGTGTATACTTACATCTTGTGAACAGCAAATCAGATAAGAGGGCTTCTGGTGATATAGATGCATCAAAAGAATATTCAATTGTTTCGGCCATTTGTTTAGCTGGTTCTTCTTATAAAGATAATAATAATACAATAGCGGCTTGTGATGATGAAGCTGACGAGATCCGTCTTTATATGCAGAATTCAGAAGCAGATTGGGCTAAAGTTGCCGGTAAAATCTATATCAAGAAGATATGGCTTGCCGGTTACGGAAAAGAAAATCTTATAATTTACAAAGCAGAAGGTGCAGATGATACAACTCCTGCAGCATACAAAACAATTGATAAGACTTTCTCTTATACAGATGAAAAAACAAGCTTTACTATTACAACAAAAGCTGATGGAACATTTATTTCAAATACTGTAAACGGAACCTACCTTATCAAAGATGATTTACTTAAAGTTTTTGTCACAACAGAAAAAGGAACTGAAATAGAGTACTTTAAAATCAAAGACGATAAGCTGGAAATATACACCCTTGACCTCTCAAAATTTATTCAGGGTTATGGTGATACAGCATCAACAACATACAAAGATGGAAAACTATTAATCACAGAAAACAACAACGGTTATTTCCAGGTTGCAATCCCTTATATGCCTGAGCTTGCAGACGGTGCAGCTTATGTTTCTGGAATAATCCCAGGTTATGCAGGAATTGGTATTACAATTGCATCATGGTCTATTCCAGAAAATGATAAATCTGTATCCCCTTATGAACCTACGACAGGAACAAATCTTTTCAATGAAGAAAAAGGTATTTACTGCCCATATTTTGTTATTCATGGTGGCGGTTGGATTGATACTTTAATAATTGACAAAATTATGATTGGTCCAAAAATCATTGAGGAAGATAAACCGACACCAGAACCACAGCCAGTAGAACCAGAAGAAACTGTTGCTTTCAAAATCACATATAATGCAGATGCACAATATGCAGCAGCTGTATTTACTGTTGAAGACGACTGGAAATCACTTGAAGTTATATTTGCAGATGGTACAAGCTTTGATGACATTCAGTTCAATGCTATTTGCGATACAGTTCTATCACAAGAATCTTGGGGAACAGCCTATTATACAACTTACCCACAGATTTCGAAAGCTAAAAATACATTGGTAATGGCAGATTGTTTGAATGACCTTAAAAGCCTTAGTAACAATCCAGAAACAAAGCTTACAAAAATAAATATTCAGAATAAAACAACAGAAGGTTTTTCTGTAGATGTTATCAGTGCAAAGGTTACAAAAGCTGACGGCACAGTTGTATCTGTAACACCAACAGGCGACTGGGGCTCTAGTGTTAAATAATCTGACATAAAACTACAGTATTGAATATCTTGCTCTGGATGTTTCAGTTTCAAAAACGTCCACGCAATAAAGGACTGGTTCTGTTTTATCTTTCTGGTAAGACAAATCCAGTCCTTCTTTTTTTAACTCTGAGATAATTCCGTCATAAATATACATGGCAATTCGCTCGGCA
>NZ_JAILGZ010000112.1 GCF_024696245.1 Treponema sp.
TGAAACAGTTCTTACTCTTAAGAAATCTAAGAAAGAAAATACAGGGGATTCAGCTCAGAAAGTTGAATCATTCATTACAAAGTATCGTAAAATTATCCTTACAGTATTCATTATTCTTGTTGCTGCAGCCGTAGCTGTTTGTGCAGTTGTTCTTGTTAATAACAAGCTTAAGAATGATAATCTCAGTGCAATTTATACAATTGAACAGTCTTATATTGACGAAGTTGCTGCCGTAGAAGAAAAATATTCTGCAGAAGCAAAGGAAAGCTCAGAAACTGCCGAAGCAGAAGAAACAGAAGAAACAGAAGAAAAAGCTGTTGAACTTACAGAAGAAGAGAAGGCTGCTAAAAAAGCAGAAAAGGATGCTGCTGTTGCTAAGGCAATTAAAGCTCTTGGTTCATATGTTTCTAAATCTGGTGTAGCTGGTGTTCGTGCCAACATGCTTGCAGCTGGTATTTATTATGATGCTGGTGATTTTGTAAGTGCTCAGGACTGCTATCTTGCTGCAGCTTCAAAAGATAAAAAAGCTTACACTTATCCTGTATGCTACTCAAATGCAGCTTCATGTGCCATTGAACTTGGTAACTATAAGGATGCAGCTTCTTATTTTGAAACAGCAGCTTCAGTTAAGGGATATCTTCTTGCTTCTCATGATCTTTTCCGTTATGGAATGGCAATGGAACTTGCAGAAGATTATAAGGCTGCAGCTAAGATTTACCAGAAAGTAGTTGATACTTACAATGATGACTGGGCAAATTTAGCACAGACATGTCTTATTAAACTTTCTTCTTCAGGTAAGAATTAAGTTTTAAATAATAATCTTGTTTTATAATAGTCCTATGAAAATAACAGGAAGATTTGTAACAGCAATAGTTTCCCTGATTTTTTCTGCAGGACTATTTTTTTTGTCTTCATGTGGTCTTGAAACTTATTATTACCTTGATCCACCTGAGACTGTTCATGAAGCCATTTATTCTTCTTCTGATCCCCTTCAGTTTTATTTTTCATTCAGGACAACAGAAGGCGGGGATAACAATGTTGACCAGGGAACCTTTCAGTTCTTAGGTACTTATATTTACTATAAAATCTATAATAATTATTCTGATATGGTCAGCAGGGAATCTACCATTGCCACATTAAACAGCAGTACTAATTATACCGCCGCAGCTGAATATGTAATTACAAAGTATTCTTATCAGCCCCTGGGTTTTAGTGCAGGAAGTTACGACCCTACAATAGAAAGCTCCGGCAGCAGCCGTTATGTTTACGTAAGGTTAAGCGATTATGGTGATGAAGAAGCTTATCAGAGTGCAATTTGTGTGGGAGATACATCCTTAACAAGTTACGACAGTACTTATGCCGTTAACCTTTCGGACGGAACTGTTGTTCTTCCAAAAAGGACAGACGGAGCATCTGTAAAGCATGGTTTTAATTTTAATGCTAATGATACATCTTCTGATGAAAATCCACTTCCTGTAAGCGGAGATCCTGATCTTTATCTTAATTCGTCTGCCTCTTCTGATGGCACCTGGTATGTAGATATGTATGCAATTTCTGTTGGACAGGATGAAACTTTTTCTCCGTCCTACAGTCAGGTTGCCTTTCTTGGATCTGTTTCAATTTACGAAAGCGATTATACTGATTAGTTTAGTTAATTTTTGCATTTAGCTATTGAAACAAAAATTTGTTTGTAGTATTATCTTTGTTATGGCACTTTAGCTCAGCTGGATTAGAGCATCTGCCTTCTAAGCAGAGGGTCGCCTGTTCGAGCCAGGCAAGTGTCAAACATAACAACACTCTCTATCTAAGCGGATTTAGAGCGGTTTTCCTTATTCCATGCGGACACATGCGAAGCGAGAAAACAGGCACATAAATGCGGATTGTGGCATTGTTGTCACATCCCATTTGTGATGTCAAAAGAGGCTTCACATGAACGATTTCCCATTTTACCTGTACAGACGCAAGACGTCTCCCTTCTGGTCAGTCCGTTTTAAGCTTGAAAGCGGCTGCTACACTAGCGGAAAAAGCACAAAAAAAACAGACAAAACTGAAGCAGAAAAAATTGCTTTTCAGTGGCTTATCTCCGGTGAATACAAAGAATCAGCTAAGGCTAGCCGGACTAAAAAGTTTAAGAACGACATAAGAAAACTTGATATTGGTGATGATGATCTGCTTTATGTACTGCAGGAACTCCAGCGCCGTAATATTGTTTCTAAGATTATCATAAATGATGCCCCGGACTCTGTAGATGCACTGCAATTTGTGCGCGACTTCTGGGACTGGGATAAATCGCCTTACGTTGCAGAAAAGCTGAGACAGGGTCATTCAATACACATGACCCATGTAAAAAACATGAAGCTCTTTATTGAGCGCTATTGGAGCGGTTTTCTTACAGATAAAAAGCTGGGCGAAATAACGCGCAAGGATATAGAATCTCAGGTCCTTTCCCTTGCCATGCTTGAAAAAGCCCCGCACTCGAAAAATCAGATTCTGCGCAGTTTATTGACGCCTTTAAAATGGGCTGCAAATCACGAAATAATCACTAAAGACATTACTCACGGAATCGTTTTTTTTGCCGGCAAGTATAAAGAGCGGCGGATTCTTACTCCTGAGCTTGCACACGCTCTTTTCAGTGTAAAATGGAGTGATGAACGGGCGCGCCTTGCCAACCTTGTAGCCATGCTTACAGGGATGAGGGCAGGCGAAATAAGGGCCTTACAGCTCAGGGACTTAGGGCAGAACTGTATCTACATCCGCCATTCCTGGAACGACGATGAAGGGCTTAAATGTCCTAAGAATGGAGAAGAAAGGCTTGTACAGTTTCCTTTTCCTGACATCATGGAAGATCTAAAAGATTTATACTATCGGAATCCGTACGAGCCAAATGTGAACGGGCTTGAAGGGTTCATATTTTGGTCTACACTGGCTAATCAGCCGATTGACCAGGATATTTTTGTAAAGCATTTAAGGCGAATGCTTGTAAAGATAGGATTGTCTGAAGAATCGGCTAAGACCTATACATTCCATGCCTGGAGACACTTCTTTACTACATATATGTCTACAAAAGTAGACACTAAGCTATTACAGATGCAGACAGGCCATAAGACTAAGGCCATGCTTGAGCACTACGCAGCGCATCAGACACCTACTGATTATTCTGCAATTCAGCAGGCACAAAAAGAAGTTTTTGCGACAGTTTTCGGGATAGAGCAGTAAAACCCTCTGCTTCGGCAGCCAAGGGTATACAATTTTTTACTTCCATTATGTATAGTATTGTACGGGGCTATTTTTAGCCCTTAAATATGACAGTTTTTACAGTGTAACATGGAGTCAGTAAGAAAACCTTACTGACTCTTTTTTTTTTGACTGTACTGTTATGAACTACTTATTCAGGCTTGACGGAGAAGTCCCATCCAAAAAAAACAGCCGTATTAACTTACAAAATCGAAAATCAATCCCCTCTAAAGCTTACCAGGAATGGCACTCTACAACCATTGCATCCTTATTTTGTCAGGCTGTAAGACAGAAGATAAAAACTCCCATCAGCGGACCTGTTACAATCTGCGTGGAATTCTGCCATAAGAATCTGCACCGTAAAGACAGTGACAACGGGCTGAGCTCTATTCTTGACGCGCTTGTAGATGCAGCCATTCTTAAGGACGATAACTGGCAGATCGTCACAAATATTATCGTCGAAAACTCTCTGTCTGTTTTAGGGGTAGCTTCCTGTAAGATTACTGTAATGGAATTATAGTTCTAAAGTCATAACAAGGGCTTGTCCGTGTCGTGAAAGTGAGAAGCCTCCGCATCGTAATAAATCCAGTCCAAGTAAAACGAGCTCATCCGCTTCTTCGATTTCCCGTTCTTCCTGAGAAGCTCTTTTCCGGATTGATTCAGCCGGAGAAGTTTCGCCAGCAAGTCTTCCCGTGATGATAACGGACATTTTGAATCCGTCAATTTCAATAATACTTTCTTCGTTCTTTTCCTGTAATATTTCAAGCTTAGCCGTACAAGGTACTGCCCTGTAGACCGCAGAATCCGCTCTAATAGTGTTTCCTGAAAACTGAATGTCTCCATTGAGGAGTCCGCACCTGTAAGCTGTGCACAGTGGTATGTAAGATAGTGAGGCTCCCGTATCAATGAGACCTCTACATTCATATCCGGCAATTCTAAGGGGTACTTCAATACTGTGTGTTGTATACGGGAATTCTTTTCTGATCCTTCCATGTTTCATACGGTCATTTCCTGTATTTCTTCTGGACCTCTACAACGGCCTTGATTGTATCGAGCCCTTCCGCATCCAGTTCTGCAATGTCCCTGAACAGCTGTGCAAGTTCCGGGGCAGGCTGACTTTCCGTTGTTCCTGTTGCCAGCCATTCTATATTTACTGAAAGGTAATGAGCGATAGTTAAAGCAGAATCAAGCGGAGGCACAGAATTACGAGTTGACCAATTTGAAATAGTATTCTGCTTTAAGCCCGTTTCGCGACACATGTCATTACGATTTTTTTTTAAATTTTTTAAACTTTCATCCATTCTCAGGACGAAGTCTGAGCCATTAACTACGACACTCATGGCAAAAACTCCTTTATAAACGTTGTTATTCCCATTTTCGGACAATATTACGGAAGAATCGAGAAAAAAATCGAAAATGTGTAAATTTTAGATTGACGAAATCCCAGAAGGGTATTATAAATAAGGTGTAAAATCCCATTTGGGAATTACAAAACCCATGTGGTAACTCCTTTTTTAACCTCTCCGTCCGGAACTACGACTCCGGGCGGAACCCAGTAAAAATTCAGTTGCTACCATGGTAGCAACAAAAGAATGAACTTGACAGTTCATTCTTTTAAGTTTCTGCCTAAAAAAAAATAAAACCGCATGTGTCCGCATGGGGTAACATCTTCTTCCGGTGTGTCAGCTTACAGGGCCCCGGAAAGAATAAAACCGGTCATATTATCTGCTTTACCTCGAAAAGTGGATATTTTGATATATTGCCGTTTTTGCGTCATCTGTTGTAAGCCTCCTGACGTAACAACGGCTTTTTTTATGGAGACATAAAACATGTCTGAACTCGAATACTTAAACAAAAGATTTGATGAATGTCAGGACAAAATGCAGGCGGCTTTTGGAAAGAATGACGCTTGTATGGCTCAGTTCTGGGCTAATGCTGGCATAGGGTTCCTTAAGCGCATGGCCCGTTACACTCCTGAACAGCTTCAGAAAGAGCATAAGGAGGCAGCCTGATGGTAGATCAGGACTTTACATGCGACTGGGACAAACTTCAAAGCCGTTACTTAAAGCGCCATGAAACTATTCTTGAGCACTTTGAAGTTCTTGCCCTGCAGAACTGCCCTTGCATCTTTTCTATCCTGCGCAAAACACACGTTGTCGCAACGGGCGCTGGCAATACCAGGAAAGAGGCTGCCAGAAACGCGCACTGCATGATAGAGCAGTTGCCGGCAAGAGAAGGGCCTTATTTCGTAAGAATAACACGTATCTAATTTAGAAGGAGATAAATATGGCATTCAGCACAGCAGGCTTTCAGCCTCAGCACGAAACCTACCTTGAAGTAGGTAAAGAGTACAGAACAAGAATCAGATCCGCTGAAATCAAGCAGTCTGTAGATAATGGTCAGATTGTGGACCAGCTTGTTATTTCTTTGGATGTATCAGGTGTAAAAAGCCCCGTACCTAACAGCTTAAGGTTCAAGTCTCGTCCTACACAGCCAGGCAAGAGTCAGGACGCATGGGACAGACGCTGGACAAGATTTAAGGAAATTTTCGGTATTGAAATGAATAACGAACAGTTTGCTTCATGGTCCGGCAAAATTGGAGAACTCATTGTAAGTGAATTCAGAGGAGCCGCTTTCTTTGACTTCCCGAGAGTTTATGCTCAGCCACTTCCACCTGTAGTAAAAGAACTTGCTGCAACAGTTGGCCCAGCTCCTGAAGCTTCAGATGGAACTTTTAATGAGGATATTCCTTTCTGATGAAGCGCTACCCAAAGAAGAATGAGCAACTCTGGTTCTTTGGGGAGTATAACAAAGAAAACTTCCCGGATTACCCAGAGCCTAAGGATGATAACGAACGTTTTATCAATTTGTGGTGTCGGTGGCAGTTCGGGAATGAGGCTAAAGCATGGGATGAGATGTGGTTACTTGTTCTTGTCCTTTGCCGAAAAGCCGCAAGGCTTGAAATAAAAAGAAAAGGGCTTCATTTCAAATCTTCGGATATTGAAGAGTTTGCCCTTGATGCAGCAGGTGAGCTTATGACCCGGCTTAAAAAATACTGGGGCTATTCTTACAAATACATAGTGACAGCCGCAGCTAAGGCCGTAAAACATCCGCTGTATCGCAACAAAAATGAGGAAATGCTTGAAAAGCAAGCCCTCGACCTGCTGAACAATGGAGAGGCTTCTTCATGGGATGAAGTAAAGCTACTCCTGGCAGAAAAAAAAGAAAAAACAAAGGAAGACCAGCTACAACTGTGGCTCCCTTTCTGAGGATAAAGTATGGACGAAAAGTTTCATTTCACAATGTTTCCTTCTTACCATGAAGCCGCAATGACGTTCTCAGGCGGAGATATGGCCGTATATGGCAGGCTTATGTACTTAGTTAATGTATACGGACTGTCCGGGGCACTTCCTGAAGATATTGAGCTTACTCCAATCGAAAAAGGATTTATGCAACTCATAACTCCAAATATAGATTCTAGCTTAAAAAAACAAAAAATCCTTACAGCTAATGGTTCAAAAGGTGGCAGACCACCAAAGAAAAACCAAACTGAAAACCAAGAAAACCAAAACGAAACCAAAGAAAAACCAACGAAAAACCAAAACGAAACCAAAGAAAAACCAACGAAAAACCAAAAAAATATTTTGTTTTTTTCGGATATGGATATGGATATGGATATGGATAAGGAAATGGATATGGACACGGACATGGATAGCGCGTGTGTGTGTGATGATCCAAAAGACTCTTTATCCCAAAATAATAATTCAGAAGGTGAATCCGTCCCTGATTACGGAGCTTTACAGCGTGACATATTCCAGATGGTCACTGAGCATAATTCAAAATCACCTCCTGAATATAAAATTCCGGTCAGTAATTCACTTGTGACATTTGCTCAGAAAGAAATCAGGGAGCTTCTGGAAGTAATGAGGGGAGAAAGTACGGACTGCATAAGGGGAACAGTGCGTAACTACATTGGTGTTGCTGAGAGTGACACGTGGAAAAAGATGTTCAGCTGGGGAGACTTTTTGAAAAATGTTGAACAGTACAAGCCGGAATATTTTTCCGGTTCCCGATTCTTGAAGAGTTCATCCGCGGTAGATCATCAATCACCTGCAGAAAGGTTCTACGCGAAAATGAAAAACAATCCGGGTTTTGATGTGGGTTTGTTTACAACGCATCAAAAAGAGTGGCTTGCAGCAGGAAAGCCAGAAGGTGAGGCTTATCTAAGCTTACAAGATGAGTGGAGGCACACAAATGCTTCTTGAGAAGCTGACAGAGTATTACGGACTTCCTGGAGAGGTGGAAGCCGGATTCATTACGGAACATCTTGAGGGATACACTCCTGAGGATGAAAAAAAATTGTACGAGGAAACCTTAGCGCAGAGAACTAAAAGGTTTGGGTTCCCTGATGTAGCTTTCTTAACAAAGCTGTTTGAAAAGTTTCCTCCTGCAAGTAAAGCAACGGGAAAAGTTCTGTGGTGGAACGTCTGCGAGAATTGTGGGTGTGAGTACATGGGGAACCTGACCTGTTGTCCAAGATGCTGGAGAAACGGTTACACCTGCAGACAGGTAAGAGTACGTAAGGGGTATTCAATCCCGGATACTGTAGTCCGACTGAATAAGCCTTATACTTCCAGCTTCAAAGATGATCCGTCTTGTTACGACTGCGTACATTGTGGGTCACATTACTGCAGGTTCTTTGGCCGCCCTGAACATGATTGCAAGCAAAGGAATGAATGTCCCTGCAATCATTGCTGCATGAAGGCGGTTAGTGAAGCAAGGGAGTCACAGTACGAAGTAAAGACTGTAACTGTGAAACCAAGGAAGGTCAGCTGATGATCGTTAAGCAATGCAGTGTTCCTAACTGTAATGAATATTGCGTTCCTGGTTCTTCATTCTGCGCTAAACACAAAGCAGAAAGCGACAAGAGAAGAGCAGCAAGAAAACCTTTTGAGAACGCAAAAAGAACCGCGGATTACTCAAATCCAGCATGGAGAAAATTAAAGACTGTGTTATTAAAAGACGCGTATTGCGCTTATTGTGGGTCAAGGGAGAACTTACAGGTTCATCACATAAAGCCCGTCAGGGAACATCCAGAACTGTTCCTTGTGAAAGAGAACTGCATGGTTCTTTGTCGGTCTTGTCATGCTGTTGTAACGGCAAGAGAAGTACATGGTCGGAAGAAGGCTAACCGGTAGGGGGTCTTTTTTCTAGTTTTGGATCGCGAGTCATCACACACCGGAGTTTGCTCGCGAGAATGTCATTTACGGCTAACGAGCGTTAGTACGCATGAATGTGGATAAGGTTGTGGATAAATGCCAAACATCAAGAAGAGCGTAGAGCTTAAGAAGTTTCAGGGAACTTATCGTAAGGACCGTGATGCTGAAGCTGAAAAGGTTTCTGATGTTCTGAAAGCAACGTCTGTAATCCTTGATGCAAATTCCGTGAGTTGTCCTAAGACGATAACAGACAAATATTGCAGGAAGTACTGGAAGCTTCTGACTAAAAATCTTTTAAGTATAAAGGTTTTATCAGGAGCAGACATTCCACAGCTGGAGATGATGTTTGTCTATCTTCAGAAGCTCAGGGAAGTTCAGCAATACTTTCTTGCTGCAGATCCAGCTGATGAAGTGTTTGACCTGATGCAGGCCAGATACGAAAAATTAGAAAAGCGCTTTAATACAATCGCAGGAAAATATTATATAAGCCCTGCTGACAGAGCAAAGCTTAAAATAGATGAGCTTACAGCAGTAAAAGCGCAGCAGGATATTTTGAAAAATCAGTCTGCAATAGGCAGGCTGATAAATAAATAGTCGTCTTGTCCGTATGGACTGACATATATTGACCGCAGGGAATAGTCCTGCTAAATCCTTTTTTTATTATTCCTACGCGTCGCGTGGAACAAGACTACATTTTATGAATTTAGTTGCCAGCTTACAGGCGGGAATACACACTTCCAGGAACGTAATCGCTCATGTTCTTGAAAGCGAAATGTGTTATGTAAGCAACTTTTTCGAGGAGGCTTACAATGACAGAAGAATATAAAAAGACTCTTGAAGTCTTAAAATACACTTGTCCTACCTTATATGAAGGTTTGAAATCGATTACGACAATAAGAGAACTTGAAGCTTTTATGCAGTGCCAAAAACTGGCATTTGAAAATGGCTTGAAATGTTTCGTCCCAGATACAAAAGAGACTGGAAAACAAATCAAATATCTTCCTGCAAAGGTTGTAGCTGAAGCAACATCCAAAGATTATGAAACGTTAAAATCCTGGTGTGAAGTTAACGGTAAAAAGAAAAATGGCAAAGGTTTCCTTTTGTCAAAAACTGATTACATAGAATGGTGTAACTATATTGGCGCAGAAAACGCAAAAGAACTGATGCCAGTTCGCACAATAAGAGACTAAGGAGAAAGCAATGCAAAAAACAAAAGTGAATGAATTAGAAAACGTATTATTGGATCAGATAGAAAAGCTTAACGATGATTCTATTTTTGAGGATGAAACTAAGGCCAAAATACTTATCGAGAGATCTAACAGTATTGCAGATTTAGCTAATGCTTTTACCGGGCTGACCAGAACTAAGCTTGATGTTGTCAGAGAAATGAAGAGCAACGGCGGCATGTATGAAAAATATATGGGAATTGAAGAATGAAACATTTCAGGAAAATATGGAATGCAGCACTAAATAAAGCTGTTCTTGAAACAAAAGGGATGAAACGGCAGGAAGCGCTTGCTTATTTTTATTTCAAGTTTCCTGAAATGAAAGAGGAAGTTTCTGCTGTTGCTTTTTATAATCAGCGGAGCAGATTAAAGGCGGCCGACAGCACAAAGGGCTTTGCTCACAACAGAACAAAAAGACCTTTATATTCTGAACAAGTGAAAAAAGGATACGTAAGAATAAAAATTGCCCAGCCCAATGTCTGGATTAGTAAGGCTAAGTGGGTCTATATGGAGACACATCCATGGGAAGATTGTACGGAACGTTCAAATTACATCTTTCTTGATGGAAATACAAGAAACTTTCATCCGTCTAATATTGAAAGAGTTCCTTTGCGCCTTATGGCTTTATTCAGCAGCAATGGTGGTTGTGTTCCAGGTAACCCTGAAGCGACAAGGATTAACTTACTGAACGTAAAGCTTAAGAATAAAATCTTTGATGCTGGAGAGAAGTTAGGACTTGTTACTTATGCCGGTTCAGGTAAGACATATCGTTATTTCAAGAAGAAGAAAACTGAATATGCAAGAAAAAGAAATGCAGATCCAAAAGTGAAAAAAAGAAACTGCGAACTGCAGAAAAAGTACAGGGAAAAGATGAAGAGGGAGAACCCAGAAAAGTTCGAGGCTAAGAAAGCTCAGCATCGAGAATACCTTAAAACCTATTATGCAAGAAGACGGAAGGAGGCAGGCAAATGTCTTTAGCAGGAAAGGAACAGTACAGAAAAGCAGAAAAACTTTTGAAGAAAGTGCTGCAGGAAAGAGGAGAACTTACAGCAACTGAAGCCATGCACATCAGCGGAATAAAGCAGAGGAACTTTGGAAACTTTCTGGTTTCCTTTACTTTTTATTGCAACGTGTATGAATACACGAACGAAAAGAATCAGACAATTCTAGGCTTATTATTAGGGGGCAAAAAATGTTAAAAGAAGAACTTGAAAAAGAAGCAAGAGCGTATACAGACAATAAAGCAGACAAAGGCAATTATGATTATGCAGTGGGAGACAATGTTTACTTTTCTAAATCAGCCGTTGAGCATGCTTATGTAGCAGGAGCAGAGCCTAGAGAAAAGAGAATTACAGAAATTATACAAGAAGCAAATGATCGTTATAGAGCGTGTCAAAAAATTGATGATAAACAAAATAAAGAAATCCTTGATTTGAAAGTAAGAATAAAAGAACTTGAGAAAGAAAATACAGAACTGAAAACACAGATTGAAGAAATGAAAAGAGATACAAGAACAAATATTAAATGGGCAGACCAACATAAGAATAATCAGATGTACTGTAAATTGAACGCAATGATTAACCAATGGGAGATAAAAGAAAATGACAGAACTTGAGAAAGAAGCAGGAGAAAGAGCAAAAGATTATACCGACAACGCAAGACGGCAAGTAGCGTATGAGTGCGGATTTTTAGACGGAGTAGACTTTGTGTATAACAAGGCTAAAGAAGATGTAAAACACGACTTGATGATGAAATTGAAAGACGAAGGAATCATTAAGCCGTTGAAAGATAGTATTTTGCGAAATGAACGGTTGAGCAGTCAAGAACAACAGGAACTTTGTGCGTGGATAGAATGTGCTATAGATTTTGGCGAAAATCTTGATGAATGTGCAAAGGAACTCGAACTACTTAAAGCAAAAACACAATGGCACAAAGTCAGTGAACAGACACCAACAGAAGAAAAAGACTATCTTGTTAAATTAACAGACGGAACTGTTGATGTAATGAGAATTGCAATAGACGGAAATTTAGAACCTTATGTTGTAAGTTTATCTGTTGATTTTTACAGAGATATTGAAAAGTGGTGCGAGATACCAGAGAATGAAGAATGACAGAAACAGAATTAAAAGAAGAAATGGATAAAGATTTGGGGGAAATCTTTAATGTGGAAAACATCATCAACTTCCAGTTTGACTTAATGCAGAAAGCATATCTGAAAGGAATTGGAACGGGTAGGAAGATTAATTTACAGATAATAGCTGATTTAGAAAAAACTTGTGAACTGCAAAATAAAATACAAAAAGAACTGCTTAAAGAAAAGGATGAGGAAATAAGAAAGCTTAAGGAAACTATTGATGAATATGCCAGCGAACTGCAGGAACGTGAACATGACTAGAAAGAGTTATGAAGAGGAAGAATTCATAGATGATATTGGTATACATCCGAATCTTGTGAAATATCTTGATTTATTTACAAGAGTTTCTGAAATCAGAATAGACTATCTAAACTATTATACTGTTCTTACTGTAAGACTTGATAACGGAGTATGGTCATTTTTTGTATTTTATGACCGTATAGATAATCCTAATAAACAAAAAAATCATGAAAATTTAATTAAATCAGTTTTATATTATTTAGGAGAAATGAAATGAATAAGAAACTTTGGATGATGCGTATTCGTAACGTTGCAGGATTCCTTGGAATGATTCTGCCTTGGTTGTGTTTGTTTGGATTTTATATGGTGTCAAAATTTGGCACTATAGGGTTAAAAGAAACCTTCCCTGATTCTATGTCTATCACTTATTATGTGAGTCCGGTTCTTGCAATGGTCCTTACTGCTGCAAGTATTGTGCTCATGTGCTATGACGGATATGACCTTCAGGACAATCTTGTAACTACAATAAGTGGTGTATTCGGCATCCTGATTGTATTGTTCCCATGTGGTAATTCTAATGGAGTCTTTGAAGCCTTACACATCACTTCTAATGCAGGCTACTTCCAGACTCCCATCTGGGTAAATAAAATTATTCACAATACATCTGCAGGAATCTTCTTCTGTTTATTGGCTTATAATTCAATGTTTTTGTTTACTAAAGGGGACGGAAACCCAACCTTAAGGAAGAAGATCAGAAATTGTATATATAAAATCTGTGCCGTGGGGATGATTATTCCTATGTTATTTATGATTATTCCTGTTTCAATTCCGCATAAAACATTTTGGGTGGAAGCTGTAGCTCTTACATTCTTTGGGATAAGCTGGCTGACTAAAGG
>NZ_JAILGZ010000123.1 GCF_024696245.1 Treponema sp.
CATTATCTGACATTTTAAGGGTAAAGAAGTGTCCCCCTGTTATGCTGGAGAATGCTGCTGCAAGGGGTACAAATACAGAAACAAGGATACAGAAAGGATAATCCCTTTTAAGAATTGAAGGATTTACCGGAACTTTATGAATCAGGGCACAAAAACCTAAAACACAAAGAATGTTAAAGATATTTGAGCCTGTAACATTACTGATGGCAATTTCATTGGATCCCCGGAGGGCTGCAGAAGTACTTACCGCAAGTTCAGGAAGGGAAGTTCCCATGGCAACTACAGTAAGACCAATGATAACCCCAGGTACCTTAAAAATCTTTGCCAGGGAAGAACTTCCGTCTACAAAAAAATCTGCTCCCTTTATAAGGGCAACAAAACCAACAAGTAAAAGCAAAATGTTAAGAAAAAGCATCATAAGTAAACCTCGCTTGTGTTTGAAATTATCATTTAAGGCTGATGCTGTCAACTTTTATGGGGACAGACAGCCTGTATTTATATAACCTGATTATTCCACAGGGCAGCGTACTTGCCGTTTTTTGCCAGCAGTTCTTCGTGACTTCCACATTCTTCTATGTTTTTGTCATCAACAACTGCAATCATATCCGCATTCTTAATAGTAGAAAGACGGTGGGCAATTACTAAAGTAGTACGGCCCTTTGCCAGAGCATCAAAGGCATTTTGAATCTTTACCTCTGTTGCCGTATCCAGGGCACTGGTTGCTTCATCAAGAATAAGGATAGGGGGATTCTTTAAAAAACATCTGGCTATGGAAACCCTTTGCTTTTGTCCTCCAGAAAGCTTAAGACCTCTTTCTCCAACAGGAGTGTCATAACCTTCCGGCATTTTTAAAATGTCCTCGTGAATTTCTGCCCGTTTTGCAGCCTGAATTATTTCTTCATCAGAAGCTCCCGGCTTTCCGTAGGCAATATTTTCTTTTATCGTACCTGCAAAAAGGAATACATCCTGCTGTACTGTACCAATTTGCTTGCGGAGATTTTCAAGCTTAATTTTTTTAAGATCAATTCCGTCAAGATAGATATTGCCCTCAGTTACTTCATAAAAGCGGGGAATAAGGTTACAGATTGTACTCTTTCCGCCGCCACTGGCACCAACAAAGGCAAACTTCTGTCCTGCCTTAATTTCAAGATTAATGTTTTTAAGGACTTCTGTTTTGTCATTGTAAGAAAAGCTTACATCCTTAAAAGTAATATTCCCTCTGGCACTAAGGATTTCTACTGCATCAGGAGCTTCCTTTATAGAAGTATCTGTCCTCATAATCTCAAGGAACCTGTTAAAGCCTGCCATACCTGTGGAATACTGCTCTACAAAATTAACAAGTTTTCTTACAGGAGCTGTAAAGGCTGCAACAAAAAGATTTGCTGCTACAAGATCTGCAACAGTCATGCTGCCTTTCATAATAAAATAGCCTCCTGCTGCAAAAACAAGAAGGGTTAGAATGGCCGTAGAAAATTCAACATTTGAATGGAAGGTAGACATGGTTTTGTAAAATTGTTTTTTGCTGTCACGGTAAAGAACATTGTTGGCATCAAACTTAGACAGTTCAATTTCTTCGTTGGTAAAACCCTGGGTAACCCTGATTCCTGTAAGTGAATTTTCAAGAACTCCGTTAATCATTGAAGTCTTTTCCTTTACCTTACGGGAACTGTTGGAGAGACGGCGGCGGCTGAACATGGTAATCAATATAATTAATGGAAGAAAAGCAAAAACTAAAATTGCAAGTTCCCAGCGGATTCTTAAAAGAAGAACAAAACTTCCAAGAAGGGTAAGCACTGATGTCATTACATCTTCCGGACCGTGGTGTGCAAGTTCTGTAATTTCAAAAAGATCTGTAGTAACACGGCTCATAAGGCGGCCGGTAAGGTGGGTGTCAAAAAAAGAAAAACTCTGACTCTCCAGCTTTTTAAAAACGTCATGGCGCATATCAGTTTCTACTTTTACACCAAAGTAGTGACCCCAGTAATTTACAAACCAGTTGCAGACCCAGCGGATACAGTAAACACCTGCAATAAGGGCAATGATTTCAAAAAAGAGGGTCATCTTTCCCTGTGGAATATAGGTGTTAAGCATGTATCTTGTAATAATAGGAAAACTTACATCGATTACTGCAATGAGAAGGGCGCAGAACATATCTGCAAGAAAAATCTTGAGGTGAGGTTTGTAGTAGGCAAAAAATATTTTTATAGACTTGTCATTGTAATTCACTCTATTCTCCTTGTGACAAGTCTACTATAAAATCAGAAAACCTTAAATCCGCCTTTGGACGATGAATTATCTTTTGATGAATTTTTTATAGCTGCATCCTTTTCTTCTTTAATGCGGTCAAGAACCGGGTCAAGAAAAACCAGGGCATTGTTAATGTCACTACAAACTTCCGGATCAGAATCTTCGGCTTCTATTAAAACCTGAAGGGAATCAAACATCATGTTGTAGGCCTTGTTGATTTTTGCATATTCCTGAATGTAACTTTCTGCTCTTGTCATTTTACTTCTCCTGTAAATTTTTTAAAGAAATTGCATTCATCCTGATGACATTGCTTTGCCGCATCAAGATCTATGTTGTTCTGGTAACAGTGCCAGAGATTTATTTTTGCATCCTTTACATAGTGGTATTCAAAGGGTACAGATTTTTCTGTAAGGGCACTTGCAAGGAGTACAGACTGTTCCCTTAAAAAGTCACCCGTGCAGGTCATTATGTAAACAGGTGGATAGGCTGGACTAATATGTTCAACTGTCTCCAGCATGTCACGGTTTTGAGGAGTGTCCTCTGCCAGAATTTCTTTAAGCAGGTCCTGGTCTGAATAAACTTCTTCCTTAAAGGAATATTTGCCGCAGTTAAGGACAATGGCTTTAAAATTAAAATCCTTTACCAGATCAAAATTAAAACGGTCAGCAAAACTTTTATCCGAAAGTGCTGCAGTATATATAGAAAGAAGATGTGCTCCAGCTGAATCACCGGTTGCAAAAAAATTGTTAAGGTCAAAGCCGTATACATCTTTATTTGCAAAAATCCATTTTACAACGCTGTTAGTATCTTCGATTGAAGCAGGGTATTTTGATTCCGGTGCAAGACGGTAGGTAAAGTTTACGACAGCAAAACCCTGACGTGCCAGTTCCATTCCGTAAAACTGATAAGTTTCTTTTGTGCCGTAAACCCATCCGCCACCATGAACATTAAGTATTACAGGGATTTTTTTATTCTGAGGAATATTCTTTGGTCTGTAAACATCAAGCTTGTTAAAAATCTTGTCTTTTTCATAAAGAATGTCATCAAAACGGATTATATCCTGAGGGGTTTTAAAGGCTGCATCACGTTTAGCATCATTTGCACCCCATTCACGACGGATTTTTTCTACGAATTCACTCATGTAAATAGAATAGTATGATGTCCCCCACTTGTAAAGTAAATTAAGCCTTTGAAGGGTACAGACAGACAGCATTAGAGACTGGTCCAACTACAGGCAGGATTACTGACAGCCGCATACTTGACCCTGAACTTCATATGTCTATAATCAGAAACATGGATTTAGAAAAAGTAAAGGCAGAAGTTGCCACAGTTATAAGTGAAGTTCTTGAAGCTCATCCCCAGAGGGAAGGTTCTATTTTTGTAATCGGATGTTCTTCCAGCGAAATCTGTGGCGGAGTTATCGGTAAAAATTCCAGTGAAGAAACAGGAAAGGCTGTCTTTGAGGCAGCAAAAGCTCTTCTTGACCAGAAAGGCCTGTATCTAGCCTGTCAGTGCTGCGAACACTTAAACAGGGCTCTTATTATAGAAGAAAGTTGTGCAATTAAATACAATCTTGAACCTGTCTGCGTTGTACCTTGGGCTCACGGCGGCGGTTCTTTTGCAACAGCTGCCTGGCATGGTTTTAAAAATCCTGTAGCTGTGGAACATATAAAGGCATCAGCCGGAATTGATATAGGCAGTACCCTCATCGGCATGCATCTTAAAGACGTTGCTGTACCTTTGCACCCTGAACAGAAGTTCATCGGCAAGGCTTATGTAACTGCAGCCTGGTGCCGTCCAAAGCTTATCGGTGGAGAAAGAGCCCGCTATCAGTAAAAAACACTCGGGCTTTAAAGCATACTGGCCTGGATGGCTTAACAGGAGATAAATATGTTCAGGACAATGAGAAGATTCAAGCAGCAGCTGGAAAATGAAGAATGTATTTCCATACTTAAAAATGAAAAACGTGGAGTGCTTTCTCTTATAGGGGACGACGGTTATCCTTATGGAATTCCACTCTCTCATATGTATAGTGAAAAAGACGGTAAAATTTATTTTCATGGTGCAAAGGAAGGCCACAAAATTGATGCCATAAAAAATTGTGATAAGGCATCTTTTTGTGTATATGACAAAGGTTATACCAATCCTGGAGAATGGGCCCTTAATGTAAAAAGTGTTGTAGTCTTTGGAAGGGTAAAACTCATTGATGATATTAAGAGGGCAGAAGAAATATGTTCTGACCTGGTAAGAAAATTTACTTCTGATGAAGAATATCTAAAAAAGGAACTCGCCAATGCTTTAAGCCGGGTTCAGTGTTTTGAATTAGAAATTGAACATATGACAGGTAAAAGAGTAAAGGAAGAGTAGTTCCTGTTTTTTTATCCGGTTCTTTGTAATCACAATTGTAATTATGAAGAACCGGAAATATTTAAAATTATTTTTCCATAGGGTAGATAAGTCCCCATTCTTTTCTGAGTTTATCCATAAATTCCATTACATAAATTGTTTCTGAAAAAGGCATGGAAGTACTTTCTCTTTTACCGGCCTTGATACACTGGTCTGCTTCTATGACTTCGTATTCATAACCGTTTACCTGTGAAGGAACTGGAATAGATTTTATCAGCTGATCTTTGTCATCATAAACATTTATGGACTGAGGATTATTGATATTTTCCACAACGATATATCCTTTTTCGCCCCAGAAGATTCCCTTGCGGTCAGAACGTGCATAAAGTCCGCTGGTCAGCTGGGCAATGCGACCGTCCTTGTAATAGATACTGATTGAATTATAACCATCAACACCACGGTCAGTCAGCTTAACAGATGATTCAACTTTATCAATATCTTTTCCAAAATGCATAAGGGCAAAGTTAATTGGATAAACACCAACATCAAGAAGTGCACCACCGCAAAGTTCAGGATTTAAAAGACGTTCTTTTGTTGTCAGTTCATATGAAAGATTAGCAGTAAGGTTTGTAATTTTTCCGATAAGACCAGACTTAATTGTTTCGTCAATAATTTTTCTTGACGGCATGTAACGTGTCCAGATTGCTTCTGCAAGATAAAGATTTTTTTCTTTGGCCAGTGCTACAACTTCTTTAGCCTGAGCAGCATTCATTGTAAAGGATTTTTCGCACAAAACATTTTTACCAGCGTTAAGACAAAGCCTCATGTGTTCATAGTGGTGGGAATGAGGAGTTGCAATATAAATCAGATTAATTTCCGGATCCGCAAGAAGTTCCTCATAACTTCCATATGCTTTTTTTATTCCAAACTTAGCTGCAAAATCCTGTGCCTTTTTTAGACTTCTTGAAGCAACAGCTGTAACCTGAATCTCATTTGAATCTTTTACTGCTTCCGGTATTACCCTTGCAATGTTACCTGCACCTATAATTCCTATATTCATCTTTCCTCCATTTAAGATTAATTATAGCATGCTTTCCGGAGTAATACTCAATGCTTTTTTTATGAATCGTGGCGGAAGTTCCTTCATATTTTTTGTTCCCGAAAGATTAATGCCCTTTTTAATTTTAAAACCTGAATAGGAAAGAATTTCTTTTAGTGAATTAAAGGCCTTTGTTGTCTGCCCTGCAAAAATATTAAAAGGAAAAGGAGTAGTGCAGGAAGTAATTATTACAGCCTTTTTACCTTTCTGCAATGGAAGCGGAATCCCATGTTTGGATTCACCCATCATAATTCCTGCAGTTCTGTCAAAAAGACATTTAAGCTGACCGTTCATGTTTCCCCAGTAGACAGGTGTACCTGCAATTAAAAGGTCACACTTATCAATAGCCTGGCAGATTTTATGAGCATCATCAGAAGGTAAGATACAGGTCTTTTTGGAACGGCAGGCCATACAGCCTTTACAGGGAGTAAAATTTAAAGTACAGACATCATAAAAATTTACCTTTGCATTCTGCTTTAAGAAATTTTGTTCAATAATATGAAGCAGCTGCGAGACCTTACCATTTTTTCTTGGTGAGCCGTTTAAAATTAAAACCCTGACTTCTTTCATATATTAGTCCTCCTTAATAAAAATTGAATCGAGCCACATATCAATAAAATGATTTGTAAATGCCTTACCCTTGTTCCAGTATTCCACATCACATTTTTTTAGGAGAACAGATTCAATACAACCCCATAATCCTGACACAAGTATCCCTATATCCAGACGGGGATTTTTAGACAGGGCAAGATTTTCTTTTATTGCCTGAGCTAAAAGCTGTTCGCCTGTACGGTTACAAACATAGTATTCTTCAATCACTTCTTCTGGTGCTGAATCCGCAGATTTAAAACCCTGCATTACAAGAAGGGAAAGTCTTGGGTTTTCAAAACACCAGTCCCTGAAAACAGTAATTGCTTTTTTTACTTGTTCCTTTAAAGACTTTTTACTGTTAAGGGAAGCTACTATTTTTTTATTAACTTCTTTTATTGAATCCAGGCCTATCTCCTGAAAGAGGGTATCCTTGTCCCTGTAGTAATGATAAATATTAGTTGCCGTAATACCACAAGCCTTTGCAATATCCCTCATTCCAATCTGATCAGGATTTTTTGTCATTAAAAGAGAAAGAGTATTCTTTTTTATCAGGGGAATAATTTCTGTATTAGGGTTACGCATATCTGCTCCTTATTATATAACAGTGATAGTTTAACACTGTTATATTAAGAAGTCAAATTTATTTAGCATTTGTATTTAATTGTAGGATGGTAAAATAATTTTAATGCTGATTATTCAGGCCAGACAAAAAGATCTGTGCAGTTACGTTCACCACCGGAAATTTCTATAG
Source organism: Treponema sp. (assembly GCF_024696245.1). Classification (GTDB taxonomy): domain Bacteria; phylum Spirochaetota; class Spirochaetia; order Treponematales; family Treponemataceae; genus Treponema_D. The sequence goes on from NZ_JAILGZ010000123.1 coordinate 7,035, forward strand.
CCTGACCGGTACAGAAAGTATTTGTAACTGTCATAAAATAAATCCATTCAGCAGCTTCTTTAGCAGTAGCCCAGCGCTTAAGGGGAGTTACATTCATAATGGAATCCCAGAGTTTTTTATCCTGCATAACTTCATTATTCAATTCAGTTATAACACCACCAAAACAAAGGGCATTGCAGGTAGCCTTGTATTTGTTTGCAAGTTTAATAGCACAGTACTTCATGTACCCGTTAACACCAGCTTTACTTGCAGCATACTCAGGAAACTCATTGCCGGTAAGAGCTGAGGCAGATGAATTAAAAAGTACGGATTTTATTTTTGGATTAAAGGCATACATAGATGTAACATTCATTGTGCCTGTAAGATTTACATCAATATCTTTTTGACTCATAGTCTGGACACCGGCATTGTTAATAAGAATTTCTGTTCCCTCAATTTGAGGAAGACTTTCTTTTTTGCTGATGTCACAGACGTAGTGAGTATACTTGTAACCAGGACATAAAGTTATGCTCTTGTCCTCAATATCAAGACCAATTACCTCATGTCCCATGGAGAGAAACTTAAGTGCTGTTTCTTTTCCGATTCCGGAAGATGTCCCGGTGATTACAACTTTCATGCGCGCTTTTTTTCTATGTAGTTAAAGTATTCGTTACCTACGTTTTCTTCATCCCAGTTCTTTACGACTTTCCATCCAAAACCTGAGAAAAGAATTTCACCAAGAAGTTCACACACTGCACCAATAATTGAACAAACAACGACCTGAGTCCATGTCCATCCAAAGAAGATTTTAGAAACAACTGTTGCAAAAATAAAGTTGTCTACAAACTGTGCAATAATTGTAGAAGTGTATGATCTGAATGCAAATGCAATAAAATTATTTTTCTTAAGGTTTTTACCCAGGGAATAATTTAGGATTGCATTTACTACTGAACTTGTAAGGAAGGCAAGGCCACTACCAAGAACAACATACCAGGCACCGCCAAAAGTATTGTTGAGGGCAGAGTTTACTTCATTAAGTTCAAAGGAATAAAATTCTCCCCATTTACCAGGTGTAAGTGAAAGAAGAAAAAAGAGTCCGCATACAGTAAGGTTAGCAAGAAGGGCAATAATAGAAACTTCTATACTTGCCTTTGGACCGTATCTCTTGCAGATAACATCCATGCAGAGGAACATAATCCAGCTGAATGCGAAGCCGCAATCCAGGGCCACGTAACCTACGTTAAGGAGTTCTTTGTTTGCCATTAAGTTTGCACAAACAACGCTAAGAATAAAAACTGTAACAGTGATTGATGGAATGTTGCGCAGCAGGATTTTTATATCGTTAAACTCCTGTGCCACGCGTCTTTTAAATGTAGACATGTAACAAGCCTCTCTTAAGGATTTTAATTTATTATGCGCAGTAGGTTTTTGAGGATCATAAACTGCGCCCATAAATTGTGTCCGATGAAAGTACCACTTTTGTTTGGGTTTGTCTAGGTGGAAGTTCGCATTTTATTGAGTTCCTGCATCTCCTATTTTATTAGTAAAAATAGAAGATGTTAAGAAAATGTAGGAAAGAAAAGATGTTGAACTGGAGGAGAGCAGATCAATT
>NZ_JAILGZ010000137.1 GCF_024696245.1 Treponema sp.
TTTGAAAATGAATTAAATAACAGTCTGGTTAAATCAGAAAATATAAGATGCCTTTTTGAAATAAACATTTTGTCAGCTGCCAGATTCTTTTATTTTCTTTTTTAGTCAGATTAAAAAAATAAAAGTTTCCTTTTTTATCTGCAGCTGACAAAATGTTTATTTCAAAAAGGCATCTTATATTTTCTGATTTAACCAGACTGTTATTTAATTCATTTTCAAAAGAAAATGTCCGGTAAAGGGTTTTATAACTTTTTGTGTCCTTAATAATCAGAACTCCTTTAGATTTGTTTAAATCAATTTTTTCTTCATTATCTTTATCAGGAAAAGCAGCAATGTAAAAAAAATACAACAGCCCCTTACCATCATCTGTTAAAGAAAAAGACGAATTGGAATCCCTATGAATGTCTTCAAAAAGATATTTGTCTTCTTCTTTAATACCATGTAGAAAATCCCTGGTTAAAAAAATTTGATCCTCATAATCCCTTGAAGTTGTTCTGAATGAGGAATATTCAGAAGGAAAACTTTCATAAGAATAGGAGCCATCTTTTTGTCTGGTAAAGTATCTGTCTTCTTTAAGTTTTCTGCTGTACAAATGAAAAGTATGGTCATTTACAAAATACATACCGTAAGGACCGTTTAAGTAATCTTTTTCTTCAGAAAACTTTCCATCTTCTGCTGCAAAAAAATCATCTTCCATAAACTCAGCTTCTTTTATTATTTCATTTTCTACAGCAGAAAGATAAAAAGCCTGAAACATACAAACCGATAATGTTAAAATAAATTTATAATTTCTAATTTTCATAAAGAACCTCACTTAAGATAAAGTCTCTGAACAGCCCAGCAGCGCTGACATTTTTTTTCCCTGATAAACCAGGATCCTGATAAATCTTCATTTTCGATCAGTCCCCTTTTATTCCAGCAGCCACTTTGAACCATATTTCTTTTTACACTTCCAAAAACAAGCTGACCATAAACACTTTCAAGGATTTGTACAGATCTGGCAACTTCAGCAAAAGTTCTGGCTTCTTTAAGTCTCTTATAATCAATATCCGCTACTACCCCGATATGACTTCTGATTCGCGGGTTATACAAAAAAATATTTTCCATGGAATTATAAATACCATAAGCAATTACATCTCCAGGAACAGCTTTTGCAAAATACTTCTTTGTTTTATCAAGAAGGAGTTTTCTGTAAGATGGAAGATCATCATAATCTGTTTTCATTACATCCGCCCCTACATAACTATCTTCATCCTTATAAACATATTTTCCATATTCCCCCTGGCTCTCATTTACACCTGTCCTTAAACCATCATTAGCCTTATCAAATGACATAAAGGCCCAGTTAATTACTTCATAACCAGATGCCCAGGAACCAGAGCTTTCCGGAAAACTTAAACTTCTTTTATTAGTAGAAAGTTCATTACATTCAGCTTTATCAGGAGGCATATTATTGTAATTAAGCCATTTATACCGGCTTCCACTATAAGAAGCAGTCCTTACTATCATTCCAATACAATCAGTACCAGCTCCAAGATTATCCGGGTAGGAATATGATTTAGCTTCTTTAAAGACTCCATCATAGTAACCATCATCATCTGCATGATACAAAAATCCAAGTCCTGGTATAAAAGCTTTATTTTTTTCCGGGGAAGACTTCCAGTAGAGATCCCATTTGCCTTCAGAAGCTGTAGTTAAAAGCCATTCAGAAAGGGCTGCAACTGTATTTTCTGTATCAGGAAAATTACTGTCAGCATTTTTTGGAAAAAGTCCTTTAGACATTTTGACTTCTTCAACAATATTTATTTCCTGACTGTTTTCTTCTTCCTGAATATTTCCGCTATCTGTATCAGAAGCAGTTTCTCCTTCACCAGAATCAGGATTATCAGAAGCTGAATCTCCTTCACCTGAACAAGGATTATCTGAGGCTGATTCATTTTCTTCTCCGGATAAATTATTGTCAGAAACAGCAGTTAGATTACTATTAATTCCACTATCTGGATTTACAATGTCTGTCAGAGCAGTATCAGAGCTTTCACCACCCGGGTTTTCACTTTCCCCCGGCTCAGATTCCCAATCCGCTGTAAGTGGTTGATGAAGTCTGTCATATTCTTTCTGAGCTTCTTCTATAAGGGAAGAAAAATGTTCCCTTAAACTTTCATTCTGCATTTTCATTTTATAGGCAAAATCAAAAGGACTATCCCAGGCTGATATTCCGTTCTCATTGTAATCGTAACTAATATTATTTCTGATAGTAGATGTTGTATTCTTACTTCTGAACGAAGTATATTCAGGTAAAGTAATAACCTGCATACCATTTCCCTGGGGAAGTTCATTCATAGGACCATCAAATTCTGTTGCAAACAAAGTACGGTTCCAGTTGTTAAAGCCCCATCCTTCTGACCACCACCAGGGAGTAAGGAGTGTTTTTTCATCGCAGGGTACATTCCAGGGATGAAGGTCATTCCAGTCATGAACTGAAGAATCATCACTTCTTTCATCAACATAAAGATTTGCCCTCCAGATCATTTTTTTGTCATAGACTTTTAAAATTGTACTTAAATCACAGGAAGCTATTTCCACATCTGATTTTTTCTGAAAGAGGGAAAAAGTAATTTTTATTTCATCCCCCGGGTAAGCATTTTCAAATCCAGAAGGTCTGACAGCAATAGAAGCCGTCTGGCCGTTCTGGTATTTTAATATTCCATCACCGGAAAGAAATAAAAGAGGAGTTTCTTCAAATTCCGGATCAGAAAGAAGCTTATAATTGTGACCTGATTCCTGTCTTACAAGTTTTCCTGTATAAAAAGGAAAACCTTCTTCATCAAGAAATGCTATGTCAAAAGAAGATGAATGATTTAATGAATATACCAGTTCATCCTTTACTTCCCAGCTCTGCCTTGCTTTAAGCAGATATTCCTGATAATCAGATCTTTTATAGTTTCCTTCATTATCAAAGAGATTTTCATCAGGATCTCTGGCTCCGGAAATTTTTACATAATAATTTTCAAAATCCTTTGGAATAAAAGCCATATGATTTGATTTTCTCAAGTCAAACTTAATTTTTGAACAGGCAAGATATTCTCCGGTATTTGGAATACATTCCCAGAGAAGGCTTTTATCAGTCTGATCGCTTTCATAAATAAGCTGGCTTTCTACTGACTGAATTCTAGCTTTTGAAAAAACATTCCATCTTCTAATTACAGGAAAATTCCTTAAAGGCATAATTCTGAAGCAATAAAAGTCTTCGTTATCACTAATAAGATCCTGGAGATGAATCGATCTTGAAAATTTCTTATCTTTCGTATACCCGGCCACATAGGTCATATTCAAAAAATCTTTATATGAAGTAATATAACCTTCAACAAAAGTAATAAAATACAGGCTGTACTGGTCATCCCCATACTTTATTTTTAAAAAGTCACCTGATCTAATCTGCTTAACTTCCGGAATAATAACATCATAAATAGAAAAGACCTGCTCAGTATTTTTATGGCTGTTTTTTTCTTCCATAAAATCCATCATATTTTCAGCAGCCGAGTCATATGCACTCTGCTCTGTTGAGTTTTTATTAAAAAAATCTAAATATGCCCCATAACGATATGGTTTGGAAAATTCATCAGAAAAATAAAGAGCTGCATCATAAGTTCCGGAATCTGCCCTTAATTCACAAAACTCATAGTCATACCTGAGCTTTTCATTATAAAGCTGGGTCAAATAATAATTGATAAAATCCGGAATATTATTTTTATATATTCCATAAAAATTATTTTCGTTTTCAAAATACTCGTTAATCAAAAAGCTCATATACTTCTTAAGAAGAAAATCATCTTTCTGACTTTGTTCGTCATAATCCCGGCTTATAAATTCAATAAAGGAATTTAAATCATTAAACTTTCCTGCAGCTTTATCCACAAAAGATTCTATAAGATTGGTAAATTTTACTTCAAGTAAAAGATCCATTTGTCCATCCCTGTAATAAACCCTAAGAGTTCCATCCTTGTTTTCCGGCAGCAAAATACCCGAATCATCAAGAACCCTGATCGTATAATCACAGGAATTAGGAGTTCTATTAAAAGTAAGCTTTGCAGATATTTCCTCAATGTCATAATACTTCTGGTAAAAATCTTCCAGCTCATGAGAAAAATCCATCTGGGAATAAAGGTCTAAAAGATTTTCGCTGTCCTCCTTCCAGAAAACCTTTCCTTCTTCCTCACACATGCAATAGACATGGGAATCAGAATCCGTAAAAAATACAGACGCTGATTCCATTGCCATACCATTAAGGGATATTCCGCTAAGGTTATCATGCCTGATCTTTGATATTTTTATCTCAGACTGGGCATGAATAACCATGCAGAAAAAGAATGTTAAAAACGATAGAAAAATTTTTTTATTCATCATATATATATTTTCATCGTT
>NZ_JAILGZ010000149.1 GCF_024696245.1 Treponema sp.
GAATCAGATGAATATGTAAGTTCAGCAGGGTCTGCCATAGAAGCCATTGCTGTTACAGAGAAGTAAACTTTTCCATCTGTTGTAAATGTAACAGTGGTAGCAGCTGAATCAAGGGTTACTCCATCTTCTGCGTGACTTCCGCAGCATACCCAGTTTCCGTCGCTGTCCTGAACCCATGAAACATATTCATAGTTAACTGTCATCATGTCAGAAGTACAGTAAAGTGTATTTTCTGCAACGATAAGAGTCATGGCATAAGTTCCAAAAGATCCTACTGACCAGTCACCTGTGTAAGTTCCGTAGTAAGCTGCAGGATATTCAACTTCTTCTGATTTCTGATTTTCTACACTTGAAGAATTTGAAGATGAATCATCATCTGTTGCACAGGACATCATTCCGCCCAGAACCAGTGCTGCAGTTAATACTGAACACAAAAACCTTTTTTTAATCATAAGACTACCTCTCTACGGAAAATACTTTTCCGCAATACTTTTTTTTATATTCAAAAGAAAACCTCCTGATTTTCTTTCAAATAAACTTTTTTAATAAGCAAGAAGATGCAATTCTTCTGCTGCATTTCCGGAAGAAAATGTAAGGCTTACATTATCTTCTTGAGCTGTACCAAGCTTTAACAAAATAAAACCATTAGGACGTAATACCTCAGGCATGTAACCATAAGAGAAAACTGCCGGATTTATATATTCAGACTCCTCATCACATTCATTGGTGATGTAAGCTGGATCGAGAACCGAGGATGTCCAGTGAAAATCAGCTGAACTTAAATCAATTGCAGACAAAGGATAGGAATAGCTTACGCTTCCATCTGCATAGATAAGGTTTTCATCCCCTGCCCTGTTTAAAGTAAAATCTGAATCAGGATTTACAAGGGACTGAGTGTACAAGTTCAAAATATCTTCAAACGAATAATCAGTATTTCCATAAGCATTTACTGCATACACAACTGCATTTTCATTTGCATAAGGACAGAGGGCAACTTTCTTTATGTATTCAGCTCCTCCAAAATTTCTTGCACACCAGGCTCCAAAAGCATAAAGAGTTGCATAAGAAAGAGAGCCTTCACTTGTGTTGTATTCAATTCCGGAATAAACATAATGTGAATTAAATGAAGGCAGTCTGTAGCGGGGACTTGCATCCTGGGGAATTTCAAGAAATTCATAAAGGGCATCTTCACAATGAAGGGCAAGCATTTCTTTATACCAGACTTCTTCTGTTTCCTGCTTTTCTACACCAAAAGCAATCATGTGCTGAAACTCATGGGCAAGAGTAGACATCATGGTATCTGCATACTTAACTGCATAGTAAGTATCTACATAAAAATACTTTCCCTGATTTGAATAACGAAGGTCTCCGTCTTTTACTGGAATGTAATAATCCTTATCGTAGAAATATCCCATTACACCCTTTGAATAAAGTGAATAACGGTCACAGCCAATATCATAAAGAACGATATTTACCATGGAACCTGTAGCGCTCCACTCTTCCATTGTTGAATAAATTGAATCGTTATAAAAAATATTTTCCGATTCGTTTCCAAATAAATATCTTTCTACCGGATAAAGAGAATCAAATTTATCAGCAAGAGCCTGAGCAGTTGCAGAGTCAACTTTGTTACCCACGTCATCAGAGTCAATTTCTTCTTCTGAATAATATGAATCAACAACCCAGACATAACAGTACTTTCCTTTTGCCCTTAAGGTAGAAGCCTTTTTTCTGTATGTCTGCATGGATAAATCATTATCCACATAAATCTTCATTGCAGTTTCATCAACAATTGGCTCTGTAATTTTTTCTGGCTGGGTTATTTGATCAGCAGAAGCCGAACGACAGGAGTCTGATGTAAAGAGACTATCCTTTACGCTTACAGGAATTTTATATCCAGTAAACGAAGACTCAATAATTTTAGCATCAGCATTACTTGTATCTGTCAGATTTTCTTCTGATGTATCAAGACCTTCAATTCCGGAAACAGAAGTTATGCTTCTTAAATACTGTCCTTCTATTTCCTGAGAAGATGGATTTGTAATAATGGCATAAATATTTTTTCCATTAACATCACTTAAAGAAAATATTTCTTCTTCTGCAATCTGAATCTCATTCTCACAATCATCATTACCTTTATCAGAAGAATCAGAACAGGACAGATATAAAAAAGCAGGAGAAAACAATATTAATATAGAAAGAAAAAAACTTTTAACTTTATTCATGGCCGGCATTTTCATTCATTAACCTCGATAAAATCTTCTGTTTCCACAGATATTGCCAGAGGCATACTTCCAGGAATAAAAGAGAAATTTAATTTTTTCTCTGTATCATTGTATGTACCGGATAAAGAAATAATTTTTACGGCCATAATCTTTTCATCATTAGCTGTGTATGAATACAAAGGATTATCCTTAGATGCTGCAGAGCTGATAACACCATCTTCAGAAATATCAGCAGTCATAAAAATATCTCCGATACGCATTTTTGGAGAATAAGAAAAAGCATTCATCCTGATAACAATTGAAGAATCGTTTTTTACAATTGTGTATTTTAATTCAGGACTTGCAGCTACAGCAGAACTTACAGTAAGGGGACTTACAACCTTATAAACTTCTTTACAAGCAATCTGACCATCAGAAGAAGATGAACCTCCGCTTACAGTAACAAGAAGGGCCATGTAATTTATTTCTACCCTTGAATCACTTGCCCTTCCTTTTTTTGCATCAGGATTTTGCGAAACAAAATTCAATCTGAAGGAAGCGTTAAATTCATCATCAGAATTTTCAAAAGAGAATCTGTCTACTATAAAGTTCAGGGAAGCATTTGTTACTTCATCTGCTTCTCCATTAGAACTTTCTTCTGCAGAAAGAAAAACCGGCAGAGCTGTAAGTCTTTCTGTTTCTTCTAAAAGTTCAAAACCATTATCCCCGGCATATCCTTTTACAGAAAATTCAGGAAGGGTAATTCTTCCGTCGTAAGTAAAAGAAGAAACTTTATATCCGTAAAAATTTCCGTCTTCATAATAAAGGGGTGTAAGAGTAATATTTTCTTCCCATTCAGATACAAGCTTTTCTTCTTCCGGTAAAGAAATTACTGTA
>NZ_JAILGZ010000004.1 GCF_024696245.1 Treponema sp.
TTTATTCATACGCTTATTATGCGACCTCCTGTCGCTTTTGTTTAGTGACATCCGTGTCAAATCCATCTTTCTGGAGTTTTACTTCGTAAAACTCGGGAAATACTTATTTATTCATACGCTTTATATGCGACATCCTGTCGCTTTTGTTTAGTGACATCCGTGTCAAATCCATCTTTCTGGAGTTTTATGGGGTTTCTTGCATAAATTCTTAAAATTTGTACAATCGTTAGCGTTATCTAACATATATTAGGGGTGGTTAATTGTCTGACTCGATTTTTGATTCTTTTAAAGTAAAAGATATTGTTTTTATGGCTTTAATCTCTGCAGTGGCTTTGTGTACAGCCGCAGTTATGGCCATCGTCGCTCACATTTACATATACGGCCTTGCACAGCTTGTAACTGCTTTTCAGTTTGCATTCTTTTCTGCAATTGCTCTTATGAAAGTCCGCAAGGTAGGTACACTTTTTATTTTTGCATTATTCACCGGGCTCTTTGAACTTTTTATGGCACCGGTAATGTTTATCTCCAGCGTACTCACCGGACTTATACTGGAACTTCTTGTGGTGTTAATATTCAGGAATTACAAAAATTCCGTAAATCCGGTTTTCTTTGCAAGCATGCTTTTTATTCCCTGCACCATGCCTTTTAATCTTATTTACTACCGTCTCTTTTCTAAAGAAATGTGGGATTTATTTTTTGCCAGCGGATTCAAAATGCTTTCAATTGTATTTATCACAGGCTCCTTTGTAGTTGCAGCCCTTGGTTCCTTTCTTGGAATAAAAGTTTCTAAAGAACTTTTAAAAGCCGGTGTTTTAAAATAATGACAGATTCATTCCATATAAAAAATCCTCTCTACCCGGTTTTTAGTATAATTACTTCCCTGGTAATTTTTGCAGGCTCCCTTCTTCTTGCAAAATCATTCTGGGGAATTATTTTTCTGGCAGCTGTCTTTCTTCTTCTTGTGGCATTCGGTTATGGGAGGGCATGCTTTTTTATGCTGCCCTTTACAATTATTTACGTAGGAATATTTTCTGTTATTTTTTATTTTGCCAGTGGACGTAATATAAACTTTGCAATTCAAATGGCAGTAAGATTTGGCGGCGTATCACTTGCTGCAGTTCCGGGACTTGCTCTTGAACCCGTATGTCTTGTCCGTAATCTGACTGAATTAAAATGTCCCCGTCTTGTTACATTAGGAATGCTTATAACTCTTTCTTTTATTCCTGTACTTGCAGGAGAAATAAAACAAGTAAGAGGTGCAATGAAAAGCAGAGGCGCTGCATCTTTATGGAAACCTTCTGTTTTATACCGTGCATTTTTAATTCCCCTCATTGTAAGACTGGTAAATATTTCTGACACCCTGACACTTTCCGTAGAAACCCGGGGCTTTGTAGCAGATGATGTTACGCCTTCAAGTTATAAAAATGTCAGTCTGGTCAAAAAAGATATTATCTTTGCTTTTTTATTTTTGGGAATTTTAACTGCCTGCATTGTATTCAGCATTCTGGAGAAAAAATGAAAACTGCTGTTCAAGTGAATTGTAAAAAGTTTAAATACTACTATGCCCAGGAAAATACTCTTGAAAACCTGGATTTTGAAATTAATTACGGACAGGTGACTCTTCTTTCCGGATTATCAGGCTGCGGAAAATCCACTTTACTTTCATTAATAAACGGAATAATTCCCCGGGTCATTCAGGGAGAATTTGAAGGCAGCATTTTTATTGATGGAGAAAATTCTGCCTGCAAAAGCATGAGTCAGATTTCCCGCAAGGTTGGCAGTGTTTTACAAAATGCAGAATCACAAATCATTCATTCAATTGTTGAAGACGAAATTGCATTCGGCTGCGAAAACTTTGGATTCACTCCAGAAACAATTTATGAAGAAATAGAAAAATCATCTTCCATAATGGAAATAAAAAAAGAATGGAAAACCCGTACCCTTTCCGGCGGACAAAAGCAAAGACTGGTAACGGCTTCTACTCTTGCAATGAAAGGGGACATTCTTATTTTTGATGAACCACTTGCAAACCTTGATGGCCGGGGTGCAAAAATTCTTCTTGAACTTTTAAAAAAACTTGCAGCAGAAGGAAAAGCAATTTTACTTGTTGAACACCGCCTTGATGTTGTACTTCCATTTGTTGATGTAGTCTGGCAGCTTAAAAATAAAAGAGCTGAAAAAATTTCTGATAAAGAAAGTTTCTTAAAAAGCCAGACAGATATTATTGAAGATAAAAATGAAAACCATATTACCCTTACAGAAAATGCCCTTGAGATAAATGAATTAAAAAAATCTTTTGGTAATCGAACTATTCTGAATGGAATAAATCTTAATGTAAAAAAAGGGGAACGTATTTTACTTTGCGGAGAAAACGGCTGCGGTAAATCTACTTTAATGAAAACTATTGCCCGCCTGCAAAAAGCAGACAGTGGAATAATTCTGCAACATATTGATAATAAGTGCAGCAATCGTGCAAATAAAAGATGGTTTAAAAACTGCGGCGTTGTTTTTCAAAATCCAAACTATCAATTGTTCATGCCTTCTGTTAAAGATGAAATTCTTTTTGGAACTGATGACAAAGATTACGCCCTTAATCTTGCTGATGAATTTGAACTTGGTCCTTTACTGGAACGCCACCCTCATTCACTTTCAGAAGGACAAAAACGCCGGGTAACTGTTTGTGCCATTCTTGCACAAAAACCAAAACTCCTTCTTCTTGATGAACCCACAGTAGGTCAGGACTACAAAACTTTACAAAACATGATGAGCATAATTAACAATGTACACCGCCAGCAGGAAAACACCATGATTTCCATCACCCATGACATCCGCTGCATGACTGCTCTCTGTGACAGAAAAGTTAATATTTATGACGGGGTGATAAAATGATGATTTTGAAATTTTGAAAATGTTTTTTATTTCTGTTTGTAATCTAACTCGTCAAAATAATTATATATTCCAGAATACTTAGATCTCGACTTTTACTTTACTACTGCAAATTTTTTATTATTTGAAAAATCTATAATATCCGGCTGGCTACCCTATGGTGGTATTTATCTTGTTCTTCAATTTTTTTAAAATTTGAACTACAAGAACTGCACCATATCTGCCCATGTCTTATGAAATGTCTGTTACCTGTTGAGTCTTCATTATTCACATCATGATCAGGCTCCGTATACTTTACCGGGTTTTTCTCGCCATAGTGGTACAAATTGCTGCTTGTCTGACTTTTGTATGCAGGCGAATACTTCATACATATTTAATTCAAAATCAGAAAAGTAGTTATTTTTTTTACGAATTTGTGTGGTTTTTTGTTAAACGATGAAAATATATATACAGGGGATATTTGCTTTTCAAAATCTGTCGGATATTTTAAGCCACTTTATTTTTGTTAAAAAGCTGCATGATTTTTTAAAAGCAGATTTCTTTAAAAAATTAATTTCAAAATTTGGAGAAGCAATGAAAGAATCAAGTTATTTTAAGAAATTGGAAAATCTTACCTTTACTGACGACTATATGTTTGGTGAAGTTCTTAAGGACCCAGAAATTTGTGCAGGTCTTATTGAACGTCTTTTAAAAATCAAAGTAGACCACATTGAATACCCTGAACTTCAGAAATCCATCAAGCCCACCTATGAATCCCATGGTGTACGTTTTGATGTTTATGTTAAGGACTCGGACAAAGTTTATGACATTGAAATGCAGAACAAGGATTATTCAGAAATTCTGCTCCGTAGCCGCTACTATCAGAGCATGATTGATGCAGATAATCTTTTAAAAGGTCACATCTACAAAGATTTACCTGAAAGCTTTGTAATCTTTATCTGTAAAAATGATCCCTTTAATAAGGGAATCCCCTGCTACACATTTAAAACCTCATGTCAGGAAACAGCCATTAATGACAAAACAGACAAAACAGTAAAATTGTTTTATAATGCAAGTGCATGGGATAAATCAGATGATGAGGAATTAAAAAGCCTCTTTAAATTTGTCTGTTGCAACAAAGCGGAAAGTAGTTTTACCAAAACACTTTTGGAAAGAATGTCACTTTTTAATAAAAAGTTGACTCTTTAACATTAAACTATTCGCGAGTTTTGCAAAGCAAAACTCGGCAACTTTGGCGAAGCCAAAGTTAGAGGTTCATGGCCGTGAATTTACATGATTATGATATTATGGAAGAAAGTAGGAATGAAGGACTTACTCAAGGACGTGCTGAAGGGCATGCAGCTGGAATTGCTGAAGGAGCACGTAAAAAAGCTCTGGAAACAGCAAAAAACATGCTGACAGAAAAAATTCCAGTCGAAACTATAGCTAAATGTACTGGACTTTCCGTTAAGGAAGTTGAAGAGCTGGCTGAAAATTAATTTTATCCAATAACATAATACTGGCACGAGTTTTTTTTACAAACTCGTGCTTTTTTTTTATTCAGATAATATGCTCTATCCTAAGATTCCATAAAATAAAGACGGGAACCAAAGTCAGGATAATATCTGGTTTCTGCATTAAGACCGGTACCTGCAAAGGCCTGCTTTAATTTTACGCCGCTATACATAAGGGTATCGCCATTTACAAGACAGTCTTCTGTTTCTCCGTCAATCTTTACAAACCTGGCAATAATATCTTCAAGAAGAGAATCCTGTTTTATATGAACAGGGGAAACTGTGTTTACAAGTGAACCAAAATTCTTAATGCTGAATTTCATGCCGTAACTGTAAAAATGATATTCAGCATCAGGATTAAGACCATGAGCTTTAAAACATTCATAGCGGGTATTTGGACGGACAAGTTTCTGCATCATCATTCCCACAGCCTTTGTCTTGTCTTTAGAAACGCAAATCCATTCAGTCATATTTGATGTAAGGAAATTCCTGCTTCTGTAAAAATTACCTGTCTGTAAAACTTCACGCCATTTTTTGTAAAGTTCAATCTGTGCCTTTACAGCAGCAAGGTCATCTTTTTTCATTTCTGCAAGATTACATTCATAACCACAAATACCAAATGCAGCTACATTAAATCTGGTTTCCAAAGGTGTAGTTCTCAAAGTCTGATGATTAGGACAGGCAGAAACGTGAGCGCTTACTGTATTCATAGGATAGCCATAACTGTATCCATTTTGAATTTCTGCACGGCAGACTGCATCTGTATCATCACTTGCCCATATCTGTGGGAAGAAACTTAAAATACCAAGATCAAATCTGTTTCCTCCAGCTGAACATCCTTCAAATAAAATATGAGGGAATCTTTTTACCAGTTCCTTCATGCAGCGGTATAAACCACAAACATATCTGTGGGCAACTTCACCCTGGTTTTTTGCATCAAGTTTCTGTGAATAATAATCAGAGAAAATACGGTTCATGTCCCACTTAACGTAAGCAATGTTTGCACTTCCAAAAACAGCAGACATTGCTTCTATTAAATAATCCTGAACGATCGGTTGTGTTAAATCAAGAATGCGCTGATTACGACCTTCCGTATGTTCGTGTCCCGGTATTTCAACAGCCCAGTCCGGATGTGCCCTGTACAAATCGCTGTCCACATTTACCATTTCCGGCTCTACCCAGATACCAAAATCCAGCCCCAGGGAATTAATCTTTTTACACAAACCTTCAATACCGTTCGGTAGTTTTTTCTTATTTACAATCCAGTCACCTAATGAACGGTGATCATCATTACGCTGACCAAACCATCCGTCATCCATTACAAAAAGCTCTATTCCGGCATCTTTACCGGCTTTAGCAAGATTTACTAACTTACGTTCGTTAATATCAAAGTAAGCCGCCTCCCAACTGTTCAGAAGTACAGGCCTTACCTTATTCTTCCATTCCCCACGAACGATATGTTCCTTAACAAAATGGTGCATATTCTGGCTCATGGCATTAAAGCCCTGGTGGGAATAAGTCATAACAGCTTCAGGAGCTTCAAATTCCTGGCCCCCTTCTACAAAATAACTAAAGGTAGCCGGATTGATTCCGTTAACAAAACGGGTCTTACCGTAAGCCGTTACTTCTGCAGCTTCATAATGATTGGAAGAATAAATAAGATTCATGGCATAAACTTCACCATAATCTTCGCTGGCTCCGGGACGGCTGAGCATTACAAAAGGATTTGCCCTGTTGGAAGAAACACCGGCAATTGTGGAATTAACAAACTTACCCTGAGTAAGCAGGGCATCAGACCTCTGCATTTCTCTTGCCCAGGCACCATGAAAACTTGTAAAAGTAAAATCTTTATCAGCAAAATCCAGCTGACAGCTCATAAGCCTTTTAAGTAAAAGTCCGTCTTTACTTCCGTTTATAAATTTTGTACTGCGGCAAATTACATCACATTCAGTATAAACATAATAATGAAGTTCCACTTTATGTTTATAAAATCTTTCCATCAGTGTAATACAAAGATGTTCATACTTTCCTTTTTCATCATAAGAACCAGGGAGAGTTTTATACTCATCTTTTGTATCCAGCACTTCAGCTTTTTCAAAAATAAAATCACAGGTACTAACCCCATCACTATTTACAAGTTCAATAGATGGTTCCCAGATATCACCCTTTCCGTAAGAAGAAAACTCAAGACACAAATCCTCAAGACAAAAATGATCATATTCACTGCTATACTGAGTAGAATTTGCAGGAACAAAAGCATGCTTTTCAGTTATAGCATCTGGATTTTTAATAGTAATTCTTCTTCCATAGTACATATGTTCCAGATGTCCGCTTGGCAAAAGTCTGAATGCATAAGTAGTATTTTCTGTATTTAAAATAAAAGTATTATTTTCTGTCTGAATCATATAATCTCCATCATCAATAAATTGAATCTATTATAAATCTAATTTTCCTTTAATACAAAAAAAATGTACTCCCAAAAGATTCACTTCCAGAAGTACATTTATAATCAAAAAGTAAAGCTTTTCTTTCTCAGCATCTATTCATTTTCAGAAGAAATAGCCTCAAGACGTTTTCCCCTTGCTGCAAGTTCTTCATTTATTTCCTGAACTTTTTTATCAGTAAGAATAAACTTAGACTTAAAAATTATAAGTCCGATTACAAGAACAAGAAGAGGTATCAAAGTCATGCTCATTCTAAGTCCCATAGTAGAAGAAGCAGCCAGCTTTGATCCGTTAATGGCATCCTTATTAATGTTACAAATTGCAAGAACAAGAGAAGCGATAAGGGCAGAAATTCCAGAAGCAAGTTTTACAACAAAAGTCTGCATACTAAAAATAACTGATTCATCGCGGCGGTGATTTTTAAGTTCACCATAATCTACAGTGTTAGCAAGAAAAATTGTAACTACAACATTAAGCATACCAATTGCACTCATTATCAAAAATGCAGACGGAATCAAAACCATAAAATTACTTGTACCGCTTAATGCAACAAATAAAAGAATAATATATCCGGTAAAGGCCATAAAGAAACTTACATAAAAAATCTTTACGGTATTCATAAACTTACGGAACAATGGAAAGAGTATCATCATGGCAAGAATCTGGAATCCTCCGCCGAACATATTAAACATAGAATAGTTGGATTCAAATGCAGCCGGATTAAAATCATACTTAAAGAAATAAATTACCAGATTAGAAGTAATATACAATGCTGTATTAATCATTACGATTGCAGCAACAATAACTACAGCCTGATCATTACGGAAGAGAGCCTTAAACATTTCACCTACTCCCGGACTCTGGAACTTAACAGTAGATTTTTCTTTTATAGCAAGACAGGTAATAATAATAAAGACAACAAAAATTACTGCAACAATTAAAGAAAAATATTTATAACCGGTACGTTCAACAGGAACTTTTGCCTTTACAGATTCTTTTTCTGCAAGAGAAACATTTACAAGCA
Source organism: Treponema sp. (assembly GCF_024696245.1). Classification (GTDB taxonomy): domain Bacteria; phylum Spirochaetota; class Spirochaetia; order Treponematales; family Treponemataceae; genus Treponema_D. The sequence goes on from NZ_JAILGZ010000004.1 coordinate 7,848, forward strand.
AAGACTTAAAATTATTAAGCTCAACTTCTGACATACCTGCAGCAATAAAATCTTTTTCATCAGATTCAATAAAAGAAAGGCTTTCTTTATCACCCTTATTTTCCTTTACCTTTTCTGCATAGACCTCAATAACTTCTGCATCAATTCCATAAGCCTGGGAATATTTTGCAATTTCTTTTTCCTCAGCTACTTTTGCTTCTTCAATATGAGCAAGGCAGTCCTGATAGTTTTTTGCATCTGGACTGAATTTCATACCCAGGGTAAATACCGACATTACTGTAATAATGGAAATCACTGCTGAACCTACACCTGCGCATGAACGGGCAAGAGCACTTAAACCTTCACGCTCTTTTCCGCCTTTAGTAAAAGCAGGAATCATTGACCAGTAAGGAATGTCCATCATTGTATAGGTCACACCCCAGACAATATATGTAACTGCAGCATAAGCAATGAGCCCGTTTCCATTTAAAGAAGGAGGCGCACTGAACATAAGATAAAGAACTACTGCATTAGTAAGGGTTCCGATTAAAAGCCAGGGTCTGAATTTTCCCCAGCGGGTCTTTGTTTTTGCAACAATAATTCCCATAATAGGATCATTAAAGGCATCAAAGATTCTTGCTACAAGAAGAATAATTCCCATAGCAATAGCAGATACTCCAAGCAAATCCTGGTAATAATAAAGAATGTAACTTGCCGAAAGCATGTACACCATGTCTTTTCCTACAGCACCAAGACCGTAAGAAACTTTTTCTTTTCCTGTTAACATAACTACCTCCTTACTGCCAGTTCAACTACTTTATATGCACCGTCATAAATACCGGCTGCCTTATTTTTTACAATGCTGTCGCACATATCATTCAACAACAGATCATCATTAACAAAAAGATTTATCATCTGCAGTACATGAGGAATATCCTGACACTCCAGAGTACCGTCTCCGATTTCTGCTGAATGAATTGCACCCCACTTTTCGTGACCGCCAACTCTTTTAATAAAAAGTTTTGGGATTGGATAAAAAGCCAGTTCACTTGGTTTAGTAACTAAAACATCTGCACTTCTCATCAAAAGATTTGTTGCATATACAGCTTCAAAAATATTGCTGTGATAAAAACCATGAATACCAGTAACATCACCTTCAACAGCTTCTGCTGCAAACTCCTGCATTTCATTCCAGTCATCAAAATGTTCCTTTGCCAAAGCTTTCATTTCCGGAATTTCTTTAAGAAGGTCATACCAGACGTTTTTATAATCCCCTACATTTACGTAAAGGGCAGCCTTATTCATTTTTATAACCGGCAGAAGATTTTTTATAATTGCTGCAAATATTTCTTTTTGAGCACCTGCACCACCAATTGTAAGCAAAAATCTCATTGGCTTACCTTCTGCCTTTCTTGCCTTACGGGCAGCACAATCTGCTTCTACATTAGAAACAAGTTCATGATCAACATAATGTCCGGTATAAAAAAGAGAAGATGAAGGCATTTCATTAAGAACATTTTCTCCGGCCATACCGTTAAGAATTCTATAACCCTGATAAGCCTGATGTGTCTGAACTGTATGAAGGGAACCTTCTGCAAAATGAAGAGCCATTGGCCAGTTATCAGGAATTGCATTCACTACCCGTTTCATTCCAGCATGAACAGCAGCCTGTGCCGGCCATACATGGGTTCCTACAATAGGAATTTCCTTAGGAATATTTTTAAACACAGCCGCCATTAATTCTGCATTTTTCTGATCACCGGCATTATATGTAAGCTTACGGAATCCTTCGTAATTTAAAGGTTCCCATATAAGACGATTAAAGAGACTGCTCTTGGAAGAAAGCCTTGAACCCAGGGAATACAAATCATTCTGTGCACTGATAACTTTTGTACATGTAGTTTCTTTATAGGAATTCAAA
>NZ_JAILGZ010000021.1 GCF_024696245.1 Treponema sp.
GATGCCCTTACAGATGAATATATAGATGACTATCTTGAAGTTACTGTTTCAGGTACTGATAAGAAAGAAAGCAGAATAACTACACCTTCTTATGAAGAAGTCGTACCACCATCTCCAAAGGCAAGAAAAAAGTCAGCCCAGCTTACAGCTCCAGAATATGAAGACTCTGAAGAAACTGTTGAATCTTCTTCTATAGATATAAATCCATATGGCTCTTATGAAACTGGAAACTCTTCTTCTACTAAAAAAGAAAAGGAAAAAGATAAAAGCCAGAATAATTCAGCTCAGGTAAAAAAAGAAAATGATGTTGCAACTGTAATTCAGACAACAGATTCAGGTGAAACATCTTCTTCAGGCCGCAAAACTTACAGAAACAAAAGCAGTAACGAAAGTTCAAGTCAAAGTTCTTCCGATTCTTCTGCAAAAACAGAAAATGATGACATAACAGGCTTAACTGATGATGAACTTCTTTCTAAAGCACAGGAAAGCTATGATGAAGGTCAGTATGAAAAGACCCTTGAGTACCTTGATGCTTTTTTTGACAAGGCAACAGAGAAAATTGATCAGGGACTTTTTATTCAGGCTCAAACCTACGAAAGTAATTCTTCTGTAAGAAACATAAAGAATGCCCTGGATACATACGAAACAATTGTTAAAGATTACCCTCAAAGCATAAACTGGACAAAGGCTTATGAAAGAATGACTTACCTTAAAAGGTTTTATTTTAACATAAGATAAAAAATGGAGATAAATATGAAAGCATTACAAAAAACTTTTCTTAATCTTGCAGTCATTGCAGCTTTAAGCGGACTTTCCTCCTGTACGGTAAAACAGGAAGCCAGTAAACCATTAAGAAGTATTTCTGTTTCCGGAGAAGGAAAAGTTCTGGTAGACAATGATACTGCCGAAATTACTTTTTCCGTAGTTACAAGAAACTATGACATTAACAAGGCTGTAGCTGAAAACATTTCAAAAAGTACAAAAGTACAGGAAGCTCTTGCTCAGACTGGTATTCTCAAGGGAGATATTAAGACTTCAAACTATACAATAGTTCAGGATCCATCGTCATCTCCTGTAAGAATTAACTATGGAGCCTATAATGTATCTGATACTATTACCGTTAAAGTCAGGGATGTAAAAAGAACAGGCGAAATCATTGATTTGTGCGTAAAAAACGGTGCCAATCAGTTTTCTTCCCTTACTTTCTATGCTTCACAGACAGAAAAAGCTAAAAAAGAAGCAGAAGTTCTTGCAATAAAGAACGCAGAAAGTAAAGCCAAATCCCTTGCCTCTGCAACAGGTTCAAAAATCGGAAAAGTTCTTACAATAAATACAGGTTATAATTATTCTGTAGTTAAAAGTTCTAATGCAGAATTACTTTCTGCTTCGATGCCGGTAAATTCAGGACAATCTGAAACACTTGCAGAAGTAACTCTGACCTATGAACTTGAGTAGAAACTGATATTTCACTATATTAGTAAGGATTTTAAACAAAACATTTATTTGTTAAGGAAAGAATAATGTTAGACTACAAATTTATTAAAGACAATCTTGAAGCAGTAAAAAAGAATATTACAGACAGAAACATGACTGCAGATGCAGACATTGTTGTAAAGCTTTACGATGAACGTACAGCCCTTACAACAGAACTTCAGGCTCTTCAGCAGAAACGCAATGCAAATGCAGCTTCCATGAAACAGAAGCTTGATCCAGAAACAAGAGCTAAATACGTAGAAGAAGGAAAAGCCCTTAAAGATAAAATCAGTGAAGTAGAAGCAAAGCTTAACAAAACTGAAGAAGAACTGGATGCAGCAGCACGCCAGATTCCTAATATGGCTCATCCTGATGTTCCGGTTGGAAAAGTTGATACAGAAAACCTTGAGGTTAAAAAAGTAGGAAGTCCACGTAAATTTGACTTTCAGCCAAAGGATCATGTTAAATTAGGTGAAGAACTTGATATTATTGACTTTGACAGGGGTACAAAAGTTTCAGGACCAAAATTCTACTATCTTAAAAATGAAGCTGTATTCCTTGAACAGGCTCTTATAATGTATGCCCTTAACATCCTTAGAAAGCATGGATTTACAACTTTTATTACACCAGATGTTGCTAAAGAAGAAATCCTTAAGGGTATTGGATTTAACCCAAGAGGAAACGAAAGCAATGTTTATTCAATAGAAGAAGAAGGTACCTGTCTTGTTGCAACTGCAGAAATTACCTTAGGTGGTTTCCATTCAGGAGAGATTCTTGATAAGAGTGCCCTTCCACTTATGTACTGCGGTCTTTCTCACTGTTTCCGCCGTGAAGCCGGAGCTGCAGGTCACTTCTCAAAGGGACTTTACCGCGTACACCAGTTTGACAAGGTAGAAATGTTTGTCTATGCCCTTCCAGAACAGAGTGATGCCCTTCACGAAAAACTCCGTCTTATTGAAGAAGAAATCTTTACAGGTCTTGGACTTCCATTCCGTGTTGTAGATACCTGTACAGGTGATCTTGGTGCTCCTGCCTACAGAAAATGGGACCTTGAAGCATGGATGCCTGGACGTGCAGATGCAGAACATCCTGAAGGAGACTACGGTGAAGTAACTTCTACTTCCAACTGTACTGATTATCAGGCCCGCCGCCTTAATGTTAAATACCATGATGATGACGGAAAAAACAAGTATGTTCATATGCTTAACGGAACTGCAATTGCAGTAGGAAGAGCAATGCTTGCAATAATCGAAAACTATCAGAATGAAGACGGTTCAATTACTATTCCTGAAGCACTTGTTCCATTCTGCGGATTTGACAAAATCGGTCCAAAAAAGGATATTGTTTCTCCAGTTTATAAAACAAAGAAATAAGTTCCTGACTTTTAAGGATTAAAATATGAAGGAATACAATTATCTGAAGGAAATATTTTTAATACTGCTCTTTGTAACTGCAATTTTCTTTCTTGAAGTATTAAAAATCACGGCTTCCTTTTCAATGCCGGTTTGCTTAGCAATACTTGTTTCCTTTGTATTTTATCCCCTTATTAAAAAGCTTAATGAAAGTTTTAAAATTCCATGGGTTGTAAGCGTAATTGCACTGGTAGCAATAGTTTTTGTTGCCATATACGTTCTGGGGAATCTTCTTGTAAGCAGTTTTGCCAGTATCGGAGCCAACTTTCCTAAATACGAAGAAAGATTTATAAAGCTTTACAAAACAACTGCCCATATCTTTAACTTTAAGATTAATGAAGATGATTCAGTTTTCCTTAATTTATGGAACAACCTTAATCTTGGTAAATATATTCAGACAGCTGCAATTTCTATAAGCAACTATATTTTCAGTACAGCAAAACTTTTGTTCCTTATAATTCTTCTTACAGTTTTTCTTCTTCTGGAGATGAATACTTTTCATACTAAAATCAGGAATATATTTACTACAGAATCAAGAGGCCGCAAGGCTGTAGAAATTACAGACAGAATTATAAGGGAAGTTACCCATTACATTTCAATTAAGTTTACCATTTCCCTTATAACGGGAATACTTGTATTTGCATCCTGTTATTTTGCAAACGTTGATTTTGCAATTATATGGGGATTTCTTGCCTTTATACTGAATTTTATTCCTACTTTCGGTTCGATTATATCCTGGGCCCTTACTACAATTTTTGCATTCATGCAGTACTTTCCTTCCTGGGGAACGGTTTTATTTATTGCAATCAGCGTTCTTGTAATTAATTTTACTTTGGGAAACATTATTGAACCAAGATGGGAAGGCTCAGACCTTGGCATATCACCTTTTTTTATTCTTATAAGCCTTTCAATTTTCAGTTATGTATGGGGATTTATGGGAATGATTCTCGCAGTTCCTCTTCTTGTAATAATAAAGATTGCCTGTGAAAATATTGAACTTCTCCACCCTCTTGCTGTTTTAATTGGTGTTGTTAAAAAAACTTCCAGACAGGATAAAGAAGTAAAAAATCAGCAGTAATCAGCCGGCAAATTTTTTACCGGATATTCTTTCGTAAAGAAAACGCATGTCTTCTGTCTGGAGATTATCATAACGGCAGCTCCAGCATTTTCTTGAAGGAAGCTGACTGTCAGTATATGTTTTTTCTACTGTACACGGAACCTTTACAGCCCTTCTTGCAGAACCTTCCGGAGAAATCATAAAATTCATTTCCAGGGTGTATTTCTGATTTTCTTCAAGTTCATCCTGAGTATCTGAGGCACAGACAAAACGCTTGTCATCTACATAGATAATATCAAGAGGCTTTACCAGACCTTCAATACTTTCGGAAGAGAGCTGGGATGTTCTTGTAAGATAATGAACGATACTTATTAAATGAAGGCCGTTGCCAAGTATAACAGCCGACTGCTTTCCCATTGCAATAAAGTGCTCAAGAAGTTCCTTGGCATGGTGCTGCTGGTCTATTTCTATTTCTGACCACTTTGGCTGGCTGAAAAGATTAAATCCGGCCAGGGGAAGACAGGACTGACTTACACTGTCAAAAGAAAGGGTTGCAGAGATTTCAAAATCATTTTTTCTGAATGAATCCTTTACCCTTTTTATTGAAGGAGGAATAACAACTGCAAAGCCCATGGAATATTCTTTTACAACTGAAATAAAATAAAGGCCTACATGATTAAAATAAAACTGAACCCTTACATTTTTACCGATAAAAGGCTGAACAAGACGACCGGCATTTTTTAAGAGAATAATTCCCTGATTAAGGACTTCTATCTGGCGGCTTTTAATTGCTACAGGAAATACTGCACTGGCAGGAATTCTCTGTTCATCTTCTACAGAATCAATTCTGTCGTTAGTAACATCTGTTTCTTTCTGAAGAGGTTTTTCTTCCAGGGTAATAGTTAAAGGAACATTATCATCACGTAAATACTGAAGAACAAGTTCCCTTTCAATCTGTGTAAGCTCTTTTTCTTCTGTCATATAACCACCTGATTCAATTAAAAACCTTAGAAGAAGTCAAAACTGACTATCTTCCAGCTGCCTGCATCATTCTGCAGGTAAACAAAAAAATCAACATGAGGTTTTACTTCATAATTACTTATATCGCTTTTAAAATAAACTCTTACAGGAAACTGAACTTCTTCATCCCCGGTAAAGGGATTTCCAAGAAGATAAGTTTCTGCTTCCTGGCCTGCAGCAGCATTCTTAAAATTATAACTGAATACCGTAAGTTCATATTCCCTGTCCTTCATCATGGAGGAAGATAAATACTCACCTTTAATAAGACTGTCTGCAAAGTTTCTTACTTTTTCTACACAATTTTTATCTGCATTACCAAGATAAAGGGAGGCAAAGCCTTCTATATAGGGATATACAGGCTGTCCATCTTCTATAGAAACCACAACACTCTGAACAGAAGTTTTGACATTAGAGGCTAAATTTTCCGGTGCTTCCGGTTTTTCACTGCCTTTTGTCTCAAGATTTTCTGTCCATTCAATATTACTATCCATGGTTCCGGCAAGGCTTCTAAGAGTCTGTTTATCCTTGTCAAACTGAGACTCCGGAGTAGAACATGAAATCAGCAAATATGAGAAGAATGCAAAAGATGAAATAAAAAGTTTTTTAACTTTCACCCTTTAATTATATAAAATAATCCAAAGAATATAAAGGGATTTTTTTATACCTGTAAATTTGAAAATCTTGTAATTAACGGTAGTTTAAAGAATTAATGAAAATAATTGTCTTTATTCATGTATTGAAACTATCACCATGAAAAATTATAATGCTTTGACTGTTTTTTTATTTTTTAAGGAGAATTCTATGGCTTTAACGCTTGCTGAAAAAATCTTACAGAATCATATCGTTTCCTGCGAAGTTGAATGGACAAAAGGTAGCCCTATTCAGAGAGGAAAGGATATTGCAATTAAAATTGACCAGACTCTTACCCAGGATGCTACAGGTACAATGACATACCTTCAGTTTGAGACAATCGGAGTTCCCCGTGTAAAAACTGAACTCTCAGTATCATATATAGATCATAATACATTGCAGACAGACTTTAAGAACATGGATGACCATCGTTACCTTCAGTCAATTGCTGCAAAATACGGACTTTATTTTTCACGCCCGGGAAACGGTATCTGCCATCAGGTACATATTGAAACTTTTGGTAAACCAGGAAAAACCCTTCTTGGTTCAGACAGCCATACACCAACTGGCGGCGGTATTGGTATGATCGCTATTGGTGCAGGTGGACTTGACGTAGCTGTAGCTATGGGTGGTGGAGCTTTTCACCTTGCAATGCCTAAAATTTTTGGTGTTAAGCTTACAGGTAAACTCCGTAAGGGTGTTGGAGCCAAAGATATTATTCTTGAAGTTCTCCGCCGTGAAACAGTAAAGGGCGGAACTCTTGCAATTTACGAATACTTTGGAGAAGGTGTAGAAAGCCTTACAGTACCACAGCGTGCAACAATTACAAACATGGGTGCTGAACTTGGTGCAACAACTTCTGTATTCCCTTCTGATCAGAAAACTAAGAAGTTCCTTGAATCAATGGGTCGTGGCAGTGACTGGACAGAACTTAAGGCTGATGATGGCGCTGAATACGATAAAATCATTGAAATTGACCTTGATAAACTTGGAGCCCTTGCAGCATGTCCTCATAATCCTGACGTAATCAACAGCGTTAAGGACCTTGCCGGTAAAAAAGTAACACAGGTTGTAATCGGTTCATGTACAAACTCTTCACTTGATGACCTTGAAAGCGTTGCAGCAATTGTAAAGGGAAAGCATATAGCACCAGGAGTAGAAGCCGGAATTGCTCCAGGAAGCCGCACAACCCTTCTTATGGCATCAAAAGCAGGTATTCTTGAAACTTTAATCGAAGCAGGCTTCAGAATTCTTGAAAGTGCATGTGGTCCTTGTATCGGACAGGGATTTGCTCCTAACTCAGAAGGTGTTACCTTACGTACATTTAACCGCAACTTTAAGGGAAGAAGTGGCACTGCAGATGCCAACGTTTACCTTGTAAGCCCTGAAACAGCAGCAGCTGCAGCAGTAACCGGTGTATTTACAGAAGCTGAAAGTCTTGACTATGAAGATCCTGCATATACAACAGGAACAAGAGTTTCAATGCTTGACGGAAAGGATTCACGTCTTTCTTCAGAAGATGTTCTCTCATGCGCAACTAACCGAGGCATGGTTATTGCACCTCTTTCAGAAGAAGAAGCTGCAAAAGTAGAAATTCTCAGGGGACCTAACATTAAGCCATGTCCAAAATGCCGTGACTATGCAGGCCGCCTTACACTTCCAGTACGTCTTAAGGCTGGTGACAATGTTTCTACAGACGATATTATGCCTGCAGGTGCTAAAGTTCTTCCTTTACGCTCAAATATTCCAGAAATTTCAAAATTCACCCTTACCCGTCTTGATGAAACATTCTACGACCGCAGTGAAAAAGAAAATTTTGCTGACTGTATCGTAGTAGGTGGAGAAAACTACGGACAGGGTTCAAGCCGTGAACATGCAGCTTTAGGACCTATGTACCTTGGTGTTAGGGCTATCCTTACTAAGAGTTTTGCCCGTATCCATAAGGCTAACCTTATTAACTACGGCATTATCCCATTAAATTTTGTAAATCCATCAGATTATGATAAAATTAACCAGGGTGACGTACTTGAACTTACAAACATAGAAGAAGCACTTTCTACAGGCTGTGAGTTTGAAATCAGTCATAATGGCGATATAATTAAAGCTGTTAATGATCTTGCTCCAAGAAGCCGCGAGATCCTTAAAGCAGGAGGTCTTGCTGCCTATACAAGAAAAGGCGGTCAGTAATACTCCACTGGAGGTATTAATACATGCTCAACGTTCACAACATAATGGAAGAACAAGTTGCTGCGAGAGTCAACGAACTTTACGATCAGGTAACTGATAAAATTTCAGCCTGGATAACCTGTGACTGCGAAAACTGTCGGCTCGATACAATAAACTATGTTCTTAACAGGATTCCACCCCGTTATGTTGTAAGCGGAAGAGGTGTTACCCATAACTCCAGTCTGCTTAAAGATTCACAGCTTGCTGCAGACATTGACAAGCTTGCCATTGAAGGAATGAGGCTTGTTAATGCTGCAAAGCGTCCCTATCACAACGCAAATACAAAAAAGTTTCCGGATACACCAAGATGCCTCTTTGTATTCCCTACTTTTGCAGGAAATATATTTGACGGTCAGACTTTTGAGCCAGTTACAAATGCATCAATACTCCTTCTTCTTAACGGTAATAAAGCCAGTATGATGGACATTACATGGCCTAACCCAAGCAACACTTATGCATCAACAGAAGGAAGTTTTACTTTTTGGGCTGAACCTCAGTCTGCAGAAAAAGAAGGTATTTCCAAAAACTTTACTTTTACTATTGATGTAACAGCCCCTGACTATCAGGAAACTTCATATTCAATTACACTTCCAGTTGTAAGCAAAATAATTGACAGAACCCAGCTTGATTCAACTTTCAGTGTAAAAATCAAAGACATATTCCTTTTTAAAAACGGAGTAAAAAACGAACAGGAGATATAATAATATGAATAATTCAGTTTCTTTTTACAAACCTGCTGAAACAGAAAAAAGCAGATTTATGGTAAAAACTTATCTCTGGATGGCTTTTGCCCTTGCAATAAGTGCAGTTACAGCCTGGTATTGTGCAGGCAGTCAGAAAATAATGCAGCTTATCTGGGGAAGCAGAATAGGTTTTATAGCTCTTGCTGTAGGTGAACTTGCAGTTGTCATGATTCTTTCTGCAGCAATCAGGAGTATTTCTACAGGCCTGGCAAAGATTCTTTTTGTTTTCTATTCAGTTCTAAATGGCGCTACCCTTTCTTCTATATTCTGGCTTTACAATATTAATTCAATTTACATATGTTTTGGTACAACTGCCCTTATGTTCTTTTTTATGAGTCTGTATGGTCTTACAACCAGACAGAGTCTTGCAAAGGCCGGTCATTACCTTATGATGCTTCTTATCGGTGTAATTATTGTAGGTGCAGTAAACATGCTGGTTGCAAGAATTGGTGGAGGAGATCCTTCAAAACTGGACCTTATTCTTTCTTTTGTAACAGTAATAATTTTTACAGGACTTACCGCCTATGACTCACAGAAACTTCTTTCTGTTGCCCAGAGAGCAGATTCTTCTGAAGCCTATAAAAAACTTGCAATTATTGGAGCCCTGGAACTTTACCTTGACTTTATTAACATCTTCCTTAACCTTCTTCGTATTTTTGCCAGAAGCAGGGACTAAAAAATAACAAAACTGACTTAAATATAGCAGTCAAAGCATAAAAAAAGGCACATATTCTGCAAAAAAATATCAGAATATGTGCCTTCTTTATTTTAAAGCCGGGCTGTTTTTACCTGTTAATTCATTAAGCAAAAAGTTCTGTTTCTTTAAGCCACTGAGCTACTTTTGTCGCTTCCTTATCAAGAGGCCTGTCATCTTTAACAAATTTACTCATTGTGCGGACCTGATCATGAACCTTCTGAGTAAAAGGAGAGAAATCTTCCTTACCGGCAAGATCCACAGCCTGCATGGCAGCAAGAAGATGGGTTGCAAACTGCAGGTATACAAGTTCAATTTGTTCTGCAAATTTTCTTGCACTTATTGTTCCCATAGAAACTTTATCCTGATTAAGGGCTTCTGTAGGATGACTTGTAAGGCTTACAGGGAAAGTATATGTCATAATTTCTCCCCTGATTGCACTGATAGTAATCTGAGCTGCCTTAAATCCAAGCCTTAAGCCTGCCCTTGGGTCATTGTCTTCTGTATAAGGAATAAGGTTTTCTGTAAGACCATTAAATTTACCGTCAATAATTACTTCTGCCTGCTTGTCACTTAAATCACTGATATTTGTGCTGCCTGTGATTATATGAGGACCGCCCTTGCAAATATCAGTGATTTAAGTGACAAACAGGCAGCACAAATATGTCCTCCGTAAAAATTACCAGTATTGTAAAGCCTCTGTGCATCAATATCTACAAGAGGATTATCACTGGCTGCATTAAGTTCTTCAGTTATCCACTTTCTTGCAACATCAAGAGTATCACGGTAAACACCGGTTACCTGAGGAGCACATCTGATAGAATATCGGTCCTGAATCTTGTTCTGCTGTTTAAGAAATTTCTTTTCTTTAAGGGAATCAATCTGATTCTTAAGGAAGTCTTCGTATTTATAAACTCTCTTTGACTTTTTAATGATATCGTATACATAGGCAGCAGACTGAACCTGACCTGAATGATTTTTGATTTCACTTACTTTTGCAACAAAAGGAGTATCCTTACCTCTTGTAATCTCTGAAGTTACTGCTGTAAGAAAGTCTGAGATTTTTGCCAGGCGTTCTGCTTTTTTCCATGCAAGGGCAGCTACAGCAGTCATAACTGAAGTACCATTCATAATTGCAAGGCCTTCCTTTGCTTCTATAAGAAGAGGTTCAAGACCTTCTGCTTTAAGGGCTTTTTTTGCAGGAACAATCTTTCCTTTATAGTAAGCATCCCTGTCCCCCATAATTACAGCTGCAAGATAACTTAAAGGAGTAAGGTCACCGCTTGCACCAACAGAACCAAGTTCCGGGATAACAGGAATAATATCGTGTTCAAGAAGAGCAAGCATCATTTTTGCAAGTTCAGGGCGGATCGCTGAATGTCCACCCTTTACATTCATATTTAAACGGGTAAGTACAACAGCTCTTCCAGTTTCTACATCAAAATTTTTTCCTAAACCAATTCCATGGTAAGCAACAATATCACGCTGAAGTTCACCAGCCTTATCTACACTAATCTGATTTGCACATGAATCACCAAAATCTGTAGTAACTCCATAAGTTGGAACTCCGGTAGAAATATAGTCCATTAAAAACTTTCTGGATTTTTCAATAATTGACCAGAATTTTTTGTCAGAAGGTAATTTTACCTGAACTTTTTTCTGAGCAACATCACAGACATCTTCAATAGTAAGGTCATTTCCATTTACAAGAACAGTTTTCATAGCATCCTCTAATGTAAGTAAAAAAATATGAATGAGAAGATTATACTGAATATAAATATTTAATAAAAGTGTAAAAGACTTAAGTACTAAAAAGTAATATCAAGATCATTGAATTTCTGCTTAAGGGCAAATTCAATCATCTTAACACATCCATCAATACCAAGCTTTTGTGAATTAAGAGTCAGGTCATAATTAACAGGATTAGTCCAGTAATTGCCGCCTGTATAATATGAATAATACTCTGCCCTGTAGGTGTCGGTTTCTTCAATAGCTTTATCTGCCTGTTGTGCTGAAAGTCCAAGTTTTTCCATAATACGGGGTCTGCAGAATTCTCTCGGAGCTTCTATATATACACTTAAAACCCTGTCAGAATCACGTAAAACCCAGTCCGCAGCCTTTCCTACTATTACAGAACTTTCAGTTTTACTGATTTCCGTAATAATCTGTTTTTCGTATTCATAAAGCTGATCATTGGAAACGAATTTCTGAAGTTCAGGTTTAGGAATCTTTCTTTTTGGAAGCAGTTCAAGAAGTTTGGAAAATCCGGTCTTTTTTTCTACCTTTTCATTTACATTTTCAAAAAGTTCACGGTCAATTCCACTTAACTGGGAAGCAAGGGTTAAAATACGGTTTTCATAGCAATGGATGCCTAAATCCCTTGCTACAAGAGAAGCAATTTCTTTTCCCCCAGAACCAAAACCTCTGGCTACAGTAACTGTAAAATTCTTTCCACTGCTCATAAAAAATTCCTCTGAAATAATAATACCAAACTATAAAAAATCAAATTATAACAGTCAATCTAAAAAAATGATAAGATTTGGACAATTACCGCTTTTTACAAAAAAAATAAACCCGCAGATTAAGTCAATCTGCGGGTTTACATCACTATATTTTTATTATTTTATATGTTTTACAAAGGCGTCCCTAAAGCCAAAGGCCTTAAATTTAGCAAGGATCGCACCATATTCATCCATACTTAAAGGTCCTACAAGAACTCTGTAATCACCCTTTGAAGTCTTTACAAGTACCAGAGGGTAATTTTCATATTTTTTAAGCGCATCCTTAAGTATAAACTGATCATGGTAGGTTGCAATCTGTATGTAGTAACTTCCCTTTTTAAGATCCTTTTCATCAACAAGATGCTGGCTTATTATATCTCCCTTTTCAACAGGCTTTTCTACAAGGACTTCTGGAAGACTTTCGTCTTCTTTTTCCTCTTCTTCCGTTACTTCTTCAACTGGAGGAAGCTGTGATTCTGCAGGAACAAGAACAATTCCTTCATAAGAATCTTCTTTTTCTTCTACAGGTTCTTCAACAACTTCTTCTACCGGTTCAAGTACAGGTTCATCTTCTACTAGTTCACCCTTAAGATCTGTATCAGGCTGTCCCAGATTTTCTTCCGGCATAATAAGTTCAGCTTCAGGTTCCAGGTTATCAACAAGTTCACCATTAAGATCTTCAGCCGGCTGACCTTCTTCTTCTGGTGGAAGAATAACTTCTTCTACAGGTTCAGGTATAAATGGCTCTGCATTTTCTACATTTTCACCCGGCATATCTGAGTCAGGACTGCCTTCATTTTCAGGAGTCAATGTAACGGCTTCTTCTTTAACAGTCTGGGCAGCTGCTGGTTCAAGAGAAATAACCTCTTCACCTTCAAGATCTTCATCAGGACTTCCCATGTTTTCTGAAACAACGGTTTCTTCCTCTACTGGAACAACTTCAAGGGTATCTTCCACTGTAAAATCAGCCACTGGTTCATCTGGATCAGCTTCTACAATTTCTTCAAGGATTTCTTCCGCAAAGGCTTCTTCTTCAACAGGAAGTTCTTCAGTTACAAGCTCTGCAGGAGCAGGTTCCAGTGACTCAACCTTTTCTCCCTCTGAATCTTCTTCAGGATTTTCCATATTTTCCGGAGGAAGTTCGTCTACTGTTTCAGGAGGAAGTGCTTCACTTACAGGAGAAAGTTCATCATCCATAAAGATTTCTTCTGCACTTTCTTCTTCTATATTTTCTTCTTCTGGTTCTGTTTCTACGGCACTTTCTTCTGCAGGTTCTACTTCCTGGCTTACTTCTTCTACCGGTTCAGGAGCATCAAGCTGGTCAGCTTCAAACTGTTCTTCAAGAGGGGCTTCTTCTGCTTCCGGCTCTGTTTCATTTTCTACAGAATCTGAAACTTCATCTGCAGGCTTTTCATCTTCTTCTACTTCAACAGGACTTTCTTCGGCTATGAATTCAGAAGGAAGTTCATCTTCAAAATATTCTTCTTCCTTTTCTTCTACAGGAACTTCTTCTGTCTCTTCAACTTCCTTTTCTTCTTCGGAAACTTGAGTTTCTTCAGGCTTTTCCTCTTCTTCCGGAATTACTTCAACCGGGACTTCTTCCTTAACTGCAACTGTTTCTGCAGTAACATTATCCTCAGCAGGCTGAACTTCATCAGCAGGAGATGGCTGTTCTACAGCCTTTTTTACTGCCATAAAGTCATCTTCTTCTGTTTCTCCCTTATCATCATAAGAAACTTCTTCAACAGGGCTTTCTTCTTCTGCTGTATAATTTTTATTACTGTCAGAAGTTTTAGCTGCACTTACTTTTTCCAGAACCGCAGAACCTGTAGAAGATTTATCATAAGAACCATTTCTCTGAGCAATTTTAACGGACATTTTTCCATCAGGATCAAGCCCAAGTTTTGCAGCTGCTTCCTGACTTAAAAGAAGGGCTGTACCTTCAGAAGCGTCCAGAGTTCCAAGATTAAGCAGGCTTATGCTTTCTCCGTTTTCCGGATTAGTAAGGGTTACACTATCTCCAGGCAAATAACCTGCTGCTTTAACAAAAAGACCGGAAGGGAGCTCACCTTTTCGGGCTATTGCAACATTACCGCTTGTATATTCCCCTTCTGATGCAAAAAGAGTAAAAGTTATAAGTAAAGTAAATAAGAAAGATATAATTTTTTTCATAACTGCCTGCCTATTTCTGTCTGTATTTCAGAAGCAACTTTCTGGGATAATTTATAAACTCCAGTCTGCATATTTTTAGCTTTTATTCCTGAGGGCTCAACTTTTCCACCTGCAATTTTTTTATCAAGACGGATATCAGTAAGTTCCCATTTAATGAATTTTATGTTGTCAACAACATTAGCTTCAGATCTTGCAGAATCGGTAACGTCAAAATCAGCAGTAACAAGAATAAAGTAGCGGATTCCTCCCTCCCGGGCTTCTGCAACAGCCTTTTTTTCATAATAACTGTCTTTAGCTGAATCATTAAAAGCAATAGCCGGAGAATTAGTCACGATGAATCCCTGATTAAAAAAATAATCAAGTATGGATTCTTCAATCATAAGGGAAGATAAACGCACCTCATCAGAGCTTTTATCATGCTGAATTACCTGAAATGCAACAGATTCTGAATAAAGAAAAGCAGTTGCAAGAAAACACAAAAGTGCAAGTGTCAGCTTTTTTACTCCCATAAAAATTCCTCCCGCTTATTACTCTCTATATATCATCGGAATCTGATTTTTTTTATTTAGTGTTTTTGTAATAATTGAAGAAATAAGAGCTTGATGTTATCATATAGGACGGGTGTGGTAATGAACAAATCAGATACAAGAATCTATATTATCGGAGCAGGTTTTGCAGGCCAGATGATTGCCAGGGACCTTATCCGCAAAAAGATATTTGGAACAGTTGCATCTTTTTTTGATGATGATGAAAACCTTATAGGCAAAAACTTTGATGGCATACCTGTTTTTGGACCAATAAAGTCAATTACCTCTATTATAAGGGCCGGACAGAAAGACGAAGCAATCATTGCAATCCCTAGTGCCGGGACAGATAAGATAAAACTCATTCATGATATTCTGGTAAATGCAGGATTCGTAAAAATTAAGATTTTACCTTCAATAAGTCAGATTATTGAAGGTAAAGCCCATCTCATTCAGGCCAGAGACATTAATCCCCTGGACGTGCTGGGAAGAACCCCTGTAGTTATTTCTTTAAAGGAAAGTCTATCCTACCTTAAGGGAAAACGTGTACTTATTACAGGAGCCGGTGGTTCAATAGGAAGTGAACTTGCAAGGCAGCTCCTTGAAGGTGGCGCAGAAAGGCTTTATCTTTTTGGACATGGTGAAAATTCCATCGTTAATATTTATCGTGAACTTAATATTCTTCAAAATGAAGGTGTTGGAGAAAAAGCAACTGTTGTACCTATTATCGGAGACATGAAGGACAGGGAATATACTGAATACATTATTCAAAGAACAAGAGCTGATGTTATATTCCATTGTGCAGCCTACAAACATGTTCCCATGATGGAAGAAAATCCAGTTGCTGTAATAGAAAACAATGTTCTGGGAACCAAAAATCTTCTTGATGCAGCCCTTGCCAGTAAAGTGGAACGCTTTGTACTTATCTCCACAGATAAAGCTGTAACACCTGTAAGCATTTATGGTGTCAGCAAGATGCTGTGTGAAAAACTTGTTCTTAAAGCTGCAAGAGAAGCAAAAGATTCTCAGGCCTTTATGTTTGTCAGATTTGGAAATGTACTGGGTTCAAGAGGCTCCATTCTTCCTCTCTTTATGGAACAGATAAAAAATGGAGGTCCTGTTACTGTTACTGATCCTGGAATGGAAAGATTCTTTATGACAATTCCAGAAGCCTGTTCCCTTGTACTTCAAACTGGTGGAGTTGGAAAAAATGCAGAAAGTTATCTTCTTGATATGGGTGAAAGCATAAAAATTATTGATCTGGCCAGACAGATAATTAAATTTTCAGGCTTTGAACCTGATAAGGATATTGCTATAAAAATAATCGGAGCAAGACCAGGCGAAAGGCTTGAAGAACCTCTCTGGCTTAAAGAAGAAAACCCTCAGCCAACAGAATATAAAAAAATATTAAGGCTGCATAATGTAGAAAGCAACTCCTTTAATCTTGACGAACTTTTAGCTGAATTGATGCCTGTTCTCAAGTTCGATTCTAAAAGACCAAATCAATTCAGGGATAAAGATTTTCTTATAAATGTATTAAGAAAGGCTGTTCAATCTCTTGATGAATTCTACACAGAGATGGAAAACCTGAAAAAAGAAAATGAAATGTCTTCCAAGGTGGTACTTTAAAATGAATGAAGCTGTACAAATAAAGGTCCCTTTTTTTAAGGCAGCCATAGGCAAAGAAGAAGAAGATGCCGTACTTGAAGTAATGAGAAGCGGCTGGCTTACAACCGGAAAACAGGCTCTTACTTTTGAAAAGGAATTTGCAGAAAAAGTAAATTCACCATTTGCCCTTGCAGTTAATTCCAATACCAGCGGAATGATTCTTGCAATGGAGGCTTTGGGAATAGGTCCCGGAACATCCGTAATAACAACCCCTTATACCTTTGTGTCTACAGCAGCAAGTGCCAGACATCTTGGAGCAGATGTACTTTTTGCAGATATAGAAAAAGACAGCTATTCAATTGACCCGGAAAAAATCCTTCAGATTCTTAAATCACCTGCAGGAAAAAATGTTAAGGCAATAGTCCCTGTTCATATTGCCGGAAATGTATGCAACATGAAAAGAATAATGGAAATTGCCAGGGAATATAATCTTAAAGTAATTGAAGACTGTGCCCACTCTTTTCCTAGCAAAACAGATATGGGCTATGCAGGTACAATAGGAGACGCAGGAATATTTTCTTTTTATGCAACTAAAACAATAACCACAGCAGAAGGTGGTATGGTAACAGTAAAAGATGAAAATATTGCCAGAAGAATCACTCAGATGAGGCTGCATGGAATGGACCGTACAACCTGGGACCGCTACACTTCTCCAAAGGCCAGCTGGGAATATGACATTATAGCTCCCGGCTATAAGGCAAACCTTCCTGATATTCTTGCAGCCTTAGGAAGAGTTCAGCTTAAAAGAGCAGAAGAATTTGATACAAAAAGAAAAGAGCATGTTAAATATTACAATTCAGAATTAAGCAAACTGGATTTTATAAAACTTCCTCCTGACTCAAAGGGTAACGCATGGCATCTTTATCTTATGCGTTTAGACCTTACAAAACTAAAATGTACAAGAGACACTTTTGCAAAGGAACTTCAGCAGATGGGAATAGGAATCAGCATGCATTTTATTCCCCTCTTTAATTTTACATACTGGAAAAAACTTTATCCGGATTTTACACCGGAAAATTATCCTAACGCCATGGAACACTATCTTGAAACAATTTCCATTCCACTTTGGCCGGATATGACAAAAGAAATGTGTGACTATGTAGTCAGCTGCATAAAAAAGACCGGAGAAAAATATCATGGCTGAAAAAAAAATCAGAAAGGTCCGCTCAGCAAAATTATCCTTTCAAAATGAATTTTACTCAGACCTTTCCATGCCATCCATGCTTTATGCAAAGGTAATCAGAAGTCCTATAAAAAAAGGAATCATCACTTCTGTAACTCATCCTGATTTACCTGAAGGCTATTATCTATTTACAGCCAGAGACGTTCCCGGAAGTAATCTTATAGACACTCCATTAGGAAAAGTTCCTGTATTCAGTGAAGGTAATGTTTCTTATCTTGGCGAACCAATAGGTCTTCTTGCTGGTCCTGATGAAAAAACTGTTAATAAGCTTATGGATGAACTTGATATAGGTTATGACAGGAATTCCATTGATTATTATTTTAAGGAAATAACCATCGAAGGAGAGGACAAGCTTTTTTCTTCAGAAATTACATCAAGAAAAATTCAATGGGGAGAAGAAAGTGGCAAAATTGATAAAATCATAGAAAAGGCACCCTTTAAAGTAGATGAAACCTGGACTTTTGCAGTTTCCGCCTATAATACAACTGAACCCAACGGTGCCCTTTGTTCTTATGCAGACGAAACACTTACAGTATTTACCTCAGCCCAATGGATTCTTCAGTTGAGAAATGTCCTTGGAACTGCATTAAAAATAAAAAATGAAAATATCATCATAAAAAAAACAAAAACCATGGACCATGGAACAAACAGCATATGGTTCAATTCAATAATCACATGTCAGGCAGCAGTTGCTTCCTATCACACAGGAAAGCCTGTAAAGCTTGTATACAACAGGGAAGAACAAAAACTCTTTATGGATACAATGCAGCCTATTTCCATGCATTACAGAACTTCTGCAGATGAAAAAGGTATGCTCACTGCAATGGATATAGACATAAAGATGGATGCAGGTTTTATCAATCCCTTCTGTCAGGAAATTATAGACAGGCTTGTAATAGCCAGTACAGGAGTCTACAGGGCTAAAAACATAAGGATAAATGCAGCAGCAATACAAAGTTACAATCCTCCCTCCAGTATAGAAATGGGACTTATAGACCAGGCTGCATTTTTTTCCCTTGAAAATCAAATGACACTTATGAGCCAGAAATGTTCCATGTCACCTGTTGAACTAAGGCTGAACAATTCTATTTTTAATCCTGAATTAAAAAAATCTGCCTTCCCATTTCTATTTGATATAGAAAAAGGCAGTGAAGTATTTTCTGCTCTTGCTGCAGGAGAGGATTACAATAGAAAATATACGACTTACAATCTTAATGCCAGTGCCGTCTATTCTGAATTTGCAAAAGGAAAACTCTTTACAAGTCAGGCTCCTTTAAGGGGAATAGGTTTTGCCTGTGCCTATGAAGGTTCATGCTTTTTTGGGTCAGAGATTAATGGCAATAATCAGTATATTGAACTTACCTTTGACGAAAACTCCATACTTACCATACATACATCTCCTGTTTCTCATTCCATAGAAATGATATGGTCAAAACTTGCATCGGAAATGCTTTCAATTCCACAAAGTTCAGTAAAAATTGATACAAGTTTTCCTGCAGAAAAAGAACCTCCCCTTCCGGAAAGTGTATATTCAAATATTAGTGTAATGACAGAACTTTTAAAAAAAGGGTGTGAAGCCATTAACAAAAAAAAGGATAAAGAAAAACTGCCTTTTACTATAAAAAAGACTATTACCCCTTCAATGAAAAAACTCTGGAACAAGGAAAAATTTACAGGTTATCCATACCATAGTACTTCATTTGCAGCTGCTACTGTAGAAATAGAAATGGACATTGCCTCCTACAGGGAAGTATTACGTTCAATAAAAATTGTAATTTCAAGTGGAAAGGTTATGCATCTTCAGTCTGCACAAAACAGTATAAAACTTGCAGTACAAAAAGTTTTACATACTCTTGTAAAGGAAGAACCTCTGGATTGTCCGGATATAAAAATTATATTTACTAATTCTGATAAAAGTCCAAAGCAGCTGGGTGAACTTATAAAAAAGATAATTCCGGCTGCTTACACTCAGGCTTTAAGTCAGGCTTTAAATTCAACAGTAAAATCACTGCCTCTTGCTACAGATTCACTTTATGAAATACTGGCAAAGAAACAGGAAGAAGACGAAAAAAAATCAGAGGAGCTGAACAATGAAAATACCAGTGACGCTGAATAATAAAAAAATAATTCTGGATGCTGATGCCCAGGATAAACTCCTTGACGTTTTAAGGGCTCAAAAACTTTACAGTGTAAAATGCGGATGCGAAAAAGGCTGGTGCGGTAACTGTATGGTTTTACTAAACGGAACGGCTGTCCCATCCTGCTGCGTTACAGTAGGTACCCTTAGGGATGCAAAAATAGAAACCCTTGAATCATTTAAGAACAACCCGGTATACCAGGACATAATGAATGGTTTTTCTCAGGCTGGAATAAATCTTTGCGGATACTGTAACTCAGGTAAGATTTTTACAGCTTATGAACTTATGGCAAAATATCACAGACCAGATAAGGAACAGCTTAAAAACGCAATAAAGAATCTTTCTTTATGCTGTACGGATTATGATCAGCTGGCAAATGGAATTCTTTACGCCGTAGCTGCCAGACATGCAAGAGAGGGAAAAGCAAATGCAAAAAAATAATTCTTCAGTATTAATGGCTTCTAATCTGGCAGATGTTTTTTTTCATATAAAATCTGTAAGTAATCTCCAGATACTTGGAGGCTGTACTTATATAAAACAGCTTAAAGAAAAGTCCCTCTGCGTAAAGTTTATAGATGAACTTTCAATGATAGAAAAAAGGGAACGCTATATTGATTTTGGACCTTCACTTACCCTGTCCCAGATTATTCAGATAAAAAGGGCAAATCTTCCTGCAGTCCTTTATGATTCCCTTACTACAATTGCCAGCGAATCCGTACGCAATCTGGCAACCTTTGGAGGAAGTATCTGTGCCTGTGATCCTAAAATCATGATCTGGTCTCCCCTTTTAGCCCTTGATGCAAGGCTTGAATTCCGAAATCAGAATGAAACAAAATACATTCCCTTTACAAAATATACCGGTGTTCCAAAAGGAATGCTCCTTACAAAAATCAGGATACCTATAGAAGACTGGGATGTACAGATTTTTAGAAGGACAGGCCCGTCTTCCTTTCTTAATGATTTTAGTGCCGGCTTTACCTTTCTGGCCTCCACACAAAAAGACCTGATTACCAATACACATATTACATTTGCAGGCAATACAGTCTTCAGATCAACAGAGCTGGAAAATAAAATAATAGGAGCTCATATTCCTTTAACTTCAAGATTTATTGTAGACGTAGTAAAAACAGCCCAAAGCCTTATAGAAAAAAATGAGGAATGCTCTAAGATGAAACCTATTCTTAAACAGCAATTCCTCAATTTAATTCAATATTCTCTTGAACAGTTTACTTGATTTTATTTAATAAGCATGCAGTCGCCGTAAGAAAAGAAACGATATTTTTCTTCCACAGCCTGTTTGTATGCACTAAGAATATGTTCCCTTCCAGCAAAGGCACTTACAAGCATAATAAGTGTACTTTCCGGTGTATGGAAATTTGTAAACATCTGGTCTACAACTTTAAATTCATATCCCGGATACATAAAAATATGGGTACTGCCTGTTCCACCCCTGATAATCCAGCTGCCGTCTTCTGCTTTTTCTGCAGCACTTTCCAGGGTTCTTACACTTGTAGTTCCTACAGCAAGAACAGGTCTGCCTTCTTTTTTAGCCTGATTTATTTTTTCTGCAACTTCATAAGGAACTGTATAGACTTCTTCATGCATTTTATGATCTTCAATATTTTCTTCCCTTACTGGCAGAAATGTTCCTAACCCTACATGTAAAGTAATCCATTCAAGATCAACACCTTTAGCCTTTAATTTCTCAAGAAGAGGCTGGGTAAAATGAAGTCCGGCTGTAGGACATGCTGAACTTCCAGTTTCTTTTGCGTATACAGTCTGATAGCGCTCACTGTCAGTATCATCATCTTCCCTTCTGATATAAGGAGGAAGAGGAATATGACCATTCCTGTCAAACCAGTCTTCAGTAAGTCTTTGTGAAAAACGAATGGTTCTGAATTCACTGCCTTCATCACCTTCGTGATTTATAATTACACCTTCACTGCCATCTGAAAATTTATAAACATTTCCGGTCTTAACTTTTTTAGCACCTTTAACCATTGTATTCCAGGTGTCACCTTCAGGCCCACACTGATTTAAAAACATAAATTCCTGTTCACGTCCGGAACTTGTTTTAATTCCATAGCAGCGGGAGCGTCTTACCCTTGAATTGTTAAATATCATAAGGGTTCCAGGTTCTACAAGATCAACAAGATCTTCTACCTTATAGTGGCTTACTTTTCCATCACATCTTCCAAGAAGCATAAGTCTGTCATCACCTCTTGTACCGGCAGGTTTCTGTGCAATAAGTTCCTGAGGCAATTCAAAATCAAAATCACTAAGTTTCATATATATAGTCCTGTATTAAAATATTAATTTCAGAATAAGCTTCCCTGAGCAGAATCCTGATTAGAAGGTGGATTCATACCAAGATGTTCATAGGCTTTTTGAGTAACGATTCTACCTCTTGGAGTCCTTTGAATCAATCCGCATTGTATAAGATAAGGTTCATAATAATCTTCAAGAGTATCCTGAGCTTCTCCAATGCTTATAGCCAGAGTTTCTGCTCCTACAGGTCCTCCAGCAAAATTATTCATTATGCTCAAAAGAATTTCCCTGTCGTAATTTTCAAGACCAAGAGAATCTATTCCCAGTTTTGAAAGACCTTCCTTTACAATATCTACAGTGATTGAAGGAGAAGAAGCAAACTGTGCAAAATCCCTCATTCTTCTTAAAAGCCTGTTTGTAACACGGGGAGTTCCACGACTGCAGCGGGCTAAAAGGAGGGATGCATCATCTTCAATTGATGTTCCCAATATAGAAGCCGAACGCCTGATAATAGCAGAAAGTTCATTTTCGTTATAAAAATTAAGGCGCTGCACTATTCCAAAACGGGTCTGGAGAGGTTTACTTACCATACCAGCCTTTGTTGTTGCACCTACAAGGGTAAAATGAGGGATGGGTATTCTCACAGTTCTTGCAGCAGCTCCCTGTCCAATAACCCAGTCCAGCTCAAAATCTTCCATGGCAATATAAAGCATTTCTTCTATTGCCGGTTTAAGACGGTGAATCTCATCAATAAAAAAAACAGTTCCCGGTGTAATGGTAGAAAGAATTCCAGCAAGATCCTTAGGTTTATCAAGGGCAGGTGCACTTGTTACCTTAAAATCTGCTCCCAGTTCATTAGCCGTAATCTGAGCAAGGGTTGTTTTTCCAAGACCAGGGGGACCTATTAAAAAAAGGTGATCCAGGGCTTCATGCCTTTCTTTTGCGGCATTTATAAAAACCCTTAAATTTCTTTTTAATTCTTCCTGTCCAAGAAAGTCTTCCAGAAGTTTTGGTCTAAGGGAATTATCAGGAATATCTTCATCCATAGATACTTCTGCCCTTACAATACCAGAATCTTCTTTTAAAGATTCAGCCCTGACGATTTTAGTTCTTCCCCCTTCACTTATTGAAGAAGCCGCCTGTGCTGCCAGCTGGGAAACTATATTCATATCATCTTCAACATCATTCTTTTTTGGATAGGAGGATCTGGAATTAACACTTTTATTAAACTGTTCTTTCATATATTACCTTGCAAGATTTAACAGTGTCTGCCTGAAAATATAATCTTCTTTTTCAGCTGCCGATTTTTGTGCAAAAGATTCCTTAAACTGAGGGTCGGAAGAAATTTTTTCTACAGCTTCCATAACCTTCTGCCTGTCGTATCCCATATCCACAAGACCTGTAATAACATCAGCGTATTCTGAATTTTTACTGGCGGAAACTGCTGCAATATTGTTATCAAGAGAAAGTTTTCCTTTAAGCTGCAAAAGCATTTTTCCTGCTGTTTTTTTACCTACACCAGGTACTTTTTCCAAAGCAGATAAATCACCGTTTTCAAGAACTTTAACCAGATCACTGCATGTAATTGCAGACATTATTTTTACAGCACCTTTAGGACCTATGCCGTCTACCTTAAGAAGATCAAAAAAAAGTTCCCTGTCAGCCATTGAGGCAAATCCGTAAAGATTCATAAGGGCATCTGTATGCTGAAGCCAGGTATAAACTTTAGCCTGACTGCCGGCTGGAGGAAGTGCGTCTACTGTTGTTTCGGGACAGATTATATCCCATTCAATACCATTATTTTCTAAATAGATTTTCTGCGGAAATTTACCGGTTACTGTTCCGGTTAAAGAATTAAACATAGGGAAGATTATATCAAAAAGCTGCTAAAAGGTCAGCGTCAAGTCTCCGGAATTAATACAGGTAATGGCTCCTGCAAGGGCATCTGCTGCATGATCAGGAGAAGGCTTTTCCTTTAATCTCAGAAGCATTTTAACACAGTTCTGTACTGTTTCTTTATCTGCCGTTTTAGTGCCAGTAACAGCATATTTAATCTGATTAGGAGTATAAAAATAAAGGGGAACTGCACTTTGAGCAAGACAAAGGGTAATTACGCCTTTAGCTTCTGCAACAGCCATGGCACTTGATGTGTTTCTTGAAAAATAAAGAGTTTCCATTTCTGCAGCATCAGGCTTAAATTCTTCTATTACGGCAGAAAGCCTGTTGTAAAGGTATAAAAGCCTTAACTCGTGAGACTGTGAACTGTCAGTTTCTATAACCCCATAACCTGCAAGACAGAATTTTCCTGCCTTATAATCAATAATACCAAATCCTGTATTAGCCAGACCGGGGTCAATACCTAATATACGCATATTCAGACACAAAAAAAGCCCCGCAAAAAAAAGCAGGGCTTCATTAATAACAATTACTGATTACTCAGCATCAGGATCAAAGTCTTCAGGATATTCAACTGTAGACCATACGTTCTGAACATCATCGTTATCTTCAAGTTTGTTAAGAAGTTTTGCAACTTTCTTAGCTGTGTCTGCATCAACTGCAGCATATGCCTGAGGTACCATTGATACTTCAGCAGAAAGTGTTTCCCATTCTTTAGCCTGGATTGCTTCTGCAACACCGTTGAATGAAGAAGGATCTGTTGTTACTGTGATAACACCGTCTTCATTTACAATGTCTTCTGCACCAGCTTCAAGAGCAACTTCCATTACTTCTTCTTCTGATACTTTTTCTGCATCAAGTTCGATTACACCCTTACGGTCAAACATACGGCTAACAGAACCAGATGTTCCAAGGTTTCCACCGTTCTTTGTAAAGATATTGCGTACATCAGCAGCTGCACGGTTGTGGTTATCTGTAAGTACTTCTACGAGAACTGCAACACCACCTGCTGCATATCCTTCATATACAAGTTCTTCATAAGATGTTGCACCGTCTTCACCAGTACCTTTCTTGATTGCACGTTCAATGTTGTCTTTAGGCATGTTTGATGCACGAGCCTTAAGAATTGCTGTACGAAGTCTTGGGTTAGAATCTGGATCACCGCCACCCATCTTTGCTGCGATAGAAATTTCCTTAATGAATTTTGTAAAAAGCTTACCGCGTTTTGCATCGGCAATACCTTTTGCATGTTTAATGGTTGCCCATTTACTGTGTCCTGACATTTGGAACTCCTGTATAAAAAAAATAAATTACAATTGATTTGCTGAATTTATCACAAAAAAAGCTTTTCTTCAATCCCTGAAAGGCTAACCATGATAAATCAGCGTATATTCAGTCTTTATCAGAATAAACTCTTAAGACTGTTCTTTTTACTGCTTGAAGAGGCTGATGAACCTGATTTACTTGAATCAGATCCTGTCAAACCCTTTATAAGGGCATTTGCAGCTTCTTTTTTAGCTGATTCTACAGCTGCTTCCGTTGCAGAAGAAAATTCTTTCTTTTTATTCTCAAGAATCTTCTCAAGATCATTCATTCTTAATGACTGAACATCAATTTCACCTTCAATACCAAGAACTTCCTTAACCTTTACCAGAGCTTCACTTGAAGATGAATTAATCTTTTCATTAAGACGTTTCGTAACTTCTGAGGTAACATCCCCTGCTACACCATAAGCGGCAGCCTTAAGTCCTTTTTCAAA
>NZ_JAILGZ010000034.1 GCF_024696245.1 Treponema sp.
ATATTTGAATCGTTTAACAAAAAACCACACAAATTCGGGAATTTTTTTTAAAATTTTTTATTTTTTTTATATTTCATTTTTAAATAAAAAAAAGGGAACCTTAACCGTCTAAAGCAGCAGGTTCCCTTATATAAAAATTAAAAATTATCAGATACGGATTTTTTTATCAGTACCTGCGTCATATTCCTTACGAAGTTCCTTAACCTGATTATCCTTAAGGTAATCATCAAAATTCATCATGCGGTCAATAATTCCCTTTGGAGTAATCTCAATAATTCTGTTTGCAATTGTAGAAATAAACTCATGGTCATGACTTGAGAAAAGAACAACACCATGGAATTTAACAAGACCTTCGTTAAGACTTTCAATAGATTCAAGGTCAAGATGGTTTGTAGGATCATCAAGAATAAGAACATTGGCACCGGAAAGCATCATCTTAGAAAGCATACAGCGAACCTTCTCTCCTCCGGAAAGAACCTTAACCTTCTTAAGGGAATCATCTCCAGAAAAAAGCATTCTTCCTAAAAAGCCGCGTACGTATGACTCATCCTGTTCCTTAGAAAACTGTTTAAGCCATTCAGTAATATTCATATCATTAGAAAAATATGATGAATTATCACGGCCCATATAAGTCTGACTTGTAGTCTGTCCCCAGGTAAACTCTCCTGAATCAGCCTTCTTTACTCCGGAAATTACATCAAAGAATGAAGTAATTGAATTATGCTCCATACCTACAAATGCAATTTTTTCTCCAGGGTGAACTGTAAGGCTAAAGTTATCAAGAAGAACTGTTCCATCACTATCTTTTGTATTAATCTTTTCTGCAGTAAGAACAAAGTTTCCGATTTCCCTGTCAGGTGTAAATCCAACAAAAGGAAATTTACGGCTGGTAACAGGAAGTTCTTCAAGTTCAAGTTTTTCAAGAACCTTCTTACGGCTGGAAGCCTGTCCTGCCTTAGAAACATTGGAAGCAAAGCGCTGAATAAAGGCCTTAAGGTCAGCCATCTTATCTTCACGCTTTTTCTGCTGGTCCTTAGCCTGCTTCTGAAGCACCTGACTCATCTGATACCAGAAGTCATAGTTACCTGTAAACTGAGTAATCTTTCCGTAGTCAATATCACAAATATAAGTACATACCGCATTAAGGAAGTGACGGTCGTGGCTTACTACGATAACGCAGTTTTCAAATTCAAGAAGGAAGTCTTCAAGCCAGCCGATACTTTCAAGATCAAGACCGTTTGTAGGTTCATCAAGAATAAGATAATCTGGATTACCAAAAAGAGCCTGAGCAAGAAGAACACGAACCTTCTGGCTTTCATCAAGTTCACTCATCATCTTGTCATGATTTTCTTCTTCAAGACCAAGACCAGAAAGCATCTGTTCAATCTGATTTTCTGCTTCATATCCACCAAGTTCACCAAATTCAGCTTCAAGTTCAGCAGCCTTTATTCCGTCTTCTTCAGAAAAATCTGCCTTTTCATAAATGGCATCCTTTTCCTTACCTATTTCGTAAAGTTTAGGAAAACCCATCATTACAGTTTCTTTTACAGAATATTCGTCGTATTTAAAGTGGTCCTGGCTCAAAATAGCCATGCGTTCTCCGGCACTCATACTGATTTCACCGGAATCATGTTCTATTTCTCCAGAAAGAACCTTAAGGAAGGTAGACTTACCGGCACCATTTGCACCGATAATTCCATAACAGTTTCCCTTCATAAACTTAAGGTTTACATCCTTAAAAAGCGGCTTCTCGCTGAATTTAAGGCTTACGTCACTTACAGTAATCATATTTTTTACTCCTGAAAACTATTTATTAATTACTTTTTTGAAAAGAAAGATTTTATCTTACCAAAAAGGCTTTTCTTTTCTGGCTTAGCCTTTTTAACTGAATTATTCTTAACTGCACCCTTATTTTTAACAGAAGAATTATTTCTGTAAGAAGTGTTCTTCTGCTTGCTGCTTACAGACTTATCTTTTCCAGCAGGACTACCCTTAGAAAACTTCTGTCTGTAAATCTTCATGCGCTCTTCTGTAGACATAGATGCAAGAGCCTGTGTTTCTTCTTCAGTAAAGACTCTCCTATCCCTCTTGTATTCTTTCTTAGCATCTTCATTACGAATTGAATAACGGCCCCGACCCTTAGAAGGATCCCTTCTTCCACCATTATTATTGCGGTCATGATGACGGTTACGGTTTCTGCCGCTTTTTTCATACTCACGCTGACGGCGTTTTCCAAATTCACTCTTGTCATTGTAATCTTCATGGTATGAATCAAGACGGATATAAGTTCCTTCACTCTTGTCCTCTGCCATTAAAGAAGAATCTGCTACCTGTGAGGGGATCTGTTTTTCTATATAACGTTCAATAGCCGGAAGGGAATAAACATCCTGTTCACTACAGAAAGTATAAGCTTTTCCTGATTTACCGGCACGGGCTGTACGACCAATTCTATGTACGTAATTTTCAGCTTCATTAGGAAGGTCATAATTTATAACCATGGCAAGATCATTTACATCAATACCCCTGGCAGCAACATCGGTTGCAACAAGACACTTTGTCTTACCAGCCTTAAAGGAATCCATGATTGCAAGACGCTTTTTCTGCGGAAGGTCACCAATGATGAATTCAGCTTCAAGACCATTCATACGCAGACGCTTTGCAATAATTTCGCAGGATTTCTTAGTATTGCTGAAGATAATAAGGCTTTCCGGATTTTCCCTTGAAATAATTCCAAGAAGAAGCTTCATTTTGTCATCACTTGAAACATGAAGAAGAACCTGATCAATTTCATCAACAGTAATATTCTGAGCTTCAATAGTAATTTCTTCCGGATTACGGGTATACTCCCAGGCAAGATTCTTTACGTTAATATTCAAGGTTGCAGAAAAAAGCATAGTCTGGCGTTTTTCGCTGGAAGGAAGAACTTTTATAAGACGGCTTAATTCAGGATAAAAGCCCATATCAAACATACGGTCAGCTTCATCAATAACAAGGAAGCCGATACTGCTTAAATCCATCTGATTACCTTCATGAAGGTCAATTACACGGCCTGGAGTACCAATAATAATATCCACACCCTTCTTTAAAAGGGCAACCTGCTTATCATAACCAACACCGCCGTAAAAACTTGCACAAACAAGACCTGTTTCCTTAGAAAGCTTAAGGCATTCTTCTTCAACCTGAACGGCCAGTTCCCTTGTTGGAACCATAATAAGGGCTTTCTTTGCAGAAAGATCACTTCTTGTAAGCATTTCATTGATTACAGAAATAAGAAAGGCTGCTGTCTTACCTGTACCAGTCTGGCTCTGTACGTATAAATCCCTTCCCTGCTGACTGGCATTAAGAACCTGTTCCTGAACCGGTGTACAATCAACATAACCGGCTCCTTCAATCCCCTTCTGGAGATTTTCATTCAAAGTAAATTCGCTAAATTTCATATATATTCCTAAAAAAAATTTTGTCAGTTAAAAAAAAAAGAATTATCCACCCTATAATTAAGTCTACCATTTATAATAAATTGTGTAAACATTGGCCTTTTTTAGCCTTATTTAAGCCCTTTTTGATTCCCCGGGGTCCTCTTTTTATACTGTTAAAGGCATATAAAATTCATTATAATCAAAGCGTGAACGCAAATATTAATCAGAAAAACCAACAGCAGGCAGATTTATTCAAAAACCGCCTTACAAAAAATCTTAAAAACCTTAAAAAATGGTCCAGAAAAAACAGAATCAGCTGTTTCCGCCTTTACGACAGGGATATTCCGGAAATTCCCCTGGCTGCAGATATTTATACCTTTCTGCCACCTTATACTGACACAAAGGAAGAAGCAGCCCTCTTTATAAACAGAAAAAACGAAGCCATCTCTGCCAACAGTCCGGAAGCAGCAACCATACTTGCAGAAGAAGGAGAAAGAAGCTTCCTTTTACTCTACCTCTATGAACGTCCCTACGAAAAAGACCCGGAAGAAGAAGAAATCTGGCTTGAATGTATGGCCCAGGCAGCAGCAGAAAGCCTGCAGATTAAAAAGGAAAATGTCATAATAAAAACAAGAAGAAAGCAAAGTGACGGAGAAAAAAGGGAACAATACCAGAAAAATGACTCAAAAAATATTTTCCGCCTTACCCAGGAACAGGGACAGCTTTTTCTTATTAACATTGACGATTATCTTGATACAGGCCTCTTTTTTGACCACAGACCCCTTAGAAAAACCGTCAGGGAAAGCTGCAGGGGTAAAAGTGTCCTGAACCTTTTCTGCTACACAGGAAGCTTTTCCGTTTATGCAGCAGAAGGCGGCGCTAAAAGGGTAACCAGCGTAGACATGAGCAATACTTACCTGGAATGGGCTAAACGCAATATGGAAAAAAACGAATTTACAGACCCGGAAAAATATATATTTGTAAGACAGGATGTAAACGGCTTCCTTAATCAGATGAATGCAGAAATACCAAATTCTCAGGGGAGCAACCGTTTTGATTTAATTATTCTGGATCCACCTACATTTTCCAACTCCAAGCGTACGGAACACACCCTGGACATAAACAGGGACTGGCCTGACCTTGTAAAAAAATGCCTTTCCCTGCTGAATGATAAGGGAACCCTTTACTTTTCTACAAACAGCCGCCGACTCTCCTTTGACCAGGCCCTTCTTCCCCCAGGAACAATAGTTTCTGATATAAGTGAATCAAGCATTCCTGAAGATTACCGCAATAAAAAGATTCACCGCTGCTGGAAGCTTCAAAACCCAAAGGAGGCTTAAAGTGAATATTTTACTGGTACTGGCATTTCTCTTTTTTACAGGCAGCACTGCCGGATGGATACTGGAAGTTTTCTGGAGAAGATTTTTTTCTAAAAATAACCCGGAAAAAAAGTGGCTTAATCCCGGCTTCCTTACAGGCCCCTACTTACCCCTTTACGGCCTCAGCCTGATTATTCTTTTTTCACTATCCTTTACTGATGTAAGCTTTATAAAAGCCCCTGCCTTACAAAAAGTCATACTCTTTATATTCATGTCCATCTGTATTACAACCATTGAATATATAGCAGGCCTTATCTTTATCAAGGGAATGAAAATCCGTCTCTGGGACTACAGTAAAAACCGCTTTAACATAAAAGGCATTATATGTCCCCAGTATTCCTTTTACTGGATTATTTTAAGTGCCATTTATTATTTTTTAATTCACCCAAGGATTCTTTCCTGGCTCTACTGGTTTACAAACCACCTTACCTTCAGTTTTGCAGTAGGATTTTTCTGGGGAGTATTTACCCTGGATTTATGCTACACCTTTAAGCTTTCTGCAAAAATCAGGAAATTTGCAAAAGAAGAAAAGATAATAATTAAATACGAAAACCTTAAGGAATCTTTCCGCAAAAAGAATGAAGAACTTAAAGAAAAAACAAGATTCCTCTTCCCTCTTAAATCTGACATTAAATCCATCAGGGAACTTCTTCACGATATATTTAAAAGTCAGTAAGGCTGTAATTCTCATGGCATCTTTACCATAAAACAGCCCTGTTCCTTAAGACTACTGGAAACCACTGTATGACAAAGCTTTCTCCACAAGTCTCCTGCAGCTGCATTCTACAAAAAGTCCCCTGCCTGAATAAAAAAAAACAGCCCTTTCCGATTAAACAGAAAGGACTGTTTTATGTCATTTAAGACAAACTTATTTTGCTTCAGCAGACTTCATGCCATAGCGCTTGTTGAAGCGGTCAATACGACCTGCAGTATCTACAAGCTTCTGCTTACCTGTATAGAAAGGATGGCATGCAGAACAGATTTCAACCTTGATGTTTTCTACAGTTGAACGTGTTTCAATTACATTACCGCAAACGCATGTAATTTTTGTAAGTTTGTACTCTGGGTGGATTCCCTCTTTCATAATAACTCCTGTCTTGCCCGACAGCAAAGCAACCCCAGTCACCACTAGCTTGTGCAAACGAAGGCACATCTATCATTCCATCACTGTTAGGAAGCAAATTGCAGCCACAAGAAATATTTATTTAGTTCCTTAAATATAAGGAAAACTATTACTTTAGTCAATAAAAGTCCTGCTGAACCTTACTCAGCAGCACTTCCTGTATTCATCATGGAAAGGAATGCATTATTATCCTTAGATTTACGCATTTTATCCATAATAAGTTCCAGAATATCGGCATCTTCCATAGGATTAAGAACCTTACGGAGTACCCACATCTTCTGAAGTTCTTCTTCTGTAAGGAGAAGTTCTTCACGACGGGTTCCAGACTTCTTAATATTGATTGCAGGGAAAAGTCTTCTTTCTGCAAGCTTTCTGTCAAGGTCGATTTCTGAGTTACCGGTACCCTTAAATTCTTCAAAGATAACTTCGTCCATGCGGCTTCCGGTTTCTATAAGGGAAGTAGAAATAATGGTAAGGGAACCACCTTCCTCTACATTACGGGCAGCACCAAAGAATCTCTTTGGCTTATGAAGGGCATTTGAATCAACACCACCGGAAAGTACCTTTCCGGAAGTAGGAACAGTCTGGTTATATGCACGGGCAAGACGGGTAATTGAATCAAGAAGAATTACAACATCCTTCTTATGTTCAACAAGGCGCTTTGCCTTTTCAAGAACCATTTCTGCAACCTGAACATGACGTGTAGCCTGTTCATCAAAAGTAGAAGAAATAACTTCTCCCTTAATTGCCCTTTCCATTTCTGTAACTTCTTCAGGACGTTCATCAATAAGAAGAACAATAAGATAAACTTCCGGATTATTAGTTGTAATGGCATTTGCAATCTTCTGCATTAAAGTTGTCTTACCGGCTTTAGGAGGAGCAACAATAAGAAGACGCTGTCCTTTTCCGATAGGTGCAAAAAGATCAACAATACGGGCACTTAATTCAGTAGAAACAGTTTCAAGACTAAGCTTTTCATTTGGATAAAGTGGTGTAAGGTTTTCAAAAGGAACACGGGTCTGAGCAACACGTGGATCATCAAAGTTTACTGTTTCTATACGAAGAAGGGCAAAGAAACGCTCCCCTTCTTTTGGACTGCGGATCTGTCCGTAAATAGTATCACCTGTCTTAAGGTTAAAAAGACGAATCTGACTTGGTGAAATATAAATATCATCAGACCCAGGAAGATAGCTGTTCTGAGGTGAACGAAGGAATCCATATCCGTCCGGAAGAATCTCAAGGGCACCGCTGGCAAAAATAATACCACCATGTTCTGTGTGAGCCTTGAGAATAAAGAAAATAAGTTCCTGCTTTTTCAAAGGAGCAAGATCATCTGCCAGAAGACCATACTGGGTAGCAAGGTTTCTTAATTCAGGCATACTCATTTTTGTAAGATTATTGATTTCAAGACGTGGTTTAGATTCGTATTCTTCAGGGTTTTCGATTTTCTGTGCTGCTTCTACAGCTTCAAGGCGTTCCTGAAGGTTTCTTTCATTGTTTCTGTAATTGTTGTAGCGGCGGTTACCATAACGGTTATTGTTATTCTGATAATTTCCATTGTTCTGATAACGGTTATTATTCTGCCATCTTCTTGGCTGATATTCCTTTGTCTGTTCACCAGAAGCTTCAGAAGATTCCTGGTGCTGTTCACTGTGATCTGCACTACTTTCAGAAGCAGAAGTTTCTTCTACAGCAGCAGCTGTTCCTTCTACACCAGGCTCTGTTGATTCAGCAGGGCTTTCTGATGGACTTTCAGCAGTCTCACCTTCACTTTCTTTTACTGCACTTTTTCTTACAACTCTACGTCTCTTAGGCTTAACTTCTTCTGTTTTTTCCTCTGATACAGGGGCAGCTTCACCTGCATCGGATACTACTGTCTGTTCAGCCTGGGATTTTTCTGTTTCTGATTCTTTTGATTCTGAAGAGCGGCGTCTGATTATAGCCATAATAACTCCATGATAAAAATAAATAGGTATTTAATTAATTTTATGGGATTTTAACCTGAAAAACAACTTTTTTATTTGAAGAAAAGGAAAAAGTCGGGATGACAGGATTCGAACCTGCGACCCTCTGGTCCCAAACCAGATGCGCTACCAGCTGCGCTACATCCCGGTACAGATGGAGGATGAGGGGATCGAACCCCCGACATTCTGGGTGTAAACCAGACGCTCGTACCAGCTGAGCTAATCCTCCAAATGAATGGTTAGAATATATATAATATTGATTTTTTTGTCAATAAGAAATCGTAAAATTTCTCAAAAAAAATTTTTTTTTACTTTCCAAAATCCTATATTCTACTAGAATTTACACAGCTTCTGATGTATAATCAACAAATCAGACTCCGGGACCAACATTCCGGAATTATTTATCTAGGAGAACAAAATGAAAAGAACAGAATTAGTTGACGCTATCGCTAAAGACACAGGTCTTACAAAAAAAGATGCAGATGCAGCAATTAAATCTTTTATTGAAAACGTAACAAAAGCTATTTCTTCAGGTGATGATGTTGCACTGGTTGGCTTTGGAACATTCACTGTTTCAGAAAGAGCTGCCAGAGACGGAATTAACCCTCTTACAAAAGAAAAAATCCATATTCCTGCTTCAAAGGCTCCAAAATTCAAGGCTGGAAAAGCTCTCAAGGATGCTGTAAACAAGAAATAATTACCACTTAAAGCTGGTATAAAAAAAATGAGCTGCACTTGTTTAATATAAACATGCAGCTCATTTTTTTTGTCCCCTTTATAAGGAATATACAA
Organism: Treponema sp.; assembly: GCF_024696245.1. Taxonomy (GTDB): domain Bacteria; phylum Spirochaetota; class Spirochaetia; order Treponematales; family Treponemataceae; genus Treponema_D. The sequence goes on from NZ_JAILGZ010000034.1 coordinate 8,675, forward strand.
AACTATTTAAGAATACGTTTATAAACCCTGGCCGGAACCTTTGCTTTTTTAAAGGCCTTTTCTGTAAGTACATCCCCTGCCCCAAGCTCTATAAGATAGCGGCAGGTCTTTATATAGGGAAGGGCTCCTTCATCAAGAAGCTTAAAATCCTCTTCCGTCATTTTTGATTCATCATAATAAAACTCATAGTCATCATCATAGGCTGTTTCTTCCAGGTACTCAAAAGGAAAATCCCAGATGTCAGGACCACAGGATACAAGAAGATCCGGACATCTTACCACCTTCCTGTCCTCATATTTTTTTTCAACCTTTTTATTCCAGTCAGCCCCGCATTCAATTAAGAATGAAACCTTTTCAAAAAGATCTTCAGGCAGAATATCAAAATAAATATTGGACAGTAAATCTTCAAAAACCTTATCTAAGGCAGCCTGTACCTTAGCTTTATCTTCCCTTTCCATAAGAAGTTTAAAGATTTCCTTATAACTTGAAGATTTTTCACCATTAAGATCACAGTAGCTGAAACTTTCAAATAAAAAATATTCAAAGCCAAACCATTCCCTGTTGTAGTAAATAATTCCATCCACTGAATATCCTGCATCAAGGAATTTTTTTATTAAGATGGAAGAAGAATCAGGATCAGATTTATATTTTTCCAGCAAAATAAGTACCACAGACTTCTCATTTGTATCATTATAATGCATGGAATTAGCAATTATATTTCTTCCCTTTGCCTTATCAAAATACCAGTTAAATGTCCTGCCTGTAATCTTATTTTTATCAAGAAGATCTGCAGTATCATATTCCCTGATCAAATAATAAAGGGCATATTCAGCCCAGGCTCCTGAATCAAGAAGAATATTCTGAAAGTCCATTTCTTCCTTTGTCCATACCTGACTGTATTCTGTAATATAGTCATCTTCATCACTATCCCAGCTGTATACCTTTTTCCTGTAAGTTTCTTCAAGGAATACTTCCAGAGGATGTTCCCCGCCCTTAGAAACTCCATTCAGATCCAGCCCATGCTTAATATAAAGACGGACTATTTCCAGCGCATAGCCGTCAATTTTTTCTGAGGCAAATATATGAAGAATATTTTTTCCTGAAAGATTACAGCTTCCGGCTGAAACACCCTGAGAAAAAAGCCAGAGAATCATATCCATAGCATTTTTTCCGGCTTTTGCATAAGACTCTGCATATACTGAATCATTTGAAGCCCGATAATAATCCCGGTCCCTCATACATTCTGTATATTTGTCACCAAGATAGCACAAAGGAGTATAACCATAGTTATTTTCCATATGTTCAGGTATCTTCATTCCTAAAGAAAGAAAATACTTTGCCATATCAAGGTCCCGCATGTTGATTGAAACTTCCATTGGACTTCCGGAATAGCCCTTTTCCGAAGAATTCTTTTTATAAGCTTCTTCAAAGTCAACGTTAAGCTTTTTAAGGACAGAAAAATAATACTTAAGTTTTTCATTATCCTCCCGGCCTATCTGGAAAGTAATATGATTAAGGGTTTCATTATAGGAAGTAACAAGGGCAGCAGTCTTTTCAAACTCAGCCCTGTTATCCCTGTCAAAGGCAGAAATAAGCATTTTTTCTGAATAGGAAGCTCCATGCTTTAAAAGAAGGGATGACACCTGATTATTATTGCCTCCATACTTCCAGGCTTCCAGGGCAGACATAGACTTATCTCCATAATAGTCATCCTCAACATCCTGACCTGTAACAGCAAAACCACACTTAATCAGATATTCACTCATTGCCGGGTCTTCATTAAAGGCGGCAGAATAAAGAAGAAGGTTTGTATTTTCTGCCTTACACTTTTCAAGCTTCTCATAAAGGCTGCCATCATTCTTAAAATCTTCAGAACTTCCAAAAGCAGCAGCAGCTTCAGCAGTTTTTTCATAAGGCATAAAAATACTATTCTCATAAGGAAGTTCCAGGGTAACTGCAAAAGAAGGTTTTTCCACCGGGTAAATATTAAAAGTCATGGAATAATCCCCGGTGTAATACCTGTCGTCAATAGAAAATCTAAAGCCCAGTGGTCTTCCCTCTATTTTTTTTAGGAGTGCATAAGCATTTTCCAGAGACTTTTCCCCGGACATATTTTCTTTTATATTCCAGGTCTGATTTTCCCACACATAAAATTCCAGACAGGGATCATAAGATATAGGACAACCAGCAGTTTCCTCATGCCAGGTAAAAAGGTAATGCCTGCCGTCTGGATTTAAGAACATTGCATACTCGTTTATAGAATGACCGCCTCCTGTTCCAGGAAAAAACCCATTAAGCATTGTGCCCCTTAAAGAAAAATTAGGTCTTGTCCAGTATTTCTCTCCGCTTTCCCAGTCAACTGCCCTTGCAAGAATAAATCCATCCTTTTCCTTTACATTTTCAGAACCAACATCAATTTCATAAAGACCTTTAAGCATTCTTTTACGTTCAGGATCATAGCGGAAAATTACTTCATCACTGCTATAATAAGCTCCGTATACCCTCTGCCTGTCTATTGCAGCATTAATACAGATTTCATCAATACAGCAGTCATTATCAGGAAGACTGCCCTGATAAACATCTTCTATTACAATTTTTACCTTAGAACAAAGGGAATCATATTTTCCAATATAAATACTTTCTGCAGAAGGATTATCCCTAAACTCTACCGGCAGGGCATTTTTTTCATCACCATCAAAAATAAAGAGGGCTTTTTTTATACGGTTGTTTTTCCAGTAATAAGAAAGATTTCCAAACCCGTTTTTTACAGTAATCATATTAATTGTTACAGGCTTTTCCAAAATAAGTTCAATCCATTCCCCCTTTCCGTCTCCAGGAGAACCTTCAACCCAGCATTCATAACCGGCATTACAGATATTACTTTCCTTATATTTATCTTCCAGAACAGAACTGGCCCTGACTTCCTTAACGGCCACATACTCAGGAACCATAATCCTGTTATAAGCAACCCATTCTTCATAGGTAAAGGTTTTTGAAGGAGTAACTACGCTTTCTACAGGAGTATTTCCAAAGGAATGCTGATAATAGCCCCCGGAAGAAGAACAGTAAATTGGATGGTCCGGCATATGAACTACCTTAAGGCTGTCACAGTACTTAAAGGCTTCATCCAGATAACCGTCAAAATCATAAAGATAAACATCTTTTAGAAGAGGACAGGAAGAAAAAGACTGATATCCAATATGGTGAATTGTATTCTGAGGAAAATAAACATATTCAAGATTGGCACAGGAAGAAAAACTATAGGAAGAAACAGATGTAAGTCCGCAAGGCAGCTTTATTCCCCCAAGACTTTTAACTGAAGTAATTGAATTATAAGGAATCTCCTCATTTTCCTTTCCCTCTGCAACAGACAGAGCCGACAGGTTTACATAAAAAATACAGTTGGATTTAGAGTCAAGGGATTGAGCAAGTTTTTGCCAGAATGAAGAATCAATTTTACCGGACGAAGGCTTAATCTGATATCTGGCAGGCTTATCCTGGCTTCCTTCCCGGCATTTAAGGATATAGGAATCAAGTTTTTTAATATCCCCTTTAAAATCGCCGGCTGAAAGTCCTGAAATAAAAATAAAAGTAACTGCAAATAAAAATAAATACTTTTTAAAATTACAAGAAAACATTTTTTACTCCTG
>NZ_JAILGZ010000037.1 GCF_024696245.1 Treponema sp.
CTTGCGGACGCGAAATAAAATAATATTTGCGGACAGGAAAAAACTGAATTATAGAAGTGTAAGTAGGTAACAAACTTCTTGTGACAGATTTGGCGCTTAGCCATAAAAAAACATCCTGCGGTTTTCGTTTACGAAAACCGCAGAATGTTATCCCAAAATCTGGAAGACTGAAGTTTGATACCTACTGAAACGTATATAATTCAGTTTTTTTTATTATTAGTCTGTTAATTTTCGTCTGCTTTATTTTCGAACTTACTGTATGCAGGTAAGAACATAATATCAATATCACCACACGCACCGTTTCGCTGCTTGGCAAGAATAATCTTTGCATCCTGTGCACCTACACTATCACCATCTTTTATACGGTCACGGTGAAGGAACATTACAACGTCGGCATCCTGTTCAATAGATCCAGAACCACGCAGCTGAGCGAGGTTTGGTTCCTGACCTTCTGCATCGCGGGCAACCTGACAAAGAGCAACAATTGGAATTGAAAGCTCACGGGCAAGAGCCTTAAGAGATTTAGATATTTCTGAAACCTGTTCATAAACAGGCTTATTTGGATCTTCGGTAGCAATAAGACCAATATAGTCAATAAAGATGATTTTTACTCCCTGATTTTTTACCATTCGGCGGGCAACTGCACGAAGGTCAATAAGTTTCATGTTAGGAGTGTCGACTGTATAAAGAGGTGCTTCAAACCATCTTCCTGCAGCATCCTGAATGCGTTTTACATCATCAACCTTAAGCATACCGGAACGGATTTTTTGCATAGGAACACGAGCTTCCTGTGCCAAAAGACGCATACCAATTGATTCATAAGGCATTTCAAGTGAGAAGAAGCCGCATGGAATACGTTTTTCACAGGCAATGTTCTGTATGATGGAAAGTGCAAGGGCAGTTTTACCGATAGAAGGACGGGCACCAATAATAATAAGTTCGGAATCCTGGAAACCCGAAGTATATGTATCAAGTTTTGCAAATCCTGTTGGAACACCTGTAAACTGATTTTTACTGTTATAACGCTGTTCAATCAGTTCAATTTCCTTGAACATGATGTCTTTTGCAGAATAAATAGTTGTTGTTTCATTTCGTTCTGCAAGTGCAAAGATTTTCTGCTCTGCACTATCAAGAAGAGCATCACTTTTTTTCTGTAAATCAAAAGAAGAAGCCTTTAATTCTGAAGAAATTTTAATAAGGTCTCGACGTGTAGCACGATCAAGAACCATGTTTGCATAATAATCAATATTGGCTTCAGAAGGAACTGTATCTGTTAATGAGGCTATATAAGCAGCGCCGCCGGCCTGTTCAAGTTTTCCTTCAACTGTAAGTTCATTAATAAGGGAGATTGTGTCGCCTGTAGCATTCTTTGTAAAAAGCTTAATCATCGCTTCAAAAATCACCTGATTTTGAAGTGAATAGAATCTGTCTGCTCTAAGAATAGAAACAACATCAGACATTGCACCCCAGTTTAAAAGAAGAGCGCCAAGAACGGCCTGTTCAGATTCAATGTTGTGTGGTGGTACTTTATCTTTTAATGTTTCGTCCATTTTTAACTCCCGATAAAAAAAGCCGGTAAATACAGTGTACTACCGGCTCTTATAATTTTAAAGCAAAAAGTAAAAGTTACTCAGCTTTTTCAGCTGCAGCTTCTTCCTTTGCAGGTTCAGCTTTTTTCTCAGCTTTCTTTTCTGCTGGAGCAGCGCCTTCAACAGGCTGTGCTTTTACAGCAACGTGGATTTCAGCAACCTGTGCTTCATAAAGTTTGATTGTAGCTTTGAAGTTTCCAACAGATTTGATTGTTGATCCAGGGATTTCAATTCTCTTGCGCTCGATTTCGAAACCGAGTTTAGCAAGTGCTTCAGCAACAACGTTAGCTGTAACTGCAGCATAGAGCTTTCCGTTAGCTGCTGCTGGCATTGTAAGTTCAACAGCTGCTGATTCGAGCTTTTCTTTAAGGCTTGCAGAATCCTTTCTCTTCTGCTCTTTGCGAGCTTCGATTTCAGCTTTGCGGCCTTCGAAAATAGCTACTGTAGCTTCATTGTAAGGTACAGCAAGATTGCGTGGAAGAAGGAAGTTGCGAGCGTAACCGTTAGCAACGTTCTTTACATCTCCCTCTTCACCAAGTGATTTAACGTCTACGTTAAGAATTACTTTCATTTGTATTCTCCAAGCTCCTGTAATTTTTCAAAGATTACCTCGGAGTATAAGATAATCCGATATGTCGGCAAGCACAGCTTGCCTCTGAGGCCTAAGGCCTAGTCAGCTACGTAAGGCAAAAGACAAATAGAGCGAGCTCTCTTAATAGCTTTTGCAACTTCACGCTGGTGCTTTGCACATGTACCTGTGATGCGGCGTGGAAGGATCTTACCGCGCTCTGTCATATAACGGCGGAGAGCATCAGCATCCTTGTAGTCAATCTTTGCTTTGTTAGCACAGAAACGGCATACCTTCTTGCGGAAGTATGTCTTTCCCTTTGCGCGTCCGTCACGATCTTCTTCGCGACCTTCTGAAGCAGTTGTATCAGCCATAGCTGCTTCCTGTGTCTGTTTTTCTTCCATTTCCTGTGTATTTTCTTCAGACATAATT
>NZ_JAILGZ010000053.1 GCF_024696245.1 Treponema sp.
GAAGTAGATAAAAATATAAAAAGTTTTTATTCATTTGAATTAGTAGCTCTTGATTATGATTGTATTTTTTTTGGTGGAGCTTATGGTAGATATTTATGAAAAGCGAATTGATAACTTCTTTGAATATCGAGATGGAAAATGCTGTGAAAGAATTTATAAAGAGATATTGAAATTACAAGAATAATGAGTAAATAGATTCTGAAAATATTCTTTTAATATTTCCAGAATCTATTAATCAACTCTTCACATAAGCATCACAAACAGGACCTGCTTCTCCTTTCATTTTTACTTCTCCATGGTCAAGCCACATTGCGTTTTTGCAAAGGCGTTTAACCTGGTCTATGGAGTGGGATACAAAAAGGAGGGTAGTGCCGTTTGATAAAAGTTCTTGCATTTTCTTTTCACATTTTTCCTTAAATTTAAAATCACCAACAGCCAGTACTTCATCCACAATAAGAATATCAGGCTTTACTAAAGTTGCAATAGCAAAACCAAGTTTGGCTCTCATACCAGAAGAAAAGTTTTTAATAGGAACATTTAAAAACTTATCTACTTCAGAAAATTCTACAATTTCATCATAGTGTTCCTTTATAAATTCTTCACTGTACCCAAGGACTGCTCCGTTTAAGAAAATGTTTTCTTTTGCAGTAAGTCTTCCGTCAAAACCTGCTCCAAGTTCAATAAGAGGAGAAATGCGACCGTTAATTTGAATTGAACCTTTGTAAGGTTTAAGGATTCCACAGGCAGCTTTTAAAAATGTAGACTTACCGGCTCCATTGCGTCCAATAATTCCCCAGGATTCACCTGCTTTAACTTCAAGATTTACACCCTGTAACGCCATAAATTCCTGAAACATCAGCTGGCGTTTAAGGATTTTAATTACAAATTCCTTAAGGTTATCTACGTTTTCAGAAGCAAGGTTATATCTTATATGAAGGTCTTCAATTTTAAGTTTTATATTGTTTTCCATTTTTTCCGCCTGAATTAAATGTAAAGAATGAATTTATCCTGATTTTTCTTAAAGAAAATCATACCTATTAGCAGTGCCACTATTCCAATTGTAAAGCCTTTAAGCATTGTAGTTGGATTTAACATGCGGTTTAAATACATAAGGTCACGGAACTGTTCTATAAACATATACATAGGATTAAATCTTGTTACATATTTTTGAAGGTAAGGAGGCAGCATGGTAAGAGGATAAAAAATAGGGGTAATGTAAAGCCATATTGTGATAATTACCTTCCAAATATACTGAATATCCCTAAAGAAAACATTTGCCTGGGCTAAAAATAATCCTACACCAAGACTAAATATGTAAACTTCAACAGCAGGAACAAAAAAGAGAAGGTTATAAAAAGAAAAGTTCGCATGAGTTGCCAGCATTACAATAAGAAGGGCCCCTAGAGAAAAACAGAATTCAGAAATCAGCTGGGTTGTAACAGCAGAGACTACAAATATGTATTTAGGAACATAGATTTTTTTTATTAAGGCACCGCTGTCTACAATTGAATGAATAGACATAGTAGCACACATACTGAAAAAGTTAAAAAGAATCTGTCCGCAAAGGTAATACAATGGAAAGTTTTTTATATCCCTTTTAAACATATAAGAAAAAACCACAGTAAGAACAATCATAATCATAAGAGGGTTAAGTATGCTCCAGATATAGCCCAGCATACTGCGCCTGTATTTAAGTTTAATATCGCGGCTTATAAGCTGTTTTAAAAGTCCCTTATATTTAATGAATGTTTTTGTGGAATTTATAATGTTCATAATAATCCATTATAATGAATAAAACTTAAAATGTCATTTAATTACTTTGGGCAATTTTAAGACTCATTTTTTTTTCTTTTTACTCCGATATAACCACTTTTTACAATTTCTACAAGCGGTACTGTTGCAAGCGGAACTGGAGTAACTGTTACAAATAATGACAGTCATGACGGAACTGTTCTTTACTATAGTTTTGGTACAGAACTTACAGCAGATAATTATTCTACTGCAGGAACACTGGCTACACTTACAAACGGTGCATTTACTTACTCTGTAACAGCAGCCGGAACCCTTTATGCAATTGCTGTTGTAACAAATAATGGTACAACTTACTGCTCTGATGTAGTTAGTGCTGAATATACACTTGCAGCTAGTAATGAAGATGTAATTGATTGTAGTTCAAGTAATGATTATACAGCCCTTTTCCCTACATCAAATACTGGTGGGGTTACAACTACAGTAACAACAGATTATTCAACTCTTGTATTTGCCCCAGGTACAGCTCAGTCAACATGTTTTGCTGATTCAAATATCAGAATGTATGCCAGTGGTAAGATAACAATTACTCCTTCAAGTGCTAAAACCATTACAGGTTTAACAATTACTGGGACACAAAATCTTACAACAATTTACACAGCTACTGTAACAACAAGTGATGATACAGAAACATGGACTGCAAGTACTGCTCTTAGTGGTGATGATGCATCTTCTGTAACCTGGAGTGGTACAGCTACTTCTTCTGCACCAATATATTTAATTTATAATGCAACTAAAGGCCATGCCAGAATCACATCCATCACCATTACCTACGCAGATTAATTTCTGCCGCAGTTCCCTTACAGGGGACTTGCTCAGGTAAAAAGTAAAGGCAGTCTCCTTTAACTAAAAGGGTACGGCCTTTTTATATTGAGGGTTTATTACAAAACCCTCAAAACGGCGAAGTCAAGGCTTTAAGCGTGAGCGTGCCTTGACTCGACGTATTCCTTAACTTTATATTCCCAGTCGTTTTGCCCAGGACTGCCAGCTTACAAGGTCAGCTTGTTTTTCTTTATAGCTTTTTATTTGCTTTTGATTTAGTGCAATTTTAAATACAGCCTTAATGATTTCAAAAGGAAGTCTGACTATATAAAATAAATCACAGCAGCATTTGCTTTTATGGCTGCGTAAAAAGCCATTAAGTTCTTCTCCGTCAATATTGTTAAGATGTTCTGCTCCCTTTAAAAAATCCCTGAAGGCAAGTTTTACAAAATAAACGGCCTTTTTTCTTTTAAGGGTATTAAAGGTCAGATGAACTGCATAAGTAAGGAAAGTTTTAAAAGCCAGGCATTTTTCTTCATGAATGGCATTGCTTGTAAGACGGTTTCTGATACTGTAATAGTAAAGGTAAGGGGAGTCTTTTCCGGCAAATTCCTGATGCCAGACAGAGATTCCGTTTACCATAATAAATTTGTTTTTGAATTTCCTGATTCCAAATTCAATATCATCCCCCTTAATAAAATAAGGCATAGGAAGCTGATCTTTATCAATACATTCAACAGGATAGCAGCAGTACCACCAGGCATTGAAATCCATTCTTACAGCCTTAAGGTTTTTCATAAGGACTGTCTGTTTACATAAGTTTGCATTCTTTCCCCAGGCTTTTAAGCGTAAAAAATCATAGCAGGAGCCCCGTTCGTGCTGAATACAGGGGTCATTAAGCCTTAACATGGCACCACCTAAAGCCCAGGTCTTATATTCATCCTTTAAGACTGATAAAAATGAATGATTTCTTGTAAAAAGGCCCCGGTTAAAAGCTATGTCATCATCCATAAGAATAATATGGCTGAAATTTTCCCTGTTTTTTAATACTTCCATTATTCCTCTGGTAAAACCACCGGCTCCACCAAGGTTTTTATTAGGGAATATTTTTGCAAAAGGAAAATCCTGCTGCCTTAAGTCCAGGGTCTGGCCGTTATCTATTACAAAAACTTTAAGGCTGCCGTCCTTAACTTTTTCCGTGCAGGCAAGTTCCTTAAGATTGCTGATAATAAAGCTTTCCCTGCGGTAAGTTGTAATTACAGCTGCCATTTTAACATCTGTGCTTTTATATTCATCCCTGCAAAACCAGTAGCCCTGGCAGAAATCACTGGTAATTTCGTTTTTTCTAAAAGAATCATCCTTTTTGTAAAATTCAGGGTAGAGTATGCTCTCTTCTTCAAAACCTTCAATATTGCAGGTAAAAATAAGCTCCTGGCCTGGATTACATTCTTTTTCTTCTATTATTGTTTCTATTATTTTATTTTTAAGAAGGCTGGCTTTTACAAGTAAAACACGGCAGCTGCATTTGGTGGTAAGGTTTAAGGAAACTTCTGAAATCTTAGTGTACTTATTGTATATTCCTGCGGCAAAGCTGTTAAAATAGCTGGCATAAGATACTTTATCCCCCAGATTCTTAAAATACAGGTGTTTTTTTCTGTTAAAATCGTTTTCCGGATAGGATATGTCAAACAATTTCATTATATGTTACCTTCACTAAATTTTTAAAATATTCCATAATAAGCCCAGAAGTATATGTATAATAATACATCTATCGATATAAACCAACATTAAAAATTTGAAATTTTCTTTGAAAATTTTCAAGAAAATGCAAATTTCTTTAAAAAAAGTTTGTTTTTTTTAGTTTATGGGTTAAAATATTAGTATGAGTAGTGAGTCAGATCAGATAGTATACAAGGATAATCTTGTATCAATTATTATGCCCTGCTATAACGGAAGCAGGTTCCTTGAAGAAACTATAAATTCAGTACTTTCTCAGAGTTATGACCAGTGGGAGCTTCTGGTTGTAGATGATGGTTCTACGGATTTATCCCTGGATATCGTAAAAAAATTCATGAAAAAGGACGACAGAATCACCTATATTACTCAGGAAAACTCAGGCTGTGCTTCTTCAAGAAACATGGCTATTAAGGTATCTTCCGGCCGTTATATCGCCTTCCTTGACTCAGATGACGTGTGGCATAAGGATTACCTTTCTATAATGCTTAATAAAATTCAGCAGGATAAATGTTTAAGCCACGTTGTTTTTTATTCCGGCTACAGAAGAATGAATGCAGACCTTACTTTTCCTTTACTGGAAGATTTTTCATGTCCTGGAGAAAGGGATTATAAAAAGCTGCTTATGCATTGTCCTGTTTTTCCGTCAGCTGCCATTGTTGACAGATTCAGGCTTAAAAATAATGTATTCTTCCGTGAATCCCTTATGAACCTCAGGGATGACTATGTTTTCTTCCTTGATATTCTTCGTCAGGGACTTAAATGTGTTGGTTTTGATGATATTCTTGTTGATTACAGAATGCGCAATGATTCAGTAACCGGCGGTGCAAAAAGAAAGATGATCAGGCCTCAGTGGAATGTTTATCATAATGTTCTCCGCCTGAGTGTTTTTAAAAGTGCATGGTATTTATGTACCTGGGCTATTAACGGAATTAAAAAGTACCATAAAAAACCTTTGCTTGTAACATCAGCTTTATTTCTTTAAAATAAGCCAATGATATTTTATCTGGCTTTTAAAAATATAATTTCAAGAAAATCTTCTCTGGTCATAATAGCTTTTATTTCCCTGGCTGCAATGCTTTTTGCTTTTTCCAATGCAGTTTTTGACAGTACTGAAAACGGCGTTCAGGAAACCTTCTGTTCAAGTTTTACAGGAGACCTGATTATCCGCCCGGTAAGTAATGTTCCCTTAAGTCTTTTTGGAGACGAGACACCTGTTACCGGCATGCTTACAAAAATCAACAGTATTCTTCCTTATCATCAGGTTAGTCAGGCTGTTTCTTCCTGTCCTTATGTATCGGCTTCAGTTCCTCAGGTTTCTTCTACAGCTATTCTGGAAAATGGAAAAAAAAGGCTGCCTGTTTTTTTATTCGGTACAGATTTTCCTGATTATTCCAGAATCATGTCTTCCATAAAAATTATTGAGGGAAGGGGTTTTGATTTTGATGAAGAAGCCTGTATGATTCAGTCTTCCATGGCAAAAGAAGCTGGTATTAAAGCCGGCAGTAAAGTTCAGTTTATGGTTGCAGACGGCATCTCTTTTAGAATCAGAAGTCTTACTGTCAGCGGAATCTACGAATATGCCTTTTCCCATTCTTCTTTAAATAAAATTGTTATTGCTTCTCCTCAGGTGGTAAGGGAACTGGCCGGAACAGAAAATACAGTCAGTCTTGATTATGATTTTTCTGACAGTGTTGAATCCCTTCTTGATTCAGATTTAAACGAAGATGATTTTTTCTTTAGCGAAGATCTTGATGATTTTGATATTGAAATTACAGAAAGCCAGACTCAGGATTATTCTTCTCAGGGCTCCTGGAATTTTATTATCTGCAAATCAGATGACGCAAGAAAGGCAGTTTATGATTTAAACTCATCATTTAAGAATAATGGATGGCCTGTAGAAGCTGTTCTCTGGCGTGATGCTGCAGGTAGTTCAGCCCTTTATATTTACTGGCTCAGGATAATTTTTAATGCCGGAATTCTTATAATACTGGCTTCGGGATTTATTGTTGTTAATAACACCCTGGTTATTCATGTTATTGACAGGACAAGGGAAATCGGAACTTTAAGAGCCATGGGAGCTTCTTCATTTTTTGTTTCTGCTGAATGTCTTATGGAAAATCTTATTCTTTCACTGGTATCTGCCTTTACCGGAATAATATTTTCCTTTATTTTATGTGCCCTTGTAAATAAAGTTGGTTTTCAGCTGCACAATGATTTTTTAATTCAGCTTTTTGGTTCTGAACCCCTTTGTTTTTCCATCAGGGTTCCTAACATAATTTCCGTATTTATACTTTGTCTTTTACTGGCTTTTATAGGCTGGATTCTTCCTGTCAGAAATGCACTTTCTGTAGAACCTGTAAAGGCAATTCAGGGGGCTAAATAATGTTTATTTTAAAGCTTGCTCTCAGGTCTTTTATTTACCGCAGAAAACAATATTTTTCTTTATTTCTGGTTTGTGCTGCAGGCTGCGGTATTTCTTTATTTTTTCTTTCCGTAACAAAGGGAATGATGGCTTCTTTAAGTGACAAGGCCAGAATTTATTATGGGGGAGACTACCAGATTATTGGCGGTACTAATGAACTTGGCTGTTACAATACTACAGATTTTATAAAGGGACTTGAGGATATTTTTCCAGAAGGAAGTGTTATAAGTCCCCGCTTTGATTACGATGCAGCAAGGGCTTCCTTTTACTTTGAAGGTAATTCCGCAAGACAGAGGGTTGTAAAGGGAGTAGATTTTAAAAAAGAAAAGCGTCTTCTTTCTTCCATCAATCTTCTTGAAGGTTCAATAGAAAATGTGGGCAGGGGTGGTATTCTTTTAAGCAGCCCTGTTGCTTCCATGCTTTGCGCCTCAGAGGGAGATAAAATCACTTTTATGGCACCGGCTTTTGGTGGTGGAGTCAATACAATTGATTTATATGTAAGGGGTATTTTTGAAGATTCCAGTCTGTTTGGAATGTACACTTCTTATATGGACCTTGATGATTTAAGACAGCTTCTGTGTACAGGGCATGATTATTCCAACCGTATCTGTCTTGACCTGAACGGGGCTAATATCAGTAAAGAGGACACTAAAAAGTATCACAGTCAGCTTAGTAAAAGAATAAAAATGTTTCCTCTTGTAGATGATAAACAGATTTTTTACGACCATCTTCTTTCCGGAAAATTTAAGGAAGATAATTTTGCCCTTGTTCCATTACAGGCAAACCTTCAGGACGTAAAGATTCTTATAGTTGCAATGAAGGCTATAACATCCTTTATCATTGGCATTTTAGTCCTGATTATTATAGTAGGAATAGGAAGTACCTTTAAGATTTTAGTAATGAAGCGTATAAACGAAATAGGCATTTATATGTCTTTAGGAATGAATAGGGCTCATATTATGCTTACAATTCTTACAGAAGCAGTGATTCTTGTTCTTGCAGGTTCCTTTGCAGGAATTCTTTTATCCCTTCTTTTAAGCCGCTTTATTTCTATTTTTAACTTTTCATTTATTCCGGCTTTTGATATTTTCTTAAAGGGTGGTGCTATAATTCCTTTGCCTGATATGACTAATATCTGTATCATATGTCTGTCAGTTTTGTTTTTTACTATAGCTGCTGTTACTGGTTCCGTAAGAAAATCCATCAGAATTATGCCCTGCAAGGCTCTGGCAGTAACAGAATAGGAGATTAAAATGAAAAAGTTATTTTTATTAATAACAGCATGTCTTATGACAGCTTCTATAAGTGCCCTTTCTGCAAATGAAGAGTTACTTAAAAAAGCTCAGGACAATACTTCTTTTTATGATACGGATTTTTATGCCCAGTATTCCATTGTTCAGGATAAGCCGGGAGAGGGCAGGTCTGTAACGGAAGCCCAGATGTTCCGCCGTGATAAAAGCCGTTGCTGGACAATTCTTGTAACAGCTCCTTCTTCAGAAAAGGGTAAGGGCTACCTGCAGCTTGATGAAACAATCTGGTTTTATGATCCTGCAGACAGACGTTTTACTTTTTCGTCTGCCCGGGATAAGTTTCAGAATACCAATGCAAACACTTCTGACTTTGGTCCCCAGAATTATTATACAGATTATAAAATTATAAGTGACAGCCAGGTAAAGCTTGGAAAATACAACTGTATTCTTTTTGAACTTGAAGCAAAAAAAGAGACAGCAGATTATCCTCTTGTAAAACTCTGGGTAAGCCAGGATGATGGTCTTGTAAGAAAAAAGGAAGATTATTCTCTTTCCGGAAAAAAAATCCGTACAACTGTAATTCCTTCTTATCAGAAAGTTACTTCTGCAGGTTATGAACGCCGTATCCCTGTAAGCATGATAATTCAGGACAATCTTAAAGGTAAAAAAATTGCCGGTAAAATGGAATACGAAAAAACTCTTGTTTCCATAAGCAATGTTTCCCTTAAAAAAGTTGAAGATGCAGTTTATACCAAGCCATACTTAGAAATGGCAGGGGCCAGGTAATAAAAATGAAAAAGTTTTTCTTCTTAATACTTTCTGTTATTTCTTCTGTAACTTTGTTTTCTCAGGAAACTTCAGATCTGGATTCTTATTTTGAAGATGCCAGTGACATTGAAGAAGCTGTAGTTGTAAAAGAAGAAAAAACTTCTGCTGCTCAGAATTCTTTTCTTTCTTCCATAAAATTTTCCGGTAACCTTACTTCTTCTTTAGGCGGTGGTCTTATCAGAAAAGATGGAGAAAATGATTTTACCGGATACCTTGAGCTTAAAAATCATTTTTATATTGATAGTGCTAAAAGCGGACTTTATAAAATCCATGGTGATATTTATACATCCCTCCCGTCTGCAGCTTCTTCTGAAAAATCAGAAGGGGCAGACATTATTACTTTAAGGGAACTTTATTTTGACTACCTTCTTTTATCCAGGGCCTACATTACTGCCGGTAAAAAAAAGACAACCTGGGGTTATCCCCGTCTTTTTACTTCAGACAGTAAGGATTCATCAGGCTCCCTTGATATAGCAGGTAACGGTATAACTTATGATTCTTCAATGAATACCAATATTCTTGCAGATACTTTATACGGAACTTCTGCCCAGCTAAGGCTTCCTGTAAAAAATGGAACATTGTCTGCTCTTGCTTTTTACAGGTCTTCTTCTTCTGAACTTTCCGAAGAAAATATTTCCTGGTGTTTTTCTGCAGAGTTTGTTTTATGGAACATATCCTTTAATCTTTTTGGAAGAAAAAATCCTAATCAAAAAGCTTCTGCCGTTACTTCAGGCCTTATAACTTACCAGCCTCATGTTGCAGGTTTTGAAACTAAAACATCCCTTGCTTCTTTTGATATTTACGCTCAGGAATTATTAAAGTTTACCTCCGTTAAAAAAATGCTGAAAGTCTTTTCTGATACAGACACCCTGCATTCTTCCGTAACAACTGCTGGTTTTTACAGACTTTTTTCTTTTAATGAATTTGATTTTGGCTTTAACGGTGAATATCAGCTGGAATATATTTTTTCTCCGGAAGATGGACAGGAGGATTTGTTTCACAGAACTTTTGCAGAAGCAGGTCTTCTTAGACTTGGAAAGAAAAACAATATTTCCATTGGACTTGACTGGCTACATAAGTATCAGGAAGAAGAAGGTTATGTTAAAGGCGGAATAAATATTGGCGGCATCTTCTCCTGTGCCGACTGGCGTACAGGATTTAAAGCCACTTATGAAGTAAAAGAAGAAGCTGATCTTACAGAATTTGTTTTTGGAAGCTGGATAAAATTTACTTTTAACTATTAATTACTGATTATCAATAATTTTTCCATCTTTAAGGCTGATTACCTGATCTGCCATATTTACGATTTTCTGATCATGAGTAGAAAAAATAAATGTAGTTTTAAGTTCTTCATTTATTTTTTTCATCAGGTCCAGAATCTGTTCTCCGTTTTTACTGTCCAGGTTTGCAGTAGGTTCATCTGCTAAAATCACAGGAGCTTTTGTTACAAGAGCCCTGGCAATTGCAGTACGCTGTCTCTGACCTCCGGAAAGTTCAGAAGGCTTATGCTTTTTCCAGTCTGTAAGGCCAACAGTTTCTATAAGAAAATCAACCCATTCATCTTTTTCTTTTTCTCCCATAAGGGCCCCTGTAGATTTTCCCAGGGACAGGGGAAGGGCAATATTCTCTTTTACATTAAGAACAGGGATAAGATTAAAGGTCTGAAAGATAAAACCAAGGGAACTGCGTCTCAGATTAGTAAGTTTTGCATCAAGTTTTGAAGGTATCTTACTGCTAAAATCAATGTCCCCGTAAACATCTTCTCCTTCAATAATAACTTTACCCCGGCTTGGGATATCTGTAAGACCGATTATGTTAAGAAGGGTAGACTTGCCGGAACCAGAAGGGCCTGACAGGGCGGCAAAACTTCCTGATTCAATCTGAAAGCTTATATTGTCTGCAGCTTTAACCTGTACTTTATCCAGCTGATAAATTTTTGAGACCTCTTTTAGTTCAACGGCAATGTTTTTCATTCTTTCTCCCAGGTGTTAAATACTTCTGCAATTACATCATCCATGTCGTAGTACTTGTACTGGGCAAGTCTTCCTCCAAAGATTACGTTTTTTTCTTTGTCGGCCAGTTCCTTATAGCGCTGGTAAAGGGCAGAGTTCTTCTGGTCATTTACAGGATAAAATGGTTCTGAACCTTCTGTCCATTCAGAAGAATATTCTTTAGAAATAACAGTTACCTTATTACCAAAGGCTGGGTTTTCCGGTTCAAAATGCTTGTGTTCAATTACACGGGTGTAAGGAACCTGACTCTCTGTATAATTAATAACAGCATTACCCTGATGGTTTACTTCGTTAAGCTTTTCTGTTTCAAAGCGTACTGTGCGGTATTCAAGTTTACCTAAGCTGTAACCAAAGAACTCGTCGATTTTACCGGTAAAAACAATTTTTTCTGCCATATCTTCATACTTTTTTCTGTCGGCAAAAAAGTCTTTTTCTGTTTCTACTTCTATTCCTTTAAGGAGTCCTTCTGTAAGCTTATTATAGCCTCCCAAAGGAATTCCCTGGTAAAGGTCATTAAAATAATTGTTGTCAAAAGTAAGTCTTACAGGAAGTCTTTTAATGATAAAGGCAGGAAGTTCAGTGCACTTACGTCCCCACTGTTTTTCTGTATAGCCTTTAATCAGCTTTTCATAAATATCTTTTCCTACAAGAGTTAAAGCCTGTTCTTCAAGATTTGCCGGCTCCCTTCCATTAAGTTCAGCAAGGGCCTGGGCCTTCTGTTCAGCAATTTTTTTCTCTGCTTCTTCAGGACTTATTACTCCCCACATCTGGTAAAAGGTATTCATATTGAATGGAAGGTTATAAAGTTTGCCCTGATAGTTAGCCACAGGACAGTTGGTATAGCGGTTAAATTCAACAAAAGAATTTACATAATCCCAGACTTTTTTATTACTGGTATGAAAAATATGAGCACCGTATTCATGTACATGGATTCCGTCAACATCACGGCACCAGATATTTCCACCTGTATGCTTTCTTTTATCAATTACAAGGCATTTTTTACCGGCTCTGGCAGCGAGATTGGCAAATACACAGCCGTAAAGTCCTGCCCCTACAATAAGATAATCATATTTTTTCATACAAATAATGTTACAGTTAAAGCTTAAAAAAAACAACCTGAACATCTTATTGAAGGAAGTAAGAATATCAATTATAATTTATTGATATATTTATACTGATGGAGCACTCATATGAAGGGAATAATACTTGCCGGTGGATCCGGTACAAGGCTTTACCCTATAACTAAGGCTGTTTCTAAGCAGCTTCTTCCTGTTTATGATAAACCAATGATTTATTATCCGCTTAGTGTCCTCATGCTTGCCGGAATAAGGGAAGTTCTTATTATTTCCACCCCCAGGGATCTTAATACTTTTAAGGAATTGTTTGGTGACGGTTCTTCTTTAGGGATGAGATTTGAATATGCCGTTCAGGAATCTCCAAGAGGCCTTGCCGATGCTTTTATCGTAGGAAAATCTTTTATTGGCAGTGACGATGTAGCTCTTGTTCTTGGTGACAATATTTTTTACGGACAGGGTTTTACTACCAGTCTTGAAAATGCAGTAGAACGCCTTAAGCAGGGTAAAGGTTCTACAATTTTTGGTTATTACGTAAAGAATCCTGTAGCTTACGGTGTTGTTGAGTTTAATGATAAGGGGCAGGTTCTTGGTATAGAAGAAAAGCCCCTTAAACCAAAATCAAATTATGCAGTTCCAGGTTTATATTTTTATGACAACAATGTAGTTTCCATTGCAGAAAATATTAAACCTTCTGCTCGTGGTGAACTGGAAATCACTGCCGTTAACAATGAATATTTAAACAGAAAAAGTCTGTCTGTTGAACTTTTAGGCCGCGGATTAGCCTGGCTTGATACAGGAACTTACGATGGTCTTCAGGAAGCAGGAAACTTTGTTGCAACAATTCAAAAAAGACAGGGAATGTATGTTGCCTGTATCGAAGAAATTGCCTACCGCAACGGCTGGATTAATAAAGAAAAACTTTTGCAGCTTTCAAGTCAGTATAAAACAGACTACGGTCAGTATCTTAAATTTATAGCAGAGTCCTTCTAAGATTTTTTTACGGAGATATATAATGTCAAGAAAACTTAAAAATGTTCTTGTAACCGGTGGTGCAGGTTTTATTGGTTCTAATTTTATAAACTATCTTTTAGGTTTAAGCGCCACATCTTCTCCTGAGTTTATGGATTCAGGTTTTACAGGAAGAATCATTAACGTAGACTGCCTTACTTATGCCGGTAATCCTGATAACCTTAAAATGGCTTCACAAATTAAAGACAGGTATATTTTTGAACAGGCAGACATATGTGACCGCAGTAAAATGGAAGAAATCTTTAAAAAGTATGACATTGATACAGTCGTACATTTTGCTGCAGAAAGTCATGTAGACCGTTCCATTCTTGGACCAGAAGCTTTTATTAAAACAAACGTAATGGGAACATTTACCCTTCTTGACATTGCAAGAAATTACTGGGGCATTTCCCTTGATAACAAGAGGGATGATGTAATATTCCATCATATTTCTACTGATGAAGTTTACGGTTCCCTTGGACCGGAAGGATACTTTACGGAAGAAACTCCTTATGATCCCCGTTCACCATATTCAAGTTCCAAGGCATCTTCTGATCATATTGCCATGGCTTATTATCATACCTACGGAATGCCTCTTACTCTTTCTAACTGCACAAATAATTACGGACCATACCAGTTTCCGGAAAAGCTTCTTCCTTTTATGATTTCAAACATTCGTGACGGAAAAAATCTTCCTGTTTACGGTCAGGGAAAAAATATCCGTGACTGGATTTATGTAGAAGATCACAATCGTGCTGTATGGCAGATTCTTAAAGATGGCCGCTATGGACAGAAGTACAACATTGGCGGAGAAAACGAGTGGCAGAATATTAACCTTCTTACTAAAGTTATTGAATTAACGGCTCCTCTTGTTGGTAAAAATCCTGAAGACGTTAAAAAATCCATTGTTTTTGTAAAGGACAGACCGGGACACGATGCCCGTTATGCAATTGACTGTACTAAAATAAAAAAGGAACTGGGCTGGGAAAGAAAAATGACTTTTGAACAGGGCCTTAACCTTACAGTTAACTGGTATCTTAACAATAAAGAATGGATGGACCGTATTTTAAGCGGCGAATATAAAAACTGGTTAAGTAAAAACTATCAAGGAAGATAAGATGACTTCTATCAGACAGAGAATAATAAAGGTTGTAATATTTACAGCAATACTTGCTTTACTCATCAATCTTACTGCATTAATTTTAAGGGATGATGCCCATTCTTATTCCAGGGTTATGATGCACGACCTTTATAATCAGCAACATATTGATTATCTGGTTTGCGGTGCCAGCCATGTTTCCCATGGAATAGATCCTAAAATCGTAGAAGAAAAACTTGGAAAGAATCTTTATAATGCAGGAACTCCTTCCCAGCATATTGACGGTACCTATGCAATTTTAAGGGACATCCTTAACCGCAATAAGGTTGATACAGTTTTTCTTGATATTGATAATGGAATTGCAGCTTCTACACCTTTTAAACAGAGAAAGGGTTTTAAATCTGAATATATTGTTTCCACATATCTTAAGGATTCCGGAATAAAATATGATTTTTATAAAGATATGTCACTTCCACAGTATTACCTTAATTCCTTTCTTCCAATCGGAAAAGACAAGCTTATAACTTTAGACCCTCTTGTTCTTTTTAATAAGGCTAAGTGTATATTCAACGGCTCTTACCAGAATTACAGATACAATGGCTGGTACCTTTATAAGGACGATGATGATTCAATTTATAAGGGCTGTGTTTACGAAAATAAATTTATAGAAGATTCTTCTTTTCATGATACAGCTGATGTTCCTATTATTATGGACAATGTAAGGGCAGGTGACTGGGATAAGACTGTAGATAAAATTATTGCCCTCTGTAAAGACACAAATACTAAACTGGTCTTTATTTCAATTCCGGCATCAGATTTTTATATTATGGGCAAGGGTAATTACGATGAATATTATTCCTATGCAAAAGCCTTTCTTAAAGAAAGGGGATATGATTATTACGACTTTAATTTTGTAAAAAAAGAGTTCCTTACATTTAATGACACAGAATTCCGTGATTCAAATCACCTTAACCACAAGGGAATTATAAAATTTACAGATATCTTCTGTGATTATTTTGCAGGAAAATATGATGGAGAAGATTTCTTTTACGATTCCTATAAAGAAAAAATCGCTGATATGCCGGAAAAGGTTTTTGGTGTAAAAGCTGACTTTGATACCTTAAAGCAGAATCTTCTTCTTAATCCAATTACCACCGGAATAGAAGCTGACCGCCTTACTTTTGATGTTACTGCTCAAACAGACGGTAAAGAAATTATTCTTGCAAAAAATACTTCTGAAACAAAAATTGCCCTGCCAGCTGCAAGCACAGGTCAGCTTAAGGTTACTTCTTATCTTGACGGCAATTCAGTTAACAGTTTTAAAATTAAATATATTTCATTTTAGGAAAAGTCCATGAGTTTTATTTCTTTTACTTTTGTAATATTTCTTATTTCTACATTAATTCTTTATTACCTTGTTCCTAAAAAGTTTCAGCTTGCACTTTTATGCATTGCAAACACAGTTTACTATTGTCTGTGGAATTACAAGAATTTAGTTTTTATAGTTTTTTCTGCCCTGGTTACTTTTTATGCTGCAAAATTAGTTTCTTATTTAAACGAGGGATTAAAGGCCCGCAAGGCCCTGGTAAGTAAAGATGAGTTTAAAGTATTAAAGGCTCAGACTTTAACAAAAAAGAGATTTGTTCTTGTAGGAATGCTTTTCTTAAATGCAGGTATGCTTATTCTTCTTAAGTATTATCTTGTTATTTTCAGTTCCATGTCTTTGATTCTTCCATTAGGTATTTCTTACTATACTTTACAAACTATTGCTTACTTTATGGATATTTATAACGGTAAGTATGCAAGGGAAGAAAACTTTTTTAAATACTACACATTTGTGTCTTTTTTCCCCCAGCTTTTAATGGGACCTTTTAACCGTTATGACGGACTCGGCCTTCAGCTTAAAAAAGAACACAACCTTAAATTTGAAAATTTTAAAAAAGGTCTTACAAGTATTCTCTATGGTGCCTTAAAAAAATACATCGTTGCAGACATGCTTGTTGTTAGAATCAGTGATATTTTTGATCCGGGCTATGTTAATCTTCCTGGAGCCTATATTGTTCTTGGAGTTTTCCTTTACGCCGTTTATCAGTACATGGATTTTTCCGGCGGTATAAACATGATTTTAGGTATTGCAAAACTCTTTGACATTAATATGCAGCCAAACTTCAGACAGCCATATTTTGCAACCAGCATTGCAGACTTCTGGCGCCGATGGCATATAAGTTTAGGTTTGTGGATGAAGGACTACATTTTTTATCCTCTTGCCTTTACAAAATTCATGCAGAAAATAAGTAAAAGCCTTAACTCTTCCGGTCATAAACATCTGGCAAGGACAATTCCGGCAGGTATTTCTAATCTGGTAGTTTTCTGTCTTGTAGGCCTCTGGCATGGTCCGGAACTTCATTTCCTTCTCTGGGGCCTTTATAACGGCCTTATTATTGCCATCAGTGATTTCTGTAAGCCTTTCTTTGACAAGGTAAATGCCTTCCTTCATATAAATGTAAAAGGCAAGGCCTTCCATGTTTTCAGAATTGTAAGAACCTTTATTCTTGTAACAATTGGCGGCTACTTTGACAGAATCGTTGACGTTAAGCAGTGCTTTACCTACATGAAAAATTCCATAGTTAACTTTGGTAATGTAAAGGAACTTTTTAAGGTTGTCAGTCTTTCCCAGGTCTTTGGTAATGTGGCAACTATTGGTTCCCAGCTTACTCTTGTTTTTATTGGCTGTATCACTGTATTTATCATCAGCTTTCTTAAAGAAAACAAGGTGGATGTTTACCAAAAGATTCAGCAGAAAAACATTGCCGTAAGATGGCTTTTTTATTATGTACCCATAATTCTTATTATGATTTCCTTTGCCTTCTCAGAAGCTGATTCAGAATTTATGTACGCCCAGTACTAGTTTTTTATTACTAATCTTTTACAGAAGAAAATTTCTGACGGTATTCGGAAGGTGTCATTCCCACAAATTTTTTAAAGCTGCGGGAAAAATAATTTGAATCATTAAAGCCGCACTGATAAGCGATTGTTGTTATGTCAGTGCTGCTTTCTGCAAGGGCAGTTGTTGCATAAAGCATACGGAGCTTGTTCTGATAAACAAAAGGGGAGTAGCCTGTAAGATGCTTAAAGGCCCTTAATACAGAACTTTCTGACATGGCTCCGATTTCCATTAAGTCCTGCATGCTTATATTCCTCTGGTAGTTTTTTTCCATATATTGAACAAGTATACTTGCACTGCTTTTTTTATTAACTGCAGGAAAGTCCGGATTCTCCTTAGCCCTTAATATATAAATGATAAGCTCTAATAAAAGGCAGTTAATTTTTATTTGTACAAGAGGCAGGTCCTGGGAAAATTCATTTTGAATTGAAGCAATTATTTCTTTAACTGCCAGCAGCTGTATTTTATTAAGATGTATTCTGCTTACAGAGGCCTTTTTACTTCTGGAATTAAAAGTGAAAAGTTCAGAATAAGAAGGAATCTTTGTTATCTCTTCATTTAAGTCATAAAAAAAATCCGGCCTTATCATTATATTCATAAGTTCCAGATCCTTTACTTCCGTATAGGAATGAAACTGGCCCGGATGAACACAAAGAAGGTCTCCTTCTGACAGTTCAAAGCTTTCTTTCTGGTCTGTGTGAATGCCTTTTCCTCTATAAATAACTACAAGTTCAAAAAAATCATGATTGTGCATTGGAAAAGGAGGCTGGGATTTTCTATATTCAAGATGGCAGCTTGCAGGTTCAGTCCAGAACTGCCTGGATAAAAGTTCTTTCATTCTTTGACGGAATTATGCTAATAAAAGCCATTGCCGTCAAGGTCTTTTTTTATGGCGGGACTAAACTAATAATTATGAAGTATGCTGTCTGCGTAATTGATATTGGCATGACCAATAAAAAGATTTCCATTTATGACCAGTCCCTTAATCAGATTGAATCTGCCTATCAGAATTTTGAAGGCAAAAAGGTTTCCTGCGAAAAAGATAATAAAACTATTCTCTGCCATGATATTGAAGGCATGAAGGAATGGTTTACTAAATGTATTTCTGACTTTGCAAAAAAATACCCGGTAAAAGCCATCAGCGTAACAACTCACGGTGCAACTTTTGTATGTACAGATGACCAGGGCAAACAGACACTTCCATGTGTTTTTTATACGGAAGACCCAGGAGAAGATTTTCAAAAAGAATTTTATTCCCTTTGCGGCAGTCCCCGGGATTTACAGAAGGAATGTCAGACACCACTTTTATCTTCCATGATTAACATGGCAAAAGGAATATTCTTTGCAAAAAGGTATTTTCCTCAAGGTTTTGCTGCTACAAAAAAAATCATAAGCTATCCCCAGTTCTGGACTTATTTTTTTACCGGAAACTTCTGTGCAGAAAGGACTTTTCTTGCCTGTCACACCTATCTCTGGAATCAGAATAAAGACAGCTATTCTTCAGTAGCTGATAAACTTGGCATCAGACAGCTGCTGTCCGATAACATAGCTGATACAATCAGTTTTCAGGGTACAATAACAGAAGATTTTGCTAAAAAAACAGGACTTTCTCAGGATGTCCAGGTTACAGCCGGCATACACGATTCAAATGCATCCCTTTTACCATATCTTGCCAAAGAAAATGATGACTTTATCCTTAACTCCACCGGAACCTGGTGCGTAAGCATGCATCCTTCAGCTGATGAAGATTTTACTCAGGAAGACATAGGTAAGGTTGTATTTTTTAACAGAAGTGCCCTTAATCAGAAAGTAAAGACTTCAATATTCCTTGGGGGAATGGAATTTGATTCCTATGTTAAGCTTTACCAGAAGTTAAGTGGTGACAGTGATTTTCCCCTTACAGACAAAGACACAATTAAAAAGCTTTTATTCCAAAAAGACCTTTTTATTCTGCCGGAAATAGTAAGGGGATCAGGACAGTTCCCTCAATCAAAGGCGGGCCTTCTTTACAAGGGTAATTTTTATCCTTATGAAGAGCTTGAAAATACTCCACAGATTAAGGAAATTATCTGCAATAAAAAAATCTTTATTGCCGCTGTTATAATTTCCCTTGTAATTCAGAGCCAGGTTGCCTTTAACAGAGCCGGCCTTAAAAACAATACTAAGATTTTTACGGAAGGTGGATTCAGAAAAAATAAGATGTATAATCTTCTTCTGTCTTCTGTATTAAAAAATAACCCCTGTTTTACTACAGATATAAGTGAAGCAACATCCTTCGGTTCTGCCATGACAGCTGTTATGGCTATGGAAGGAAAAAAATGCAGGGATCTGGAATCAGCTATCAGCATAGAATATAATGAAATTCCAAAAGAAGATTTCAGTGACTATGATGAATATAAAAAACTTTGGCTAAATGCTACTCAAGGAGAATAATATGAAAGCAATTGAAGCAGAATTCGTAAAAGGTTTCGTAAGAATGTGCTCAGACGGCTGGGAGCAGGGCTGGCACGAAAGAAACGGAGGAAACCTTTCCTACAGAATTAAGGACGAAGAAATTCAGAGCGTAAAGGATGACCTTAAATATGATGCACCCTGGCAGGATATTGGAACATCAGTTCCTCAGCTTGCTAAAGAATACTTTCTTGTAACAGGAAGCGGTAAGTTTATGCGTAACGTTCCCCTTGATCCTGCTGCAAACATTTGTATTGTTGAACTTGACGATAAGGGAGAAAAATTCAGAATCGTCTGGGGTCTTGTAAATGGTGGAAGACCTACAAGTGAACTTCCAACCCACCTTATGAATCACGAAGTTAAAAAGCTTGCCAGCAATGGAAAGCACCGTGTTATTTACCATGCTCACTGTACAAACCTTATTGCCCTTACATTTGTTCTTCCACTTAAAGATGAAGTATTTACCCGCGAACTCTGGGAAAGCGCCACAGAATGCCCTGTAGTATTCCCTGCAGGTGTAGGTGTTGTTGAATGGATGGTTCCTGGTGGTAGGGAAATCGCTGTTGCTACAAGCCGCCTTATGAAAAAATACGATGTAGCAGTTTGGGCACACCATGGACTTTTCTGTTCAGGAGAAGACTTTGACATTACCTTCGGCCTTATGCACACAGTAGAAAAGGCAGCAGAAATCCTTGTAAAAGTACTTTCTATCCGTCCTGATAAGCTTCAGACTATTGAACCTGATGGATTCAGACAGTTGGCAAAAGATTTTAAAGTAACACTTCCGGAGGAATTCCTGTATAATAAATAATAAGGAGTTCTTAATGAAAAAATCTTTTGGTAAACAGACATTTATGTATCCAATGCCAGTCCTGATTATTGCAACTTATGATCAGGATGGTAAAGCCGATGCAATGAATGCTGCATGGGGCGGAATCCACGATACAAATCAGATTGGTATCTGCCTTAGCCCTGAACATAAAACTGTAGCAAATATTCTTGCAAATAAAGAATTTACAGTCAGTATGGCAGATGCTTCTCATGTAGCTCAGTGCGATTATGTTGGAATTGTTTCTGCTAATACAGAAAGTGATAAAATCAAAAAATCAGGTTTTACACTTTCTAAGGCAGAAAATGTAAATGCACCTGTTATAAATGAACTTGCCATGTGTCTTGAATGCCGCATGGTAAGCTATGACCAGGCATCAGGCTATATGGTAGCAGATATTGTTAACGTAAGCTGCGAAGAAGATGCCCTTACAGATGGAAAAATTGATATTTCCAAGGTTAATCCCCTTATTTTTGATCCTGTAAGTCATGGTTATTATAAAACCGGAGAAAGGGCAGGTAATGCCTTTAAGGATGGTATGGCCTTAAAATAAAGGCAAAAAAAAACTGCACTTAAGCCTAAAAAAGCTAAGTGCAGTTTTTTTTTGTTTTAGCAGTTATTCACTGTCTTAGTAATTTTTGTCTGCGTATCCGATCCAGCCTTCATTTTCAATAAGGGCCTTTTCAAATCCTTCCAGCTTAAATACATAACTCTTGGAAAGGGAACCTGCAATAAGCTTTACCTTCCAGTTTCCGTCTTCCTTTTCTTCGATTTTGCATTCAGTTTCCTTATCAGCAAAAGTATGGAACATATCATCAATGTCCTTTTTGCTCATATCAAGGGCCAGAAGACCACAGTTGTACATATTCTGTCTGAAAATACGTGCAAAGTTAATGGCAATTACAGTGTAAATACCGTTAACTTCAAGAGCCCATGGAGCATGTTCACGTGAAGAACCGCATCCAAAATTTTCTCTGGTAATGATAACTTTCTTGCCTGCAATATCAGACTTTGGGTTAAATCCGTCAAGCTTAAGGTCCTCAAGCAAGTAAGGTTTAAGTGCCTGCTTTGTGTTTTCAGTAAGATACTTAGCAGGAATTATTTCGTCAGTATTAATATCTGAGCGATCCAAGAAAAGAACCTGTCCACCAAACTGTTTCATAGTTATTCCTCTTAATAATTTCTAACCCGGTTTAAACCAGATAATTTAGATTATAGCAGATGTCTGCCTAATTTGGTACAGAAAATTTTCAGCCTTTGTAAAGTTCTGAATTTGCAATAGTTCCTGTAATAGCAGTAGCAGCAGCACTTGCAGGGCTCATAAGGTGAACCATTCCGCCTTTACCCATGCGTCCGTTAAAGTTGCGGTTTGTTGTAGAAGCACAAACTTCTCCTTCTGCAAGAACACCGTTAGACATACCAAGACAGGCACCACAGGTTGGGTTAGTAACACAGAAACCTGCATCCATAAAGATAGAAATAAGTCCTTCATCAAGGGCCATTTTGTAAATAAGTGGTGTAGCAGGGCTTACAATACCACGTACTCCCTTAGCAAGCTTGTGTCCCTTAAGAATCTGAGCTGCAACCCTGAGATCAGAAATACGTCCGTTTGTACATGAACCGATGTAAACCTGGTTAACTTTAGTTCCCTTCATTTCGGAAATCTTTTTAATCTGATCAGGCTTATATTCAACTGTACAAAGTGGTTCAAGGTCAGAAAGGTCAAATGTATAAACCTTTTCATATTCAGCATCTGGATCGTCTACCCATTTAGAATAATCTTTAAGGGCATCTTCTTTTGAAGCATATTCGTCTTTAATAAATGGCCAGAGGTATTCAACTGTAGTCATGTCAGGGAAACAGATACCGCTTGTGGCACCTGCTTCTACAGCCATGTTACAGATAGTCATACGTTCTTCCATAGACATTTTATCTACGATAGGACCTGTAAATTCAGTAACGCAGTTAGTAGCACCGTTTACACCAATCTGTCCGATAAGGAAAAGAATAACGTCTTTAGCATATACACCAGGTTTAAGCTGGCCGTTAAGAACAAACTTAATTGCCTTTGGTTCACGGAATGAACAAACACCCTTAAGAATACCAACTTCAAGGTCAGTAGTTCCTACACCGGCTGCAAATGCACCAAATGCACCGTGAGTACAAGTATGGCTGTCTCCCATGATTACTGTAAATCCAGGACGTACAAAACCTTTTTCAGGGAAAATTGCATGACATACACCGTTTGCACCAATATCAAAGAAATCCTTAATATCATTGCGGTCAGCCCATTCACGGAGAATCTTTTCCTGAAGGGCGCATTTTGAATCTTTAGCAGGTGTAACATGGTCAATTACAGCCTTGATTTTTGTAGGGTCAAAAACCCTGTCCTTATTACGCTCCATAAGATCATTAATTGCGATTGGAGTTGTAATTTCATGGCAGAATACCCTGTCAAGCTTAAGAACGTTTGTTCCAGGGAATGGCTGTTCAACCATATGAGCTTCAAAAATTTTCTGAGCTATTGTCTTTCCCATAAATATACCTCGAATGTTTCTATTAAAAATAACTCATTCATTGTATTTTTTTTTATGGAAAGTGGCAAGTGACTAACTTAAATCATTTCCTTACTTCAGGAAACAACATTAACCGGACTGCCTTTAATCCATGAATCAAGGTTATTGATTACTATATCAAGAAGTCTTTTTCTGGTTTCAAGAGGGGCCCAGGCAATGTGAGGAGTAAGTATACAGTTTTTTGCCTTAAGAAGGGGATTATCCGCCCTCATAGGTTCTTCCTTTACTACGTCAGCGCCGTAACCTTTAAGCTGACCATTATTAAGCATGTCAGCAAGGTCTTTTTCATTTACAAGACCACCTCTGGCTGTATTAATGAGTATGGTTTCAGGACCTGCGATTTTAGAAAGCAGATCCTTATTGAACATTTCTTCGTTATCTTTTGTTAAAGGGCAGTGGAGGCTTATAAAATCACATCCCTTAAGGCCTTCAAGTCCTACAGCTCTAACATTATCATCCTGAGCCCTCTGGCTTTTATTTACTGTAACTACATCCATACCAAAGGCCCTGGCAATTTTTGCAACCCTGGAACCAATGTTTCCATAACCTGCAATACCAAGCTTTTTACCGTCAAGTTCTGCAAGTGGTGCATTCCAGTAGCAGAAATCCGGAGAAGATGTCCATTGTCCCTTAAAAACACTTTCTGAATGCTCGGTAACCCTGTTGGTAAAGGCTGTAATAAGGGCAAATACATGCTGGGCTACTGCGGCAGTAGAATATGAAGGAACATTTGTTACGGTAACATTATGTTTTCTGCAGGCATCAAGATCTACAACATTATAACCTGTAGCCTGAATGCCAATATATTTTAAAGAAGGGCAGGCTTTAAGAATATCTTCCGTAATTTTAATTTTATTCATGATGACAACATCACTGTCACCAATTCTTGTAATAACGTCTTTTTCTTCTGTACGGGGGTAAACAAAAACAGCCCCAAATCGTTCAAAAGACTTATAGCTTAAGTCTCCGGGATTCAGAGCATGTCCATCTAATATAGTAATTTTCATTTAATGCTATAATTTAGTAAGGTAATCAGCCTAATACTGTAACACCAGCAGATTCAATTGCGGCATTAATGGCATCTTCAGAAGCTCCATCAAAATCAACGCAAACCTGACATTTTGCAACAGTTGAAACACAAGCTGTAACGCCTGCAACGCCTTTTACTGCGGCATCAACTTTTGCTGCTGTTCCATCGTCATCCATTCCTGTGACATAAATTTTTTTCTGCATGGTTCACCTCACTAGTAATGTTATCTTTACAATTATATGTTGAACAATTTAAATTAGCAATACTTGAGAAATTGGAGATTTTAAACCTCTGACTTAGTCTTTTCCAGGGTAGTACGCCCCAGCTGACCGCAGGCTCCTCCAATTTTTGTTCCCCTTCTTTTTCTAAGGTTTACATTTATATGGTGCTTTTCAAGTATAGCAACAAAATTTTCACATTCCCTGTAGTCAGGAGTTTTAAAATCCAGTCCCGGTACAGGATTCCATGGAATAAGGTTAACGTAAACGTC
This sequence comes from Treponema sp., assembly GCF_024696245.1. Taxonomy (GTDB): domain Bacteria; phylum Spirochaetota; class Spirochaetia; order Treponematales; family Treponemataceae; genus Treponema_D. Next base: position 24,324 of record NZ_JAILGZ010000053.1, read on the forward strand.
AATACCTCTGGCAAATTCAACCATGCGCATGGCACTTTCCTGGCTGGTGTTTTTTCCAGAAAGGAGGGCTGCTTCTAAAGTTACTCTCTGACCGGTTTTTTCTGCATAATAGGCTATGGCCTTTTTTAATTCCGGCAGGGGATTGCCCTTAGTTACAGGCATAAGTTGTGTCCTTAAGTCCGGATCTGCAGTTGTAAGTGAAATTGCCAGCCTCATTTTAGGACCTTTATCTGCCAGGTCATAGATGCCGCTGATTATTCCGCTGGTACTTAAAGTAATCCTTCTTGAACTTAAAGCCCGTCCGTTTTTATCTGTAAGTACAGCTACAGCCTTTCTGATTGCTTCAAGGTTCTGCATAGGTTCACCCATACCCATAAAGACAATGTTGTCCAGGGTACCGGCTTCTTTTTCCATATACATAAACTCTTCTACAATTTCTCCTGCCGTAAGGTTTCTGGCAAGACCCAGCTGACCTGTCTGACAAAAGGCGCATTTCATTCCACAGCCGGCCTGACAGCTTACACAGGCAGTTTTTCTTCCTTCCTTGTCTGTAAGAAGAACGGTTTCTATAGCCCTTCCGTCCTCAAGGGTAATCTGAAGCTTTATTGTACCGTCAGGATCATGTAAGGTCTGGGATATTGAAGAAGAGTAGATGACAGCTTTTTCTTCAAGAAGTGCCCTGGTATCTTTATCAAGATTTTTCATCTGATCAAAAGTTCCGGCACCTTTATAAATCCACTGATATATTTGTTTTGCCCTGAAGGCCTGTTTAAGAGACAGTTTTTCTGCTATCTCCTGAGGAAAAAGACCTGTAAGAATAATTTTATCTGACATAATTGTTCAGGATTAAATCATTCTCCCTTGATTTTTGCAAGCAGTTCATTAACATTCTGATTTTTGATTCCAAATCTCTGGAATGATTCAAGAGTGCTTATGGCATCTGCCTTACGGTTCATTTTAAGATAGCAGTCTGCAAGATCAAGATAAAGCCTGTAATTCTTTTCGTCGTCCCTGATAAGGCTGGAGAATCTTTTTGCAGCTTCTTCGTATTTACCTTCACCTTTACAGATAAGGGCAAGACCCATTGCAGCATAGATATCAAAGTCTATGTTCATGGCCCTGTTGTAATATTCTGCAGCTGTAGAGTAATCACCAAGATTACGGTAAGCATCTCCTGTTCTTGTAAGGATAACTTTATTTTTAGGATCGATTTCAAGAATACGGTTCCAGTAATCAATAGACCTGAACTGCTGGTTCATTCCACGGTAGCAGTCTGCAATACCAAAGAGGGCATAGAAGTTATTAGGATCCATTTCAAGGGCACGTTCAAAATAAGGAAGTCCCTGTTCAAAGGTCTTAAGCTTTCTATGGCAGTTACCTATGGAAGTAAGAACCCTGATGTCAACATGAGATGGAGGAGCATCAAGCATACGGGTCCAATAGTAAAGGGCATCCTTGTACTCCTTAAAGTCGTAGTGAAGATGACCAAGACCAATTAAAGCGTAGGCATTGTTCTGTTCCATATCCAGAACCTGCAGGTAAAGTTCCTTTGACTTACGGAAATCCCTGATTTTACGGTAAGCATCTGCAACACGGGTAAGGACTGTAATATTCCTGTCATCGTGAATAAGATACTGTTCCCAGATTTCTATTGCCTTGTGGAACTGATTTAATGCCTTGTAACAGTCAGCAAGACCAAAGAGGGCGTAATTATTGCCCGGGTGGCATGCAAGACACTTGCTGTAATGTCTGATTGCCTGATTAAAATTACCCCTTTTACGTTCACAGTCTCCTAAACCTACAAGGGCATAGTTATTATTTGCTTCAATATCAAGAATCTTGCTGAATGCATTAATTGCTTCCTGTGTAAGGTTTTCCTTTAAGAGCTGATATCCTCTTTTTGATAATTCGCTGATTTCTTTTGCTGTTGAATCTTCGTTCATGCCCTGTTCGATAAATTCGCCCTGAGTCATGTCGTATTCGTTCTGGTTTTCTGTTTTCATTTTTTACCTCGTTATTCGTCTTTCAACATTACTGAAACAACGGATGCTATTTTTTCTATAATCGGGGCGCTTTTACGCTGATTGTGTGCAAGTGTATACATCCTGATGGCGTTCATGTAATCTTTTTTTTCAAGATACTTGTCACCTGTACGGCTTAAACCATCAGAATATCCTGTTGTAACATAGATGCGTTCGGCCATATCGAATTTGCCTTCGTTGAACAGTACGTTAGCTCTTCTGTTCAGTGCAACTTTCTGCTGGTCAGAAAGAGGTGCGGTCTGAAAATCTGTAGTTTTTATAAAACCACGGGAACCTTGTTTCTGTTCTATAGCCTTTTTTAAATTTTCATCCATATACTTAATTAAAGTTTAACTTGTTATTCTGATTTGTCAAGTTTTTGTTGAAAAGTATAAAAATGAACTATGGATCTGCCATATATTCTTTTATCTTTTAAAACAAGACCTTCTGTTTCTTCCGGTAAAGGATCTTCTGAAGGAAAGTGAATCAGCAGGGTGCCATTCTCTTTAAGAAGCTTTCTTTTGCCAATAGTTTCAAGTAATTCCTTCCTGAATTTATAAGGAAAGGGCGGGTCAAGAAAAATATAGTCAAAGGATTCCTTGCATCTTTTTAAGAAGAGTTCAACTGCCATAAAATGACATTTAATCCTTACTCCAAATTCTTCCGTCATGGCAACATTTTCAAAAACTGTCTTAGCCTTTGATTTGTCCATTTCACACAGGGTTACCTGACTTGCTCCATGAGAAGCTGCTTCGATAGCAATTGTTCCTGAGCCTGAAAATAAATCAAGAAAGGATTTTCCTTCAAGATATGGACCAATTATATCAAAGATAGACTCCCTCATTCGGTCCATAGCCGGTCTTATGGCCATTTTTCCGTTAGGAGTACGGGTTTGTCTTCCCTTTAATTTACCACCTGTTATTCTCATCTTTTTATCCTAGCGTGCAGAACTGTTAAGTGCCCAGTAAACATCGTCATGCTTAAGGTTGGAATTAAGTTTTGCATAATCAAAAGCTGTCTTTCCTTCATGATCCTGAATTCCTGGTTTTGCACCGTTGTCCATAAGGATTTTTATTACATGTGTTGAAGAGCCATACTGAGCTGCATACATAAGTGGTGTTTTTCCCTTCCAGAGTCTGTTAAGGGGAATATCCAGATCAAGGAAAACCTGCATTTTGGCTTCCCTTACATGAGATTCTCCCTGACTGCTGGTAACGGTCATTATAAAGGCTCTGTAAACTTCATCTTCTGTTATTGTACGGTCTTTAAGAAGAACCTTAATTATCTGAGGATTCTGGGAATAATCTGCAGCCATAAGAAGGGGAGTTGCGTTGTATTTGTTTCTTACCCTTATATGAGCACCCTTATCAATGAGACGGTTTATAATTGAAAGGCTGTTCTGATAACGGCAGGCATACATTAAGGCAGACCATCCGTCCTTATCCCTTAAGTTAGGATCTGCACCGCTTTTAAGGAGGTTTTCAACGTCCCAGTCATTTCCGGCTTTTGCAGCCTTCATCAGAAGTGTAACTCCGTTTTTATCTGCAGCATCAGGATTTTCTATGGTAAATATTTTCTTTTCTTCTTCCTGAATCTGTTCTTCTGTATTTAAAGCAAAGTCATAAAGGTAGGTATTTGAATAAGATTTATAGCTTTCAGTTTTTTTTGGAGCTGGTTTTTCTTCTTTTTCCGTAGGAATTTCCGGAATAATAACATCAGGATTAACATTTGGTACTTCTTCTTTTTCAGGAATATCTTCTTCAACCTGACTTTCCTGGTTATCACCGGAAACAATTACTGGTGTTACAGTGTAGGTAATTTTATCTGCATCACCGGAACTGATTCTTTTTACATCATCTTCATTATTTTCTACAGGAGTATTTTCTGCAGGACTTTCTTCAACACTTTCTACCGGATTTTCCTGAGGAGGAATTTCTTCTGCCAGACTCTCTTCTTCCTGCTGAACTTCAGGAACTTCTTCTTTAATTTCTTCTTTTTCAGCTTCTTCCGCTGCTTTTTTTGCAGCCTTTGCTTTTTTAGCTTCTTCTTTTTCTAGTTTTTTTTGAACTACAACTTCAGGATCATCAGTAAAAGATGTAAGGACAGGATAAACTTCTTCGTAATTAGGATTTTCCTTTACATGATCAAAGCAGCTTTTTCCTGAATCATCTTTTTTTGTAAGGCGGTCATCAATACCAATACCAAAAACTGTTCCAAATTTAATTATATATTTTACGGCTTTAGGGTCAGTTACGTAACGGCAGGCATACATTACGGAAGTTCTGCCGTCCTTGGACATGGTTGTTACGTCTATACCGCAGAGTGAAGCAGTCTTTATAATGTCATAGGGCCTGTTATTGTGAAGTACAAGCATAAGGAAATTTTCCCTGTTGGAACCAAAAAGTCTGGTATAAAGTCTGTCATCACTTTTAACGGCGTCTTTAATTTCTTTTGCGCTTCCTTCAGCTGCAAGCTTTACATAATCAACAGCTGCCTCTTCAGAAATAACTGAGGAAAAGGTAAATGAGAGCATCAATAATATAGTAATAATTTTTTTCATAATCATTTTTTATTATAAAATAGTTCATTGTAAAAAACAACTGATTACTTATTATAGCTGTCGTTGACTTAATGTTCTTATTCTGATATCTTAAAGCTCCCCTTGGAACAGCGTATGCCGTTCCCATTTTAGACCATAAGGAGAAACATACGATGAGAAAGTATGAACTTATGACAATTTATCCTGTAGAGGATGAAAAGTACAATGATGGTATTGCTACACTTAAAGCAGACCTGGCAAAATTCGGTGCAGAAATCGAAAAGGAAGAACCATACGGTGACCGCGACCTTACTTACGAAGTAAAGAAGCTTAACCGCGGAAGATTCGTTCTTCTTAACATCAAGGCTAACCCTTCAAAAATTGCTGAACTTGATGCAGCATTTAAATTCAACAAGAACCTTCTTAAATATCTTTTCGTATTAAAAGAAGAAAAAAAAGCATAAGCTGAATCACTAATACACCTTTTCGGAGTTAAAAATGGCAAGAGTTTCAGATTTAAATTGTGTAATCCTTATTGGAAACTTAACAAGAGATGCAGAAATGTCTTTTATGAACAATGGCAATGCTGTAGTTAATTTTTCAATTGCGATTAACCGCAGTAAAAAAGATGGTGATCAGTGGGTGAGTGAAGCAAATTATTTTGAAGTAGCTTACTTTGGAAAACCGGCTGAAGCTGTAAAGCCTTATCTTACAAAAGGTAAAAAGATTGCGGTACAGGGGTCCCTTAAACAGGACAGATGGGAAAAAGACGGTCAGAAATTCAGCAAGGTAAGAATTGTTGCTGATTCCGTTCAGCTTATTGGCGGACGTTCTGATGGTGAAGATATGTCGTCTTCAGGGGGCTATCAGGCAAGACCTTCTTTTACTCAGAGACCTCAGGCAGCTTCAATGCCACAGAACGATTTTTATGATGGTTCTGCAGGTCCGGAATCTTTCGGCGGTGACAACGGTGGCTTCTCAGAAGATATACCGTTCTAAACAGCCCTAACACTTAAAATTTCAGGAGAAATACTATGGCAGACGAAACAAATGAATCTGTAGAAATGAAAGAAGAAGTTACACAGGAACAGCTTCAGGACTCAGGACGTGAGGACGAAGTTCGTGGTGGACGCAATGGTAAGGGAAAGGCTTTCTTCCACAAGAAGGTTTGCCGTTTCTGCGCTAACAAAGGCACAATCGATTACAAAGACAGCGATGCTCTTCGCCGTTACACAACAGAACGCGGTAAGATTCTTCCACGCCGCATTACTGGTACATGTGCTAAGCACCAGAAGGAACTTGCAGTAGCAATCAAACGTGCACGTGCAATCTGCCTTCTTCCATACGTTGCTGACTAATAAAAAAAATCTAAATAAGGCCGTGGCTTACTCCTGGTAACACTGGCCTCAAAAATAATAGGAGCTTGAAATGAAAGTTATTCTTTATACAGACGTTAAACACCTTGGTGAAATGGGTGATGTTAAAAATGTTGCAGCTGGTTATGCACGCAACTTCCTTTTTCCACGTTCATTGGCTGTACCTTACAACGATGAAACAGTAGCTTACTTTGAATCAAAGAAAGAAGAAATCGAAGCTCGTAAGGCTCAGAAGAGAGAAGAAAGCAAGTCTCTTAAAGAGAAGCTTGAAGCTCTTTCTATTGAACTTACAATGCCAGCTGGTTCAAACGGCAAACTTTACGGTGCTGTTACAAACCTTACACTTGCTAACTGGTTTGATGCTAACGGATTCGATATTGAAAGAAAAAAGATCGAAATCCCTGGTGCTACTTTCAAACAGGTTGGAAAATACACATTCAAGGTTCATCTTTATGAAACAACAGTTGCAGAAGTAAATCTTGTAATTCTTGCTCAGAAGACAGAAGAATCTGAAGGTGAAAAAAAGCCTTCTAAGAAAGAAGCTAAAAAAGAAGAAGCTCCAGCAGCAGAAGAAGCAAAAGCTGAGTAATTTCAGTTAATGCTTAAAGGAACCGCATGAGATATTCTTATGCGGTTTTTTTTTGCTTTATTATATGGTATTCTAGCATATAATATTAAAATTCATGGTTTTTAAGTAAGAGGAAAATAGTTATGGAACTTAAAGATAAAATTCCCCCTCATAATCTTGAAGCAGAACAGGCTGTTTTAGGTGCCATCCTTATTAACTGGGATGCCCTGGGAAACGTTGTATCTTTTTTAAATGAATCCGATTTTTACAGCCAGCAGAATCAGCTTATTTACAAGGCTATAAGAAAATTATCTGTTGATGGTGTAAGGGGAGATCTTCTTACCATTATTGAAGAACTTAAAAGAACTGGTGAGCTTGATAAATCCGGCGGTATGTCCTATGTTTCTTCACTTTTTGACGTAGTTCCAACCTCTGCAAACCTTGAAAGTTACGCTCATATTGTACATGACCTGGCCATAAGGCGTAATCTTATAAATATCTCTCAGGAAATCAAAGCTGAAAGTTTTGATGAAACAAAGCCCTGTCGTGCGGTTCTTGAAGACTGTGAAAAAAAGATTTTTGATATTACTGATGCAAATCAGACAACCCAGGTTAAATTTATGCAGGATGTCATCAGTAAAACCATCAACATGATTGATACCCGCTATAAAAATCACAATGCCCTTTCAGGCATACCTTCAGGCTTTAATGATCTGGATACTATGACAAACGGCTTCCAGAAAGGAGAAATGACTATTGTAGGTGCAAGACCTTCTATGGGTAAAACAGCTCTTGCCCTGTCTATAATGGAACATATAGCTATAGAAAAAAATATACCCTGTGGTTTCTTTTCTCTTGAAATGTCTGCTGAACAGATTTGTCAGCGTCTTCTTTCTCAGGTTGCCAGAATTCCAAGTCAGAAGTTACGAAGCGGTTTTCTTCAAATGAGTGATTTTAAGAAACTTCAGGATGCTGCAGGTTTAACTTTTAATGCTCCTCTTTATATTGTTGATACACCAAATATGAAACTTCTTGATTTAAGGGCTATGGCACGTCGTCTTAAAGCAAAACAAAAGGTAGAAATCATTTTTATTGACTATATTGGTCTTATTTCCAGTGAGCAGGAAGGAACACCTGTATATGAACAGCAGTCCCTTATTTCCAAATCATTAAAAAGCCTTGCCCGTGAACTTGATATTCCTCTTGTAGTTTTGTGTCAGGTTGCCCGTGATGCAGAAGGTAATGAACCAACTCTTGCACAATTAAGGGGTTCCGGTTCCATTGAACAGGATGCTGATATGGTTATGTTTATTCACGGAGACAGAAAAAAGACAGCCGGTGCAGGCAGTGAATCTGGAGAAAGTGGAGAAAACGAAGGTGTTCTTGATAGAAAACTTGTAATAGCAAAGCAGCGTAACGGTCCTATTGGTGACGTAGAAGTGCTTTTTATTTCAAGTTATACAAAATTTGTAAACAAATCTAAAGAAAGGGATTAATAATAAAAAACCCTGTTTACCATGTAAAAGTAAACAGGGCCGGTTAATCAATTTCTGTTTATGTTATTTCTGATAACCTGTTGAATCTTTTGAAGAAGATGTATTTACTTCTGAAAGATCAGCAAGTTTAAGAAGTGAAATGTTTCCTTTTGCATTGGTTACGATAATACCCTGGGAAGTTACTGTAACAGGAGTTGCAGGGTTAACTTCTATCTGACTCTTAAGAAGAAGCTTAAGGTTTTTATCAAATTTACCAAGATAGTATTTACCGCTGTCATCAATGATACAGTAGTAATCACTTCCATTGTTTACAAGAACAGAATCCGGACTTACTGTTTCGTTGCTTTCTTTCTGAATTTCCATTTTAAATGCATCAAGAAGGCAAAGTTTTACGGCACCGTTCTTTGTATTTTCACCACAAATAGCAGCATAAACAAGGGAAAGGTCCAGTCCTTCCGGAGCATCTTCTATAACTGCTCCTTCTACAGGAAGAATTGTTCTTCCTCGGATTACAGTTACAGGTGATTCCTTTAAGGTTGAGCCGTCATTTCCGTCAACCCTGACCATTTTACTTAACTGCTGGCCTTCATCAGTAATTTTAAGACCTACAACAATATTTGGATTTGCTGCTTCTTTAATTGCTTCCTGAATAAGTTCCTGCTGGTCCTGAGCAATTTCCTGTCTTTCTTCCTGGGCTTCATCTGCTTTTTTATCTGCAAAAGCCTGATCTGCCTCAGCTTCTTCCCTGGCTTCATCTGCAGCTTCCTGCTGTTCCTGGGTATTCTGGGCTTCTTCATCAGCTTCTGCCTGTGCCTGATCAGCTTCTTTCTGAGCTTCTTCGGCTTCTTTCTGTGCCTGGGAATCAGATGGATCAGATTGAGCCTGAGCTTTCTTTTCATCAGCTACTTTCTGCTTCTGATCAGCTTTATCCTGAGCTTTCTTTTCTTTTTCTTTCTGCTCTGCCAGTTTTTTCTCTTCTTCCTGAGCTTTTTTAGAAGAAACCTGAGCTTTTTCTTCTGCAGCTTCAGCTTCCCTTTCCTTTATATCAACCATGTTTTTGCGTTCATCAACACCACGGTTATCTTCTTCCTGCATGGATTGAACCACAGACTTATCACTGATAACAGAAGTATCAACTGTAGAAAGTCCGCCATTAACATCATAGAGAGGAATAACAATCTGAGAGTTACCCGGCCAGTCACTGTATTTTGTACTTAAACCGCATTTTTCTGCAGAAAGGTTTTTAGTAACGTTTTCCTTGTATTTAGACTGGAATACATCCAGCTTTCCTCTGTAAACAGCATTATAAACAGTAACAAAAGTAGCAACCGTAGCTGCATCCTGTCTTGAATAGCCGTAAGCACTTTCAAGATAAGAAGCGATGATTCTTCTAAGGTTTTTGATGTGGTCTACAGATGCGTTGGAGTTAATTATAATAATATCTGCATCAAGTTTTTCTTTTGTATCAGGATCTACAGCATGAATAACTGTATATTTCTGATTTTTTCCAAATGTAGCATTTGAATCTACTGCTGAAGCAACCTGTTTACCAAGACCAGTACCAATGGCACTGATGGTGGAAGCACTTTCAACAACTGAATGTGGGCCAGTGTAGTTTTCAAAACGAATTACGTCTTCACTTCCTGCACTTTGAAGTTCTTCTTCGTTTACTTCAAGTGCAAAAGCAGAACAGGCAAGGGCAGCTGCAAAAGCCAGCAAAATTTTTTTCATAATTCCTCCAGGTGAATGTATATAATTTTAACACTCATAACTTATTTAATAAAGTAAAAAACTAACTTAGAATTTTAATTCCAGTATTTTTTCCATGGTTTTTCTTGCATATTCCTTAGTTTCATCTGCATAACGTCCCCCCATTATTCGGGCAATAATGTGCTTGCCTTTCTCAAGAAGAAGGGGTTTTCCCATAAAGCGGCAGATGGTAAAAGTTGAATCACATACAGACTTAAGCAGGGATGAATCATTATTCTTAATTTTGGAAAGGAGAAAATCAAAGGCATCAAGAAGTTCTCCATCCTGATCAAAAGCCAGATTCCCTGAATATGTAACAAGGCATAAAAGCAGGGAAGGATCATTTGTCTTTCTTAAAAGATGAACAAATCTTTTTTGGAACAGATTTAAGCCTGAATAAGAAGCTAATTCAATAATTTTCTGCGTATAGGAAAGATTCTGAATAAAATAGGAAGCTTCGTGATGGGAATTTTCCCTTACTGAATAATCCTGAGTTATCTGCCTTAATTCAGCTTCAAGGGCACTAAGATAAAAAGCTTCGTTTATAATCCTGTCCTTATTCTTTTTTTCTTTCTTAAAAAGAGTTTCAGCTTCTTCAATTTGAGAATCAGACAAAAGACGGCCGGTAAGGGTATTGGAAGGATTGCATTCCGGATAAAAAGATGAATAATCACAGATAGTTTTTTTATTTTGTGCAGATATATTTTTACCTGAAACTCCCATATTCATTCTGTAACCAAGAATACTCCAGGAAGTTGTACAGGTAACAAGATATCCTGTTTCTGTATAAAAAATAAAAGGGCAGGTTTTAGAAGAAAGTCTGGCCTTCCATGAAAGCTCTCCATCTTCATTAATACTAAGGGCATTACTGTTGTCACAAAGAAAAAGGGAATTCTTTTTTACTTCTGCTGCCTTTATTGAATTTAAATTTATGCTTTTATCTCCTGTAAGGGAAATTTCCCTTCTTTTACTTCCGTCGTCAGGATTTATAAAAACAGCCCTGCTTCCATAAATTAAGCAGGCGTCATTATTTTCTTCAGTTATGGCAATAAGGGGAATCCCGTTATCTGTATTATTTTTAAAAACCCAGCTGGAAACTGACTGACCATTTTTTACGCTGCAAAGACCTGCTGATTTATCTGTAAAAGTTATTATTACCCCCTGACTGAGGGAGCGGCAGAATACAGCCTGGCCCGAAAAAACAATATTTTCTTTTATTTCACCAAAGGGACTTATCCTGCAGGCTGTAGATTTTCCTTCATGAAGTTCAGTAAAAAAGACAAGGAGGGAACCATCGTTAAGCTGACAGAGGGGAAGGTTAAGGTTCTGTTCCTTTAAGTCCAGCTTCCATCGTAAAGTACCGTTTAATGAATAGGATGCGAGGGCTGATTTACCTCTTACAAAAACCCTGCCGTCCCTTCCGGTAAATGGATTTTCCTTTACTTCAAAGCCACAGTCCTTAGTCCATAAAAGCATTCCTTCAGGATTTAAAAGATTAAGCCTTTTACTTTTGGTAATGCACCAGATTAAATCACCGCAGCCTGTAGTAAAAAAGGGTGAAGTTCTATCCCTTAAACTTCGCTGCCATAGTAATTTTCCACTTGAAGTAAAGCCTGCATACATTTTTCCTTCGCAAAGGGCAGCGTAACCATAGCTTGTTTTTTGGGGAGGACAAATAATATTCCCCCCAGGAACCATAGTCCAGCCTGGATTTTCTTTATTAAGGTCAAAGAAAGAATAAGTCTGTGAACTTAAAGAAAAAGTAAGGGCTGTAAGTAAAATAAGTATGATGCTTTTTTTCATTTTTCAAACCAGGCTAGACTTTCTATGTGGCAGGTCTGGGGATAAAAATCAAGAAGGAAAAGTTTCTTAAGTTTATATCCTGCACGTATAAGAAATTTTGCATCCCTGGCATGAGTTGCAGCATTACAGGAAATACTTCTGATCTGTGGAATATCTGAAGCACATAACCACTGGCATACTGATTTTTCCATACCGCTTCTTGGAGGATCAATTACAACGGCGTCAAAATTATCTCCACTGCTAATACATTTTTCCGCATGATATTTTGTCCATACTTCTCCACTTACACCAAAGCTTTCATGTTTTTTTCCTGCAAGATTCTGTTCTGCAAAAACAAGGGCATCCCTGTTATGTTCAACCAGAGTTACTTTGTCAAAGTTATCTGCAAGAAAGACAGAGAAGGTTCCTGCACCGGCATACATATCAAGAACATTTTTACCGGAAAGTCCTCCTGTTACATAAGGAATGGTCTTTTCAAGAACATCAAGATTTGACTGAAAAAATCCCTGAACATCAAAATTAATTGATTTTCCATTAAGGGAGAGAGTACAGAAATTAGCAGGATTAATGGTAGTTCCTGCAAAACGTTTCTGAATCTTTTTTACCTTAGGAAGTTTTCTTCCTGTCGGAGTACGGTCTCTTTTACGTACAATTTCTTTTTGAACCTGAGGTCTTGTTTCTTCTGCAATAATAATTTTATCAAAACCTTCCGGAACAGAGGTAATTTTATCAGAGGCAAATACATGAACACGGCCATCAGGTCTCTGGTCAAATGGCACTTCAGAAAGATAATGGTTGATTTCTGGTACTGCACATGGACAGCTGTCTATGGGAACAATATTATTGCTGAATTTTTCCATTAATCCACCGTCATGAAACTGATATCGGGTTCTATACCCCTTATCTGCTCCTGATATAACTTCTATCTGCCCTGGATCTATACCTTCCCTTAAAAAAGTGTCTTTAAGAATCTGTGCCCTGTATTTTTCCTGAGCAGAAGGACTTATATGCTGAAGATTACAGCCTCCGCATTTTCCATAATACTTACAAAAGGGAATTGTTCTGTCTGGTGAAGCTTCAATTATTTCTGCTATTTTACCCCTGTAAAAATCACCGCAGTCCTGGGTAATTTCTACTTTTAATTTTTCACCAGGAATTGCATAGGGAATAAAAACTGTTTTTCCGTCAATTTTACTGATACAGTCTCCACCAAAGACCATTTTTTCGGTTATAATAGTTTCTGTCATTATCTTTCCAATATATCAGAAGATAATGTTATTTTAAAGAGCAGGTCCGGAGATAAAAATGAAGTACACCCTTGAACAGATTACAATGAGCGACAATAACATCAATGTTTTTCACAGCTGGATTCCAGAAGGCCAGGTAAAAGCCTGTGTAATTTTAAGCCATGGAATGAGGGAACATGTAAGCCGCTATCAGGGCCTTGCTAAAGAATTTTGTGATAAAGGTCTTGCTGTATTTGGAGAAGACCACAGGGGCCACGGAGAAACAGCCGCCCTTGCAGAAAAAAATGGAAATGGTCAGCTGGGCTATCTGGCAGATCATGACGGATTCTTTAGGGTTGTAGAAGATATCCATGAAGAAGTTCAGCTTATAAAAGAGAGATATCCCCAGAAAAAGGTTTTTATTATCGGACACAGTTTTGGTTCCTTTATTACTCAAGGTTATATTGAAAAATACGGTAATGAAGTTTCTGGTGCAATAATCTGCGGCAGTGCAGGGCCAAGACCTTTAACAGAGGCATTTGCAAAAATTATGGGTTCCCTTATTACAGCCGTAAAAGGCAGAAAAAAGCCCTCACCATTAATAGAAAAACTTGCCTTTGGTTCATATAATTCCAGAATCAAAAATCCCTATAGTCAGGTAGCATGGTTAACCCGCAATAATCAGATTATTGACCAGTATTTACAAGATCCCTGGTGTACTTTTGAATGCAGCACAGCTTTTTATAAGGATATGTTTACCGGCTTACGTGCAATTCACAAAAAAAAGGCAATGAAGATGATTCCTCAGGAACTTCCGGTCTATCTTATTGCCGGAACAGCAGACCCTGTTGGTTCATATTCAAAAACTGTAAGCCGTCTTTTTAAGGTTTATCATAAGAATGGTATTTCTGATTTAAGCATCAGTCTCTGGGAAGATTGCCGCCACGAACTCTACAATGAATTGAATGGAGAAGAAATAATAAAGGACAGTCTTGAATGGATTTTAGACAGGCTCTAAAGCCTCTCTTTCCTTATGTTCTTGATTAAATTTGACTTCAATACTAATATAAGTTCACTGTGTTATTTAGATATGGAACTGACGAAAAGGGACGACCTGTAAAAAAGGCCGTCATATATACTAAAGAAGAGCATAAGATTCAGCTCTCGCAAATTGACAGTGATGCACTCTTTGTTATAAGCAGGCTTAAGGATAACGGATTTTCAGCCTATATAGTTGGTGGTGCTGTAAGAGACCTTCTTATCGGAAAAACACCAAAAGATTTTGATATTGTAACAGATGCTACACCAAGCAGAATAAAAAGAATATTCAGAAATTCCCGCATTATTGGAAAACGTTTCCGCCTTGTTCATGTATTTTTTGGACAGAAAATATTTGAAGTATCTACCTTCCGTTCTACAGTTGCAGGTTCCGTTGGTAATGCTTTTGGAACAATGGATGAAGATGTAATGAGAAGGGATTTTTCCCTTAACGCCCTTTATTATGATCCATTCAGGCAGCAGATAATTGATTACGTTAATGGAGTTAAGGATATAAGGGCTAAAGTTGTTAAACCTATTATTCCAATGGACAGAATATTTGTAGAAGACCCGGTAAGAATGCTCAGGGCTGTTAAATATTCTGCAACTACAAAGTGTTCCCTTCCAAGATCCCTTAAGAAAAAAATCAGGGAATCATCATCCCTTTTATCTCCTGTTTCTCCATCAAGACTTACGGAAGAAGTACTTAAAATCATAAACTGTGGTTATTCATATGACGTTGTTTCGGCTGCCCTTGATACAGATTTATACGTTTATCTTCAGCCTGCAGCAACAAACCTTATGCTTGAAAACAAAAAATTTGCCAGCGCATATTTATCAAGCCTTAAGGAACTGGATAAGGCAGTAGCAGAAAATTCAGACTTAAAACTGGGAGATAAACTTTATTATATTTTAAAGGATTTTGTTTCTTCCCTGACTGACTGGTCAAAAGAGGCTAAAACTGCATCTGAATCTTCCGAACTCTTTAAGAGAACATGGGCAAGGTGCAGAAATTTTGTACTTCCTATGAATCCTC
>NZ_JAILGZ010000106.1 GCF_024696245.1 Treponema sp.
CCCATATCAACAGTTACAGATGTAACTTTACCATTTTGTTTATAGAGAAGAAGGGATTTAATACCGCTTTCTGTTTCTATGGTAATTGTTTCTGTGTTGTCAGTTTTCTTACCATGCTTTGTCTGAATGCCGCAGATATTGTTGTCGTAAAGATATTTTCCTACGCAGCGAATGGCATTTCCGGCCATCTTTCCTTCTGTACCGTCCTGGTTATAGAAGTTCATTCTGGCATCAGCTTTGTCGGATGTATTAATTACTACAAGGGAGTCTGCACCAATTCCACCATTGCGTTTGTCACAGAGTCTTACGGCAAGTCCGGCTGGATTACTGATTTCCTGTGCCATTGCATTGATAATAATAAAGTCGTTTCCTGTTGAATCCATTTTTGTGAATTTAATTTTTTCTTTTGTTTCACGAAGATTATTAATATCAATAAGAGGAAGATTTTCTGCGGAATGTTTTGACTTAAGACAATTGGCAAGAGCGTTTGCAGTATCGATAGCTGTTAAACAAGGAATGTCACGTTCAACTGCATGGCGTCTCATTTTAACAGAGTCTGCTCTTGGGTCACGTCCTTTTGCTGATGTAGAAATTACGTAATCAATTTTTCCGGAATCAAGAAGGGTAAGAAGATTGTCTTTTGGATTTTCGTGAATCTTGTTTACGACTTCTACTTCCATACCAAAGTCACGAAGGGTTTCGGCATTACCTTCTGTTGCATAAAGTTTAAATCCCATGTCGTAGAATTTTCTTGCAAGATCAGGAAGTTCAAAACGGTCAGTCTTACGAACGCTAAAGAGAACTCCTCCTGTGCGTTTCATGTTGTAGCCTGCACCAATAAGTCCCTTGTAAAGAGCTTCTTCCATTGTAGAAGCAATACCTAAAACTTCACCGGTAGATTTCATTTCAGGACCAAGGTGGGTATCAACGTCCATAAGTTTTTCAAAACTAAATACTGGAACTTTAACTGCAAAATAAGGAGGCAGTCTGTAAAGACCTGTTCCATAACCAAACTTACTGAGTTTTTCTCCCAGCATTGCCCTTACGGCAAGTTCTACCATTGGCACACCGGATACTTTTGAAATATAAGGAACAGTTCTTGATGAACGAGGGTTAACTTCGATTATGTAAAGGTCGTTGTTGTAAATAAGATACTGAATGTTTACAAGACCCTTTGTACCTAAAGCAAGGGCAAGTTCACGGCTCTGGTTAATGATTTTTTCACGAAGAATGTCATTAAGGTTCCAGCTTGGATAAACTGCAATAGAGTCTCCTGAGTGAATACCTGTACGTTCAATATGTTCCATAATACCTGGAATAAGAATGTCCTTACCGTCACAAATGGCATCTACTTCAAGTTCTGTACCCATCATGTACTGGTCTATAAGAACTGGATTTTCTATACCCTGGGCAAGAATAATCTTCATGTATTCTTTTACGTCATCGTCGTTAAATGCGATAATCATATTCTGGCCGCCTAAAACGTAACTAGGACGGAGGAGAACCGGATATCCCAAACGTTTGGTAGCATCAAGGGCTTCCTGCTCTGTAAAGATTGTAAGGCCCTTTGGACGGTTAATATTCAGTCGTTCGCAGAGTTCTTCAAAGCGTTCCCTGTCTTCTGCAAGGTCGATGGAATCTGCGGAAGTTCCTAATATTCGTATGCCCTGATTATCGAGGAATTTAGTAAGTTTAATGGCTGTCTGACCACCAAATGCTACTACAACGCCTAACGGTCGTTCGGTAGCTATAACACTCATTACGTCTTCCGGAGTTAATGGTTCAAAATACAAACGATCGGAAGTATCAAAGTCGGTAGATACTGTTTCCGGGTTATTGTTAATTGTTACAACATCATAGCCAAGTTTTTTAAGGGCCCAAACACACTGAACGCTGGCATAGTCGAATTCAATACCCTGACCAATACGAATAGGTCCTGAGCCTAAAACGATAATTGTACCTTTAGAAGATTTTTTACCTTTCTTTTCCTTCTGATCAAGGAAGTCTTTTGCTTCATTTGCAGAATCATAGTTACCGTAGAAGTAAGGTGTTTCTGCATTGAATTCACCGGCACAGGTATCAACCATTTTGTAGGTAGAAGGAATGTGAGCAAGCTTTCCCTGGGATAAGAGTTTAGCTGCCTGCTTTGATTCTTTAAGAATTCCTGTTGAACCTGGTATTTTAATTCCTGCAAGTTTTTCGATTACCTTATCAGGATAGCCGTATTTTTTTGCAGCTATGTACTGTTCAAGAGTAGGCTGTTTTCCTACAAGTTTAAGGTTTGCAAATTCAATTTCTGTTTTAGCAAGATTGTCCAGATGAGAAAGGAACCACATATCGATTTTTGTAATGTCATGGATTTCCTGAAGGGTAAGAATCTTTCTCTTAATAGCCTGGAATATTGCAAAGATTCTCTGGTCTGTACATTCATGAACACGGCGCTTAATATCTTCATCGGATTCTTCTTCAAAGACTGGAAGGTTAAGGCTGTTAACTCCAACTTCTGCACCACGGACAGCTTTCATAATTGCTGTTTCAAAGTTATGACCGATAGCCATAACTTCTCCCGTAGCTTTCATTTGTGTTCCTAACTTGCGGGCTGCATAAACAAATTTATCAAATGGGAACTTAGGGAATTTTACTACTACATAATCCAGAACTGGTTCAAAACATGCAGCTGTTTTTTTAGTAACAAAGTTTGGAATTTCATCAAGATTGTATCCGATGGCAATAAGTGTTGCAACTTTTGCGATAGGGTAACCAGTTGCTTTTGATGCAAGAGCTGATGAACGGGAAACACGAGGATTAACTTCAATAACTGCATATTCAAAAGTATCAGGGTTTAAAGCAAACTGACAGTTACAGCCACCTTCCATACCTAAAGAAGAAATAATGTTAAGGGCAGCTGAACGAAGCATCTGGTATTCTTTATCACTTAAAGTTACTGCAGGAGCAATTACAATGGAATCACCGGTATGAACACCAACAGGGTCAAAGTTTTCCATGGAACATACAGTAAGTACGTTTCCGGAACTGTCCCTCATAACTTCAAATTCAATTTCTTTCCATCCGGAAATACATTTTTCTACAAGAATCTGATGAATAGGTGAACGGTGAAGTCCATTGTGGGCAATTTCATCAAATTCACTTTCGTTATTTGCAATACCGCCACCTGTACCACCAAGAGTAAAGGCCGGACGAATAATTACCGGATAACCAATCTGGTTCTTTACAAAGTCCAGGGCATCTTCATAAGTTGTAACAACCTTAGATGGAATACAAGGTTCTCCGATAGATTCCATTGTATCTTTAAAGAGCTGGCGGTCTTCTGCCTTATCAATAGTTTCTGGTTTTGCTCCAAGAAGTTTTACATTGTGACTTTCAAGAAAACCTGATTTTGCAAGTTCCATACAAAGGGTAAGGCCGGTCTGTCCTCCTAAAGAGGAAAGGATGCTGTCCGGTTTTTCTTTTTCTATAATGCGCTGAATTGTTTCTGGAATAAGTGGTTCAATGTAAATGTGATCTGCCATAGCATGGTCAGTCATAAGTGTTGCAGGGTTTGAATTAACCAGTACAACTTCAAGTCCCTGTTCCTTAAGGGCCTTACAAGCCTGGGAACCTGCATAGTCAAATTCTGCAGCCTGTCCGATAATGATAGGGCCTGAACCAATAACCATTACTTTGTGAATATTTTTGTTTAAAGGCATATATTTCTCCTCATTTTTATTCGTGTAAAAAAAAAGGAACAACGTAAGATTCGCTGTTCCTTTAAGTGTCTAATTTAAAAATAAATACTGAAGAGCGTTTATTAAAATCATATGATTTAAGCATTTAGTTCCCTCAGTATTCATAGTAGATACATTATAATAGAAAGGATTTTTCATGTAAACGAGAATGGATTTTTAAAGTATAAGTAGTTCTGTTTTTTACAATTAGAGTAAGCTTCCTTATCCCTTGACCTTAGGGTGAATATTTATAAAATTTTCCTCATGAAATTATTTATTGCGTCAGATATACATGGTTCAGCTTTTTGGTGTCAGAAAATGCTTGAACGTTTTGAAGAAGAGCAGGCTCAGAAGATTCTGCTTCTTGGAGATATACTTTACCACGGTCCAAGGAATGATCTTCCTGATGAATATGCACCAAAGAAAGTTATAGAAATGTTGAATCCCCTTGCGGAAAGAATTATTTGTGTCAGGGGAAACTGTGATGCAGAAGTGGATCAGATGGTATTAAAGTTTCCGGTACTTGCTGATTATGCTTTGTTAGAAAGAGATGGCCTCAGCATTTTTGCAACTCACGGACATTTGTTTGGCCAGAAGAATCCTCCGCTTTTTGTAAGTAATGGAATTCTTCTTTGTGGACATACTCATGTTCCTGCATGTTGTGAATGTCAAACTGAAGATGGTAAATCTTTCTGGTATTTAAATACTGGCTCTGTTTCCATTCCAAAAGAAAACTCCTGTCATAGTTATATTGTTCTTGAAGATGGTCTTTTCAAATGGAAGAATGTTGAAGACGGAAAAGTTTATATGGAAAAAAGTTTTGTAAAATAAAACCTCCTTAAATAAAAGCACTGTAAATAAAGAAAGCCAACCTGACTTAAAAATCAGATTGGCTTTAATTTTTTAATAGGGTGGTTTTACAGGTTCGACCACTGCGTTAAATTATTTATTTAATCAGTGAGTGGTATTCCTGCAGAGACGTAACTCCACCTTCGCCACCGTTTCCGTTTTTAACGGATTCGATACCCTTAACTGCTGCAAGAGCACCGGCAAGAGTTGTAATGTAAGGAACCTTGTATTTAAGGCATACCTTACGGATTGTCTTACGGTCTTCTGCATAGTTACGTTTAGCTTTTGGAGTATTAATAACCAGGCAAACTTCCTTGTTCATAATTATATCAACTACGTCAGGACGTCCTGCACCGATTTTGTTTACAAGACTGCATTTAATTCCGTTTGCATTGTAGAAGTCTGCAGTACCCTGTGTTGCAACCAGTGTAAAGCCAAGATCCTTTAATGTTTTTCCGATAGTAAGAACTTCTTCTTTCTGGCTTTCTTTGTTGCTGAGGGAAATAAGAACCTTCTTGTTTTCCCAAGCTGCTGGTGCATGTGGTAATTCAGAACCTGCAGCTTCCTGTGCTTTGTAGAATGCAAGAGGGAAGTTTTCTGCAAGACCAAGAACTTCACCTGTTGAACGCATTTCTGGTCCAAGAATAGGGTCAACTCCAGGGAATCTTGCCCAAGGAAGAACAGCTTCTTTTGCTCCGTGGTAAGGAATAACCTTATCCTTAAGTCCAAGTGATTCAAGAGATTCACCAAGCATCATACGTGTTGCAAGGCGGGCCATCTGAGTATCACAAACTTTACTTACAAGAGGAACTGTACGTGAAGCACGTGGGTTAGCTTCGATTACATAAACCTTTCCGTCTTCGATAGCATACTGCATGTTCATAAGACCGCATACGTGAAGGTTTTCTGCAATTTTCTTAGTGTATTCCTTAATTGTCTTAAGATTGTTTTCCGGAATATTTACTGGTGGAAGTACACAAGCTGAGTCACCTGAGTGGATACCTGCAAGTTCAACGTGTTCCATAACAGCCGGAATATAAACATGGGCAGAATCTGCAAGAGCATCTGCTTCACATTCAAGGGCGTTCTTAAGGAAGCGGTCAATAAGAAGTGGACGGTCTGGTGTAACACCTACAGCCTTGTCTACATATTCACGGAGAGTTGCTTCATCATAAATAACTTCCATTCCACGACCACCAAGTACGAAAGAAGGACGAATCATAATAGGGTAGCCGATTTTTTCTGCACAGGCTTTTGCTTCATCAAAGTTAATAGCCATTCCACTTTCTGGCATTGGAATGTCGAGCTTTGCCATCATGTGGCTGAAGAGGTCACGTTCTTCTTCAAGATCAATTGAAGCAATTGAATTACCAATAATATTAACACCGTTTTCCTGAAGTTCGCGGGCAATGTTAAGTGGTGTCTGACCACCAAACTGAACGATTACACCATAAGGCTTTTCTTTTTCGTAAATCTGAAGAACGTCTTCTGTAGTAACTGGTTCAAAGTAAAGTTTGTCAGAAGTGTCATAGTCTGTAGAAACTGTTTCAGGGTTACAGTTAACAATAATTGTTTCATAACCCATTTCTTTAAGCTGCATAGCGGCATGACAGCAGCAGTAGTCAAATTCAATACCCTGACCGATTCTGTTAGGACCACCGCCTAAAATCATAATCTTTTTAGGATTTGTTGTAGCAACAGATTTGTCTTCTGCATTGTATGTTGAATAATAGTAGTTTGCATTTTTAACGCCTGATACAGGAACTGCAAGCCATGCTTCTTTTATTCCAAGTTCATTGCGGCGGGCACGAATATCTTTTTCTGCAACTTTAAGAATCTTTGAAAGATATTTATCGCTGAATCCGTCTTTCTTAGCCTGAATTAAGAGCTTGTCTTCAGGAACACGTCCAGGGTTCTTAAGCATTTCTTCTTCAAGGTCTACAAGTTCCTTCATCTGTTCAAGGAAGTACATCTTAACGTAAGTAATGTCATGAAGTTTATCAAGGGAAACACCCTTACGGATTGCTTCATAAAGCTGGAAGTATCTTTCGCTGGAAGCTGTCTTGAGCATTTCGCAAAGTTCATCTGCTGATTTGCGGTTAAAGTCTTTTGCAAAACCAAGACCTGAGCGGCCGTTTTCAAGACCACGGATTGCTTTCTGGAAAGTTTCCTTGAAAGTTTTACCGATGGACATAACTTCACCAACAGCCTTCATTGATGTTCCAAGTGAATCTTCTACACCGCGGAATTTTTCAAATGCCCAGCGTGCAAATTTAAGAACAACGTAATCACCGTCTGGAGCTCCACCTGGTGTATATTTATCAAGAGTACCGTCACGCCAGTATGGGATTTCATCCAGTGTCATTCCTGATGCAAGTTTTGCAGAGATAAGGGCAATTGGGAAACCTGTAGCCTTAGAAGCAAGGGCAGATGAACGTGATGTACGTGGGTTAATTTCAATAATAACTACGCGGCCAGTTTTAGGATTGTGGGCAAACTGAACGTTAGTTCCACCGATAACACCAATTGATTTAACAATCTTAAATGCCATGCTCTTGAGCTTTTCTTCAAGTTCTTTATCAATTGTCATGAATGGAGCTGAACAGAAAGAGTCTCCTGTGTGAACACCTACTGCATCAATGTTTTCAATAAAACAAATAGCAATCATCTGATTTTTAGAATCACGAACAACTTCTACTTCAAGTTCTTCCCATCCGAGGATAGATTCTTCAATCAAACACTGGTGGGTCATAGAAAGATCAAGACCGTTTCCAACAATAGTGCGAAGTTCTTCTACGTTGTAGCAGAAACCGCCACCCTGTCCACCCATTGTGTAAGCAGGACGAACTACAAGTGGGAATCCGATTTCTTCAGCAATTTTTTCTGCACCTTCGATAGTGTGACAGATTCCAGAACGAGGTGTATCGATTCCAAGCTTCTGCATTGTTTCCTTAAAGATTTCGCGGTCTTCACCACGTTCAATTGCATCGAGGTTTACACCGATTACCTGTACGCCATATTTATCAAGAACACCGGCCTTGTTTAATTCCATAGCCATGTTAAGTCCTGTCTGTCCTCCAAGGTTTGGAAGAAGGGCATCCGGTCGTTCCTTTTCAATTATTTGAGAAAGACGTTCAACGTTAAGTGGTTCGATATAAGTTGCATCTGCCATAACAGGATCTGTCATGATAGTTGCCGGGTTTGAGTTTACAAGTACAATTTTGTAACCCTGTTCTCTTAATGCTTTACAAGCCTGTGTTCCTGAATAGTCAAATTCACATGCCTGTCCAATAACAATCGGTCCCGATCCAATAATCAAGACCTTGTTAATGTCTTCTCTCTTCATATGTAACTCCTTACTAAAACCTGTTTAATTCTGTAATACCTGACTGGCAGCCGGACTGTCCTTACGGGTATTAAAATATAAAAAAAGCGAGTTCCAAAAAAGAAACTCGCCTGAAAATTCAATAATAATAAAAATGAAAACTGTGATTTCCAATGTTGAGAAACGCTACATTTGTAATCTTTATCGTCTTCATATTGGAATAAAACTATAACAGAAAAGACTTCTTTATGCTAGTAGTATGACTGTATATTTATACATTTTTCTGCATATTTATAAATTCTGGAAAAGCTGTGTTTTTATTTGTCCATTGAAGGACTTTTCTTTGCAAACTATAATTGAGTCAATTTAAGGACCTGATCATGGACTATATAATATGGAGAAAAAGTGATGAATTTTAAAAAATTTCAGCTTACAAAATTGAATATTATTTTACTGGCTGCTGCTTTTTGTTTTGCATTATTTATGATTATTTTTGCAATTCATACATTCAGGACAGAAGTTAATCTTATTGTAGTAAGTGATGAACTTTATGAAAATTTTGTGGAAAAAGCACCAAAACTTTCTGAAAAAACAAAGCTGACTTTTGTAAAAGCTTCCTGCCTTAATTCTTATAAGGAAAGTTTTTTTGGAAAAAAGATTCGTGTGGCTGCAGAGCTTAGCTCTTATATAGAAACAGGTTTAGAAAAACAGAAGTATGAAGTTCATCAGAAATTTTATGAGCTTGAAAGTAAGAGTTATCTGCCATCACTTCCTGCTGATTTTAAAAACGGTAATTCTTTAATCGAAGCAGATTTATCTGTAAGTATAACTGATGCTGCAAATATTCCTCAGGGAAGTAGGGCTCTTCCTGTAGATAATTTGTATGCTGATAATCCTGAGTATAAACTTCTTTTTAAGAAAGGGGTTTTAGCAACAGTTTTTAATCGGGATTTTGAAAAAGTAATTGATGACTATTGTAAAAAGACTTTTGTTTCTGAGGAACTTAAAGAAAAAAGTGAACTGATTACAATTGCCAGTGTTGGTGACATTATGGTTGCCAGAGGTATTCAGGAAATTCTTATTGATGATGAAGATGGACTGACTAAAGTTTTTGATGACACTCTGCCAATTTTACAGGGAGCAGATTTTTCTATTGGTAACCTTGAAGGTGTAGTAACTGAATCCTGGAAAAATGCAATTAAGACTTATACTTTTAAATTTAAGAAGGCTGTGCTTCCAAAGTTAATGGATGCCGGATTTGATTATTTAATGCAGACAAACAATCACTGTTATGATTATGGTGAAACAGGATTTAAAGATACCCTGGCAGCTTTTAAGGAATATGAGATTCCCTCCAGTGGAATTGGATATAACGAAGAGGAAGCAAAAAAATTTTATCATAAAACTATAAAGGGGCTGCCAGTGGCTGTAATTTCCTGCGGTGCTTTTCCTGTGGAACAGTCAGGCTTTAACGGAGAAAAAACTGCTACTGCTACAGAAACCCGGGCCGGTATTTTATGGAAGAGCGATGAACTTCTGGAACTTGTAAAGGCAGAAAAAGATGCAGGTTACTTTGTAATTGTAAATATTCACGGTGGAGAGGAATACAGATTTACTCCAACAAAATCCCAGCGCCAATATTATGAAGACTTATGTGACAGTGGAGCCGATGTTGTTTTTGGAAGTCATCCTCATGTTCTTCAGCCAACAGAATGGCACGGAAACAGTCTGATTGTTTTTTCCATGGGAAACTTTTTGTTTAACGGAATGGAAGGAATGCGGGGCGGTACAGACAGTGAAATCGTAAAGCTTGGTATTCTCGATGGAAGAATTGCTTATGTTGAACAGTATCCGGTTGCAATTAAAAAGAATGGTGTTACATTAAAGAAGTAAGGAAAAAAAATGACAGATAACGAAAATAAAACAGCCGAAGCTTTTAAAAAACTTTATGAAATTACTAATACTTTGACTTCAGAGAATGGTTGTCCCTGGGATAAGGATCAGACAGCTCTTTCTTTAAGAAGGGATTTGATTGAGGAATCATTTGAAGTAAGTGATGCAGTTACCAGTAAAGATGCTCCCCACGTAAAGGAAGAACTGGGGGATGTTCTTTTTAACGTTATGCTTATGGCAAGTACTTTTGAAAAATCAGAAGAATTTACCCTTAGTCAGATTATAGAAATGGTTTCTGAAAAACTTATCCGCCGTCATCCCCATGTTTTTAAGGACAGCGAAGGTTTTTCAGAAATGACAGGAGCTGTAAAAGACAGTAAAACTGTTTTAAGTCAGTGGGACAGAATCAAAGAAAATATTGAAGGCCGTAAAGGAGAAAGTGTTCTCGACAGCGTGCCGGAAGATTTTCCTCCTTTACTTAAGGCTTATAAATATGTGTCTAAAGCAGCAAAGAAAGGCTTTACCTGGAAAAATGCTGATGAAGCAAAAGCAAAGCTTAAGGAAGAGCTGAATGAAATACAGGATGCAGTAAATTCAGTTGAAGGGGTTAAGAAAAGTTCTGCAGAGATACCTTTTACTGTAAGTTCTTCTAATAAAAAACTGGAAGAAGCCCAGCTTAATCTTGAAGAAGAAATTGGAGATTCATTCCTGGCACTTGTTAATTATTCAAGAATGCTGGGGGTAGATCCAATGATTGCCCTTGATCATGCAAACAGAAAATTCAGCAAAAGGTTCAGGGCTGTAGAAAAAGAAATTAATAAGGCAGAAAAAAAGGGTAAAGATATTACCCTTGAAGATATGTGCCGTCATTGGAATGATGCTAAAAAAAAGAAATAGGGGCAAAGATTATAGTTTGCCGTTAATTTTTAAGTAACACTCCTTGCAGACACATTTGTATTTATTAATATCACCAACTTCAATAGTCTGGGTTTTTGTTCCCCCAGTATAAAGGGAATAATTACCCAGCTGTGAACCGCATTCCATACAAACACCGTTAAGTTTTAATATTTCGTCACAATAAGGAAGAATATCTATTACTTCTGAAAATACCTGGTTTTCGGAAGTTGCAATAAGTCCTGCAAAATAAACATCATTGGAAGGCAGGCTTTTTTTTGCAAGAAGGGCACAGTTTTTAATCATAAAGAATTCATCAATAAAGATTGAATCAAAAAATTCACAGATTTCCTTAACCTTTTCTTCTGTAAATTCATTTATCTCAAGTACTGTAAGCTTTTTGTTTTCTACAAATTGACGGAGTTCTTCGTTTCCCAGGGAATGAGTAAAATACCCTCTGTTGTCAATTTTTGCTCTGATAAGGACTGCCTTTTTTCTTCCGTAAATCGCCCTCTGAATTTTCATTAAAAGTGTTGTTGATTTACCGGAATACATGCTTCCGCAAATTAAAGTAATCATTTTTCTTCCTCATCATCTTGTGTATTTTTTTCCAGGAGCATTTCTGCATCTTCCCGGCCTTCATGGACTCTCCATTTAGAATAGTCAGCTTTTTTATTTTTCTTAGGAAGCCAGCTCATGTCTCTGTTTAAGTTATGTCTTCTCATTTTTTCGTAATATTCGTCGTCGTCCATATAAAGTTTTCCTTAAGGAAGGATAGTTTATACCTAAAAGCTAAGTCTGTCTAATTAACGAACGGTAGTCTAAATTTCAGGTGAATATCATGGTAATTTTTGATAGAATAGGGCCATGAATGTATATTTTATGAGACATGGTGAAACTGACTGGAATACTATTAAGCGTCTTCAGGGCAGAACAGATATTCCCCTTAATCAGAATGGAATAGATCTTGCAGCTAAAACATCCAAGGCTGTTCATGAAAGCGGTATTGTTTTTGATAAGATTTTAACAAGTCCTTTAATCAGGGCTAAAAAAACTGCTGAACTAATGAATGTTTATTCAAAAGCTCCATTGTCGGAAGATTCCCGCATTATAGAATTCTGTTTTGGAGACGGAGAAGGCCATACTTTTGAGGAAATTAAGACTAACGACCGTTTTATTAACCTTAGAAACTGGTTTTTTGCTCCGGAAAACTACCATGCAGAAATGGGTGCCGAGTCCTATGAAGACTTTTTTGGCA
Organism: Treponema sp.; assembly: GCF_024696245.1. Classification (GTDB taxonomy): domain Bacteria; phylum Spirochaetota; class Spirochaetia; order Treponematales; family Treponemataceae; genus Treponema_D. The sequence continues at coordinate 11,945 of NZ_JAILGZ010000106.1, forward strand.
GATTGGATGATTTTCTAACGACCGTTCGTCAGCTAGAAAAAGAGCTTCCTGCAGAAAAGGCAGAGAATTACAACCTTTTAATTGTATGCCACGGTGGTGTTGTAAGAGGTCTTCTTAAACAGATGCTGGAATGGTCTGTAAATGATTTTGCTAAAACTAAGATTCCTAACTGCGGACTGAATCTTTGTAAACTAACGAATGGTATTTTTTCTTTGGAATATACAGCAAAAATCTTTGCATAAGCTTTATTTGTAAAAGTAAATATATAAGGAGAGAAGTATGACATTAAATGAACTGGACAATTATTTTAGAAGCTTTTTACATCCTGAGAATTTTACATCTGATCCTTCAAGAAATGGCATTCAGATTCAGAATCAGAAACCTGATGAAACTCCTGTTACAAAAATAGCCTTTGCCGTTGATGCCTGTGAAGCTACTGCATTAAAAGCCCATGAGGAAGGAGCCCAGCTTTTATTTGTTCATCATGGACTTTTCTGGGGTGGCTGTGAGGTTCTTAATGGTAATTTTTATAAAAGGGTAAATGCTTTTATGAAAAATGATCTTGCCCTTTATGCCTGCCATATTCCTTTAGATGCCAATAATCCTTACGGAAATAATTATGGTCTTGCTGCAAGAATTGGTCTTAAAAATCCTGAGCCTTTTGGTTTCTGGCGGGGCATGCCTATAGGATGCAAGGGGCAGCTGGAAAAACCTTTAACTGTTGAAGAGCTGGCAGAAAAAGCCCTTAATCCGGGAGAGAAACCTTTACATATTCTTTCTTTTGGAAAAAAGCTTATTAAAAGTGTAGGGGTTATTTCCGGCGGTGCAGGAGAAGATGTAGAGCAGGCTGTTGCAGAAAAACTTGACGCTTATATTACCGGAGAGGTTGGCCACGAACAGTTCTATTATGTAAAGGAATGTGGTATTAACCTTATAGCTGGTGGTCATTATCAGACAGAAACTGTAGGTGTAAATCTGATTAAAGAAAAGGTAGAAAAAGAACTGGGGCTGGAAACAGTATTTATAGACATTCCTACGGGCTTATAATCTTTTGTTAAGAACAAGTTAGTTCATTATAACCTTTATATAGTAGACTTCACTTTAAGGTTTAAGTGTGGTAAACTGAAGGTCTGAGTATGATTCAAAAGCGAATTAAAGTTGATGAGAATAAAATAAAAACTGCTATTCAGGCTGGTATTCCTCTAACTATAACAACTTATACACTTCCTCAGGAAATGTTGGTTTACATTGAAGACGTGTTAAAAGTTTTTTTAAAGGAATTGAATCAGGAACAGATGTTTGAAGGCCTCTCTTATTGTTTAAAAGAGCTGGTTAACAACGCCAAAAAAGCTAACACCAAACGTATTTATTTTAATCAGAAAAAACTTAATATAATGGATAAAGATCAGTACGACGAAGGAATGAAAAACTTTAAGACTGATACTTTAAACAATATTCGTTATTATATGGACCTTCAGAGAAAGGCCGGTCTTTACGTAAAAATAAGTCTTCAGACCCGTAATAAAAAGATAAAAATAGAAATCCGTAATAAATCAGAGCTTGCCGTTTTTGAATACAAGCGTATACATGATAAGATTACCAGGGCTCAGCAGTATGATTCTGTTGAACAGGGTATGACACAGCTTCTTGATGATTCAGAAGGGGCTGGCCTTGGTCTTGTAATTATGATTCTTATTCTCCGTAGAATTGGTATGACTGAAGAGAATTTTCAGGTATTAAGCGAAAATGGAGAAACCCTTACAAGACTTATTCTTCCATTCAGCCAGAAATTCAATAATGATGTAGCTGACCTTTCTAAAGACTTTGTAGATATTATTAAAGGTCTCCCTGAATTTCCGGAGAATATTACTAAGATTAATTCCCTTATTAGTGATCCTAAGAGTAAGTTAAGTGATATTGCCCTTCAGATTTCCAGTGACGTTTCTTTGACTGCGGAACTTCTTAAGCTTGTTAATTCAGCAGCCTTTTCACTTTATTCCCCATGTCATTCAATAGGTGATGCAGTAAAAATTGTAGGTCTCAGGGGAATCAGAAACTTACTCTTTAGTATTGGTTCCATACAGAATCTTATGACTACAGCTGATGATAAGCATATGTGGGATCATTCATACAAAGTTGCCTTTTATGCCTATAATCTTGCAAGAAACTTTGCCGGCGGTGACAGGGTTTGTATAGAAGATTCTTATGTATGTGGTCTTCTTCACGATATGGGTAAAATTGTGTTTGAAGCAGCCCATCCGGATATTCTGGAAAAGATAAAGGTAATGTGTGATAAAAGAAATGTTTCTGTTTCTTTATTTGAAAGTATGGTTGCCGGTGTAAATCATGGAGAAGTAGGTTCCTTAATTGCAGAAAAGTGGAATTTCCCACCTGTAATTGTTAATGTTGTACGCTATCACCATGATCCTGATTCAGCACCAGAAGAATTTAAAAAGATTACATCCCTTATTTATCTTGCAGATATGTTCGTTAAATATGGAGATGAAATAATTGAATACGAACAGATAAATCCAAATGTTCTTGCTATGTTTAAGATTATTAATAAAGAACAGTTTGAAGGAATATCTGACCGTCTTAAAAAATCATTTACCCGCGAGTAAGGGAATCAACCCAGGCCTGCATTAAGATTCCAAAAGCAACACCTACGTTTAATGATGCCTTTAATCCTGTCATTGGTATGGAAACAATACCAGCATTTGCCTTTTTAAGAGCTTCCGGGCTTACTCCCAGTTCTTCTGAACCAATAATTACAATTCCCTCTTTTGGAAATTTAAACTCATTAAGGGGAGTTCCTCCTGTTTCAAGTACAAATATTGGTTTGTCATCCGGCAGCTTGTCCAATGAAGCTCTGGTATAACCAAGGGTTTCTATACATCCCATTCCCGACCTTATGGCTTTAGTCTGTTGTGGATCAGTACAGTTAGGTGAAATATAAACTTTTTCACAGCCCATAGCTTCTGCAGTACGGAAAATAGAACCTACATTAAAAGGTGAGCGTATATCTTCTGCGTATACACACATTCCCTTAAAGAATTTTCTTTCTTCCACACTGATTTTTTCCTGGGCATGAGGTGCTATTACCAGATCCCATTCAGCAGGGAATGTTCCTATTATTGCTAAAAGAATGTTTCTTGCCTTGTTACAGGTTCTTCGTTCATCAAAAGGTTCCTGATTAAGAAGTTCTGTAAGCTGGCGGGCATTTTCCGGACTGAGTTTTGGGTCTTCAAGAAGGATTTTTGTTACGGTTTTAACGTATTCACTTCTTGGCATCTGGGTAAAGTTATATGCGGTTCCACCTTCGGCAATTCCGGCAATATCTCTTTCCAGTTCGCCAAAGGTAAGGGCAAGCTTTCTTCTTTTCTGGCCTGCCTTAAGCTGATTAAGTTTTCCTGGGTGAATCATTTAGTATGCCTGCTTTATAAGTTCAAATAAATCATCACTGGACATGCTTCTAGGAAGGGCATTTATAAGGTCTGTTTCTCCTGCATCTTCTGCTGCAAGGGAAAGCTGTTCAATACCAAGGGAAAGTTCCTTTAAACGTGCCGGAATATTCATTTTAGCTATATGCTGGCGGATATAATCTGCAAATAAGGCTGCTGCTTTTGCATCGTCAGCATCTTCTGGTGCTGCCCTGAGGATTTTTGCAAGAACTGCAAGCTTGTCACTTTTAAATTTAGCTCCATCTTCAATTACATAAGGGAAAAGAATTGTAGAAGTAAGGGAGCGGGAAATTTTAAATCTTGAATTGATTGTTAAAGCAAGAAGGGAAGCCGGTCCCATGGAACTTGTGGCTGCTGCCAGAGCTGTCATACAACCGCCCTGAGCTAAAAGAAGTTCCTGTGGAGTTGTAACAGTAAGAGTCTGGGCACCATCCATAGCATAAGAAATAAGTGAATGGATTTGATCTCGGAATGAAGTTCAGAGAACATGCGGACAAGCTCGGAGCAGAGTTTGTTGATGGAACTGTAACAGACATAGAATGCATTGAAG
>NZ_JAILGZ010000027.1 GCF_024696245.1 Treponema sp.
GCCCAGCTTCCTTCCAATAAGCCTTTGAATATTTCTGAAATGACTGAAGAACAGTTTAATCAGGAAATGGAAAAAGCTTATCAGAGCATCCAGCGTGGAGAAGGAGTCCCTGTGGAAGAAGCTTTTGCAAAAATCAAGAGAGCTAGATAATTGACTTATAAAGTTATAGTTGCTCCTGAAGCGATTGAGGATATGCAGAACCATTATGATTATATTGCTTATGTAAAGGAATCTATCATAAATGCAGAAGCACAATTGTCACGCATCCAGGAAGAAATTACACATCTTGATACTTTGCCTAATGCTTTTAGAAAATATCCTAAAGAGCCATGGCATAGCCGAGGTTTAAGATATTTTCCTGTCGATAAGTATCTTGTGTTCTATATGGTTGATGAAGAAAATCATATAGTAAATGTCATGAGAGTAATCGGCGGACAAATGGATCTGGACCAAATCTGGAAATAAACCTTTATTAAACAATAATCTTCCGAATCTGAGTTTCAGACAAAGGAGTCACTTCCAGTACATCACTGATGGCCTGGCGTGGAACTAAATTACAATCCTTTCCGAACAGCTTCCCAAGCGGAGCTTTCGGCGGATTGCATTTTAGGAAAGCGCCGGGCTTTTTTATTTCCGGCGCAAAAATCTATATGCGGGGAAACATAAACTTTATTCGTGATTCCCATAAAAGGAATTACACCTGTATTTCAAATGTCATCCTTCGGGATGAACGCATGTCTGCAAAAGCCAGAGGAATCCTGGTTCAGATTTTAAGTTATCCTGATGACTGGTATCTTTATAAATCAGAACTTCAGAATGGAACTGACAAAAGAGCCGCTGCAGCCAAGTTCAGTGAGGATTTTTTTGTGTTCAATGAAAGCACCCTGAAGTGAAAGAATACCAATCTTAATCCTTCTTAATATATGTAAAAATGGAAAGGCTCTGATTCTTGATGAATTTGATGCTGTGCCTTATGTAAATTCGTCAATTAGTATAATTAGAAATTTGCTGGAAGAATAAACATGGGAAGAGAAGATATTCTAATATTCATCATTCCCCCTACAGCATATCAATGAAGTAGCGGTGGATTTTTTTGTCGGCATCCAGTTCAGGGTGAAAGGCCAGGGCAAGCTGCTTTTTGTATTGAACGGCTACAGGTTTGTTATTGTAGCTGGCAAGGATGGCAACCTGGTCCTGGACTTCTTCGATTGAAGGGGCGCGGATAAATGTCATTTCCGTGCTGCCAAGATTCTTAAAGTCCTGGATGGTTTTAAAGCTGCCTGTCTGACGGCCGTAAGCATTTCTTTTTACGGTTACAGGCAGTGTTGCAAAGTGTGTGGTGCTGTCATCCTGAATGTGCCGGGCTAAAAGTATTAGTCCTGCACAGGTTGCCAAAACAGGTATTCCTTCCTGGATGAGGTCCTTAAGGGGCTGGAACATTCCCAGGTCTTTAAGGAGTTTTCCTTGAACTGTGCTTTCTCCACCAGGGAGAACAATTCCGTCCAGATTTGATAAATCTTTTTTCTGTCTTAGTTCAATACAATTGCAGCCAAGTTCAGTGAGGATTTTTTTGTGTTCAATGAAAGCACCCTGAAGTGAAAGAATACCAATGTTTTTCATTTATCTGCTCCGATTATATTCCACGCTCTTCCATAATAAGCTTGATTTCGTTTTCGTTGATTCCAACCATTGCCGGACCTAAGTCTTCAGAAAGTTCAGCGATGAGTTTTGCATCAGTAAAGTTTGTTACAGCCTGAACTATTGCACGGGCTCTTTTTTCTGGATTGCCTGATTTAAAGATTCCTGAACCGACAAATACTCCTTCTGCTCCAAGCTGCATCATAAGTGCGGCGTCTGCAGGGGTAGCAACTCCACCGGCTGCAAAATTTACAACAGGCAGTTTTTTGTTCTGGTGTACCCATTCAACAAGATCATAAGGAACACGAAGTTCTTTAGCGGCTTCAAAAAGTTCATCCTGGCGAAGGGAAGTTATCCTTGCGATTTCTTCATTCATTTTTCTCATGTGCCTTACAGCCTGAACAACATCTCCTGTTCCTGGTTCACCTTTTGTACGAATCATGGAAGCACCTTCGTTAATACGTCTTAATGCTTCTCCCAAATCCCTGGCACCACAAACAAATGGAACTTTAAATTCACGCTTGTTAATGTGATAAACATCGTCAGCAGGGGAGAGGACTTCTGATTCATCAATGTAGTCAATGTCGATGGCCTGAAGAATCTGAGCTTCTGCAAAGTGACCGATTCTGCATTTTGCCATTACAGGAATTGAAACTGCATTCTGAATGCTTTTAATCATTTTAGGGTCACTCATTCTGGAAACGCCGCCAGCTGCCCTGATGTCTGCAGGAATTCTTTCCAGTGCCATAACTGCACATGCACCTGCTTCTTCTGCAATCTTTGCCTGTTCCGGTGTGGTAACGTCCATGATTACTCCACCTTTAAGCATCTGTGCCAGACCTCTGTTAAGTTCAATCTGATTGTCTTCCATCTTATCTTCTCCTTTTTTTGTAAATAATCCCAATGTTAGTGCTTGACTGTCTCAATAATTGTGTTTAAGTTATAAAAATACTGGTATTATTAAAATGTCCAAAATGATAAATAATTTAATGCCAGTTCAGGAGGGCAGTATGCTTACTTATGACATGTCTGATATCGATAAACCTTTGTATCAGCATCTGTATGAATGTATTAGAAATGACATAACCTGCGGTAAATTAAAGAGTAATGAGAAGATGCCTTCAAAAAGATCCCTGGCAGAAAACCTGGGGGTAAGTACCATTACAGTTGAAAATGCATATGACCAGTTGATAAGTGAAGGCTACATGTACGCTCTCCCAAAGAGGGGATATTTTATCAGTGATATAAGCGGGCTTAAAATTTCTCCTCTGCTGGTTTCTAAAAAACTCAACATTGTAAAAGAAAAAAACATTCAGGATATTAAATTCAGTTTTTCTTCAAACCATACTGAAAGTTCAGATTTTCCTTTTTCGGTCTGGGCAAAACTTATGAGACAGACAATTTCTTTAAGGGAAAAGGAGCTGCTTACTCAGTCTCCCTGTGAAGGTGTTGCAGAATTGAGGCAGGCTATTGCCGGTCATCTTTATTCATTCCGCGGGATGAATGTGGACCCTGACCAGGTTATTGTTGGTGCTGGAACAGAATACCTTTACAGTCTTTTGATTAAGCTTTTGGGAAAAGAAAAAATATTTGCCATAGAAAATCCAGGTTATAAAAAACTGTCTTCGATTTATAAAAGTAATGATGTAAAGTGCTGCTATGTAAATCTTGATAATATGGGAATGAATGTGGAAGAACTGAATGCAAGTAAGGCTGATGTTGCTCATATAAGTCCTACCCACCATTTTCCTACAGGAATCACAATGCCGGTAAGCCGCCGTTACGAAATGCTGGCCTGGGCTAATGCAAAAAAAGGCCGTTATATAATTGAAGATGATTACGACAGTGAATTCCGTCTGAATGGAAAACCTGTTCCTTCTTTGCAGAGTATTGATGCATTTGAAAAAGTAATTTACATGAACACTTTTTCTAAGTCACTTACTTCTACAATACGAATCAGTTACATGGTTCTT